>DATJNS010000038.1:0-75481 GCA_035507915.1 Candidatus Sulfotelmatobacter sp.
TCGTGCCCGAGCAGTTCGGCACGCCACTCCTGGTGCACGACGGCACGCAGATCGCGGCCACCCCGGATCAACCCGGCGGCAACATGGAAGGCAAGGAGGTGCGCTTCGGCGTCACGATGAGCGGCCTGTTCGGCGCGATCACGACCTTGTTCACCACCGGCAGCGTCAACGCCATGCACGACAGCCTGACGCCGCTCGGGGGCGCGGGGGCGATGATCGGCATGATGCTGCAGTGCGTGTTCGGCGGGAAAGGCGTCGGCTTCCTCGCCGCGCTGATCTACGGACTGGTCGCCGTGTTCATCGCCGGCCTGATGGTCGGCCGCACACCGGAGTTCCTCGGCAAGAAGATCGAGAAGCGCGAGATGATCCTGGTGTCGCTCGCTCTCCTGATCCACCCCCTGATCATTCTCGCGCCGTCGTCCTGGTCGATGATCGCTCCATACGGCCTGTCGGCCCTCGGCAACGGCGCCATGCACGGCTACTCCGAGGTGCTGTACGCCTTCGCCTCGCAAGCCGCCAACAACGGGTCGGCGTTCGCCGGGCTGAGCGGAAACACGCCCTGGTTCAACCTGGCGGGCGGGCTCGTCATCCTGATCGGCCGCTATCCGCCGATCATCCTCATGATGGCTCTCGCGGGAGCGATCGCGCGCAAGCCGACGATCGCGCCGACGGTCGGCACCCTGCGGACCGACACCGTGCAATTCGGCGCCTTCTGGCTCGCCGTCATCCTGATCGTCGGAGCCCTGTCGTTCTTCCCGGCGCTCGTGCTCGGACCGCTCGCGGAGTTCTTCGCGATGCGCCACGGCTTCACCTTCTAGGCGGGCGGCGATCATGGCCCAAGACGTCTCGCTGCATGCCAGAGCGCGCCGGAGCCGACCGCTCGTCGCGTCACAGGCCTACGACAAGACCCTGCTGCTGCAGGCGCTCGTCGATTCCCTGAAGAAGTTCGATCCCCGCGTGCAGATCCGCAACCCCGTGATGTTCGTGGTGTGGCTCGGCTCGATCGTGACCGCCGCGCTGACGATCGAGCCCGACCTGTTCGGCCCGACCGGAGCAAGCCGCCTCTACAACGGCTCCCTGACCGTCATCCTCGCGTTGACCGTGTGGTTCGCCAATTTCGCCGAGGCGATGGCGGAGGGTCGCGGCAAGGCCAAGGCCGCGGCGCTGCGGCGAACCCAGACCGAGCTGATGGCCCGGCGCGTCGCGCCGTCAGGCGAGACCGAGCTCGTGCGGGCGCGCGATCTCGCGCGCGGCGACGCCGTGCGCGTCGAGAAGGGCGACGTCATTCCGACCGACGGCGAGGTGCTCGAAGGCACGGGCTACGTCGACGAGTCCGCGATCACCGGCGAATCGGCCCCCGTGCTCAAGGAGCCGGGCACCGACATTCGCTCGTCGGTGACCGCGGGGACCACGCTCATCTCCGACCACCTGCTCATCCGAGCCACCACCGATCCGGGCTCGAGCTTCCTCGATCGCATGATCCACCTGGTCGAGGGCGCGCGGCGCCAGAAGACGCCCAACGAGGTCGCGCTGACGGCGTTGCTCGCGATCCTGACGCTGATCTTCCTCATCGTCGTCGCCGCCATGGCGCCGGTCGCCGCTTATTTGAAGGCGCAACTCAACGTCGCCGACCTGGCCGCGCTGCTGGTCGCGCTGATCCCGACGACCATCGGCGCGCTGCTGTCCGCCATCGGCATCGCCGGAATCGACCGCACGGTGCGCTTCAACGTGCTCGCCATGTCGGGCAAGGCGGTCGAGGCGGCGGGCGACGTCCACACCTTGCTGCTCGACAAGACCGGCACGATCACGATCGGCAACCGCCAGGCGACCGAGTTCATCCCGCTCGCCGGCTGCCCGGCGAGCGAGCTGGTCCAGGCCGCCTACCTGGCATCGTCGTCCGACTCGACGCCGGAGGGCCGCTCGGTCGTCGCCCTGGCGGAGCGGCTAGGCGCCGCGCCAGGCCAGCTGTTGATCGGCGCGCACAGCATGGATTTCTCGGCCGAGACCCGCATGAGCGGCATGAACCTGGCCGACGGCCGGATCATCCGCAAGGGCGCGATCAATGCCATCGTCCAGCACGTCGCCGACGCGCACGGGGCCCCCGAGCCGGCAGATCTCCAGGACGTCGTGCGGCGCATCGCCAACATGGGGGCCACGCCGCTCGCGGTCTCGGTCGACGGCAGGATCCTCGGCGTGATCGCGCTGTCCGACGTGCTGAAGACCGGGATTCGCGATCGCATCCTGCGCCTCCGCGAGATGGGCATCCGCACCGTCATGGTCACCGGCGACAATCCGATCACCGCCGCGGCGATCGCCGCACAGGCCGGCGTCGACGAATTCGTCGCCGAGGCCAAGCCCGAGGACAAGCTCCATTTGATCCAGCGCGAGCAGGCCCAGGGGCGCCTGGTCGCGATGACCGGCGACGGCACCAACGACGCGCCCGCGCTGGCGCAGGCCGACGTCGGTCTGGCGATGCATTCCGGGACCATGCCGGCAAAGGAAGCCGCAAACGTGATCGACCTGGACTCCGACCCCGCCAAGCTGATCGATCTGGTCGCGCTGGGCAAACAGATGCTGATCACGCGCGGCGCGGTCACGACGTTCTCGGTCGCCAACGACGTCGCCAAGTATTTCGCCATCATCCCGGCGATGTTCATCACGGCGCTGCCCGGTCTCTCCGCCCTGAACGTCATGGGCCTTGCGACGCCGCAGAGCGCGGTCTTGTCGGCTCTGATCTTCAACGCCCTGATCATTCCCGCCTTGATCCCGCTCGCGCTGCGTGGCGTCCAGTTCCGCCCGACGAGCGCCGAAGCGACGTTCTACCGCAATCTCATGGTCTACGGCGTCGGTGGCCTGATCGCGCCGTTCGTCGGCATCAAGGCGATCGATATGTTGCTCGCGGTGGTGATGTGATGGAGGGTCGCATGCTCGGCATCGCTGTGCCTGCCGCGCGGCTGGCGCTGGTCACCGGCGTCCTGTGCGGTCTCATCTACCCCTTGGCGATCACCGGCATCGCCCAGCTCCTGATGCCCGCCCGGGCGAACGGCAGCCTGGTCCGGGTGGCGGACGGGACGATCCTCGGGTCGCGGCTGATCGGCCAGCAATGGGACGGGCCGGAATGGTTCCACGGCCGCCCCTCGGCGATCACCCTCACCGACCCCGCGGACCCGGCCAAGACGATCGCCGCGCCCTACGACGCCGCGAGCTCAGGCGGCTCGAACCTGGGGCCGACCAGCAAAGCCCTGGCGACCCGCCTGGATCGCGATCACTGGTCCCTGGGGGCGGATCAGCCCGAGCTGCTGAGCCAGTTCCTGCCGAGCGACATGCTGACGGCGTCGGCATCCGGACTCGACCCCGACATCAGTCCGGCGAACGCCGCGCTGCAAGTTCCGCGCGTCGCCCGCGCCCGGCATCTGACCCTGGCGACGGTTCAGGATCTCGTGAGCCGCCACACGAGCGGCCGCGCGCTGGGCGTCTTCGGCGAGCCGCGCGTCAACGTGCTCGAGCTGAATTTGGCGCTCCAAGGTGCGGCCGCCGGATCCTAGCGCCCGGCCCGCCGCGCGGGTGCGCTCTCCGTCGATGCGAAACCTGTAGTAATCTCACGCCATGCCCGCCGAGCCCCTCGACCGCGAGGAACGTCGCCCGTCGCCCGAAGCCCTGCTGGCGGCCGCCCAGGAGCAGGGGCGCGGGCGCCTGAAGATCTTCCTCGGCGCCGCGCCCGGCGTCGGCAAGACCTACGACATGCTCGAGACGGCGCGCGCCAAGATCCGCGAAGGCGTCGACGTCGTGATCGGCATCGTCGAGACCCATGGCCGGCCGGAGACCGCAGCGCTGCTCGAGGGCTTCGAGGTCATGCCCCGCCAGCGCATCGAGTACAAGGGCCGCGTCCTCGAGGAGATGGATCTCGACGCCATCCTGGCGCGCCGGCCCCAGCTCGTGCTGGTCGACGAGCTCGCCCACACCAACGCGCCCGGCAGCCGCCATCCCAAGCGCTACCTCGACGTCCAGGAGCTGCTGGTCGCCGGCATCGACGTCTACACCACGCTCAACATCCAGCACGTCGAGAGCCTGAACGACGTGGTCGCGCAGATCACCCGCATCCGGGTGCGCGAGACCCTGCCCGACAGCGTGCTCGACGCGGCGCACGAGATCGAGCTGGTCGACCTCACGCCCGAGGACCTGGTCCAGCGCCTCAAGGAGGGCAAGGTCTACGTGCGCGACCAGGCGGAGCGCGCCATCCGCCACTATTTCCAGCCCGGCAACCTGACCGCGCTGCGCGAATTGGCGCTGCGCCGTACCGCCGAGCGCGTCGACGACCAGATGGTCAACTACATGCAGGCGCACGCGATCGCCGGGCCGTGGGCCGCCGGCGAGCGCCTGCTGGTGTGCGTCAGCGAGAGCCCGTCGATCACCGCGCTGATCCGCTACGCGCGGCGCGCCGCCGACCGCCTGCACGCCAAGTGGACGGCGATCTACATCGAATCGCAGCGCCACCACAGCCTGACCGAGGCGCAGCGCGACCGCATCGCCGAGGCGCTGCGGCTCGCCGAGCGGCTGGGCGCCGAGACGATCCGGATTCCCGGCCGGCGCATCGCCGACGAGCTGATCGCCTACGCGACCGCCAACAACATCACCCAGATCATCATCGGCAAGTCGGAGCGCTCGCCCTGGTTCGAGCTGCTGCACGGCTCGGTGGTGCGCGAGCTGGTCAAGCGCGCCGGCAACATCAGCGTGCACGTGCGCGCGATCAAGGACGACGAGCTCGCCCCGGAAGGCGAGGTCGCGGCGCGCCCGCCGGGCTCGGCGTTCCGGCCCGGCCCCTATCTGCGCAGCTTCCTGATGGTCGGACTGGCGCTCGGCGTCTCCGAGCTGATCGCCCAGTTGATCGAGGTGCCCAATCTCTCGCTCGTGTTCCTGACCGCCATCCTGCTGTGCGCGATCTCCTACGGGCTCGGGCCGTCGCTGTTCGCGGTCGGCCTCAGCGTGCTCGCCTACAACTTCTTCTTCCTGCCGCCGATCTACACCTTCACGATCGCCGATCCCGCCAACGTGATCGCGCTGGTCGCCTTCCTGATCGCCGCCGTGCTGGTCAGCAACCTGGCCGCGCACACGCGCAGCCAGGCCAAGACCGCCGCCGACCGCGCCAAGACGACGGCGGAGCTCTACGCCTACAGCCGCAAGCTCGCCGGCATCGCCAAGCTCGACGACCTCCTGTGGGCGACCGCCTACCAGATCGCCGCGATGCTCAAGGTCCGGGTCGTCGTCCTGATGCCCGAGGGCGAGACCTTGGCGCTGCGCGCCGCCTACCCGCCCGAGGACGAGATCGACGCGGCCGACCTGGCGGCGGCGCGTTGGACCTGGATCCACAACCGGCCGGCCGGACGCGGCTCCGACACCCTGCCGGGCACCAAGCGGCTGTTCCTGCCGCTGCGCACCGGGCGCGGCTCGGTCGGCGTGCTGGGCATCGATCGCGACCGACCGGGCCAGCTGCTCGCGCCCGACGAGCGCCGGCTGCTCGATGCGCTCGCCGATCAGACGGCCGTCGCGGTCGAGCGCATCCGCCTGGCCGAGGACATCGACCAGGCGCGCCTCGACGCCGAGACCGAGCGCCTGCGCGCCGCGCTGCTGACCTCGATCTCGCACGATTTGCGCACGCCGCTCGCCTCGATCCTCGGTTCGATCACCAGCCTGCGCTCCTACGGCGCCGCCTACGACGCGGCGACGCGCGACGAGCTGATGGCGACCGTCCAGGAAGAGGCCGAGCGGCTCAACCGCTTCGTCGGCAACCTGCTCGAC
Source organism: Candidatus Sulfotelmatobacter sp. (assembly GCA_035507915.1). Lineage (GTDB taxonomy): Bacteria > Pseudomonadota > Alphaproteobacteria > Elsterales > Elsteraceae > JACQAI01. The sequence goes on from DATJNS010000038.1 coordinate 5,797, forward strand.
ATGACGCGGCTGGAATCCGGGGCGCTCGAATTCAAGCGCCAGCGGATCGATCTCGGCGACATCGTCGGCACCGCGTTGCAGCGTTGCGCCAAGGTGCTCGCCCGCCATCGGGTCGAGATCGACCTGCCGAACGACCTGCCGGCGTTCGAGCTCGATTTCGTGCTGTTCGAGCAGGTGCTCGTCAATCTGCTCGACAACGCCGCCAAATATACCCCGGCCGGCACGATGATCCGGATCCGTGCGCAACGCGCCGGCGACTATGCCGTCGTCGAGGTGATCGACGAGGGCGAAGGCATTCCGCCGGCCGACCTCGAGCGCGTGTTCGACAAGTTCTATCGTGTCCACGCCACCGACCGCCAACGCGCCGGCACCGGGCTCGGCCTCGCGATCTGCCGCGGCTTCGTCGAGGCGCTGGGCGGCCGCATCTTCGCCACCAACCGCACCGACCGGCCGGGCGCGGTGCTCACCATCACGCTGCCGATCCCGCCGCAGCAGCCGGCGCCCGAAGAACCGAAGGCCCATGAGCTCGCAATCGACCATCCTGATCGTTGACGACGAGCCGCCGATCCGGCGTTTCCTGCGCACCAGCCTGGCGGCGCAGGACTATCGCGTGGTCGAGGCCGACACCGGCGCGGCGGCGCTGGCGCGCATCGCCGACGAACGCCCGGACCTGATCGTTCTCGATCTCGGCCTGCCCGACATCGACGGCATCGAGCTGATCCGGCGCATCCGCCAGACCGTCGAGACGCCGATCGTCGTGCTCTCGGTACGCGACGACGAGCGCGGCAAGGTCGAAGCCCTCGACCTCGGCGCCAGCGACTACGTGACCAAGCCGTTCGGCACCGAGGAGCTGCTCGCGCGCGTGCGCGCGGCGCTGCGCCACCGCCTGCTCGAACAGGGCGAGCGGCCGATCTTCAAGCTGAAGGACCTGGAGGTCGACCTAGTGCGCCGCATCGTCATGCGCCGCCAGGAGCGCATCCACCTGACGCCCAAGGAATACGAGCTCCTGCGCCATCTGATCGCGCACGCCGGCAAGGTGCTGACCCACAAGCAGCTCTTGCGCGAGATCTGGGGCCCGGCGCACGTCGAGGACAGCGACTATCTGCGCAGCTACGTCCGCATGCTGCGCAACAAGATCGAGGACGACCCGGCCCAGCCCAAGCTGCTGCTGACCGAGCCGGGCGTCGGCTACCGCCTCAACACGCTGGATTAGGTCGGCGCGGCGCTACTCCGCGGCCTTGGGCACGTCGACCTGACCGATCACGCCCTCGCCTTGGAGCGCGGCGATCGACGCCGGCGTCATGCTGAGCCAGGTCTCGAGCACCTGGGCGTTGTGTTCGCCCAGCATGGGCGAGGGCTTGACGCGCGGCGACGCGCCGTCGATCTGCACCGGCCAGGCCGGCATCTTGTACGGCCCGTGCTTCGGATGGTGCATCACCTGCATGATGCCGCGTTCCTCGAAGCTCGCGTCGTTCTGCAGCTCCAAGGTGTCGAGCACCGCGCCCGCCGGCACGCCGGCCTCGCCGATCAGCTTCATGGCCTCGTGCTTGGTGTGGTGCTGCGTCCACGCCCGGATGATCTCCTCGACCTCGGCGGTTCGCTCGAAGCGGAGCTGCGGGGTCGAATAGCGCGGATCGTCGATCAGGTCCTCGCGGCCCATGACCTTGAGGAGGCGCGTCCAGTGCTCCGGATTGGCGCGGCTGCAGAACACGTAGACGTAGTCGTTGGGTCCGCCCGGCTTGCACGGATAGATGCCCGACGGCGCGATGTTGATGCCCGCCATCTTGGCGCCGTTGCGGCCCGTCACCTTGCCGGTGCGCGCCTGGCTCGAGAAGCCGATGCGCATGTAGTGCAGCATGGCGTCCTGCATGCCGACCTGGAGGCGGCAGCCCTCGCCGGTCGCCCGCTTCTTGTAGAGCGCGCCGATCAGGGTGATCGCCATCAGCATGCCGGTGCCGGTGTCGCCGAGCGCGATGCCGGGCTTCGCCGGCGGCCGGTCGGCGTCGCCGGTCACGCTCATGACGCCGCCGGTGGCCTGCGCGATCATATCGAAGGCGAGATACTTCTCGAACGGGCTGGCCGCGCCGAAGCCCTTGACCTGGGCGTAGATGATGCCCGGGTTGAGCGCCTTGACCGCCTCGTAGCCGAGACCGAGCCGGTCGATCGTGCCGGGTGCCATGTTCTCCATGCAGACGTCGGCCTTCTTGAGCAGCTCCTTGACCAGCGCCAGGCCCTTCGGCGACTTGAGGTCGACCGTCAGCGACTTCTTGTTGGCGTTGAACATGTGGAAGTAATAGGGGTCGGTCTCGGGCTTGCCGGGGATGATCCGGCGACCCGGGTCGCCGACCTTCGGGTTCTCGATCTTGACCACCTCGGCGCCCAGCCAGGCCAGCGCCTCGGTACAGGACGGCCCCGCCTCGAATTGGGTGAAGTCGACGATCCGCACGCCTTCCAGGAACTTCACCTCGACGCTCTTCCCACTCATCGCTGGCTCCTCCTCCGGTTCGGCCGTCGCCGCGGCACCCTTGGCCGCCACCATAGCGCAAGCCGACGCCCAGCCAAAATCGGCCGGTGCCGGCCAGCGCCGCCTAGCGTTCGAGGGCTTTGGCGATCGCCGCGCCGTCGGGGCCGGCGCGTTTGACCCAATCGTCGGCCATGGTGCGGCCGACGGCGCGGAACTCGCGCATCATCTCGGCCGACGGCTCGACGACCTTGAGGCCGTGCTCGGTGAAGGTCCGCTTGATCTCGACGGCGTTCAGCCGCGCCAGGCGCCAGCCATCGAGCTCGGCGCGCGCGGCGACCTCCAGCACGGCTGCCTGGATGTCCTCCGGCAGCCGGCGGAACGCGCGGTCGTTGACCACGATGGCCTCGCGCGGGTGGGCGGCATTGGTCGGATAGAAATAGCGCGCGTACTCCCAGGCGGCGGTGTCGATCCCCAAGGTCGGCGAGGCCAGCATCGCGGTGACCTCGCCCGACGCGAAGGCCTGGCGCACGCCGACCGCGCGGATCGCGACCGGGTCGGCGCCGATCAGTTGCGCCAGGCGCTGCGTCGTCGGCGTCACGGCACGGAACTTGACGCCGCGCAGGTCGCTCAACCGGGCGATCGGCGCGCGCGTGTAGAAGCCCTGGCCGGGGCCGGGAACCGAGTAGAGGAGCCGCAGCCGCTGGGCCTCCAGGCGCTTCTCGAGATACGGCTTCTGGATCTGGTAGAGCCGCCAGGCGTCGTCGAGCCCGGCGGCGAGGAACGGGATCGCATCCGCCTCGTAGATCGGATCCTCGTGGCCGTAGGCGGCGAGCAGGAAGGCGCCGATATTGACCTGGCCGCTCTGGATCGCGCCCTTGATCTCGGGCATCGGAAACAGCGATGCGTTGTCGTGGACCGTGATCTCGAAGCGACCGCCGGTCGCCTTGGCGATCGCGTCGACGAACTCCAGCACGTTCTGGGTACGGAAGTTGCTGTCGGCATAGGGCGTCGGCATGTCCCAACGGATCTCGGCACCGCTTTGGGCGCCGGCCGGCGCCGCACCCGCGAGCGCCGCGCACGCCACCATCGCCACCACCACGGCCAAAGACCTCGACAAGCCCGCCGTCCCGCCCTCGTCAACGGCCGGAAGCCTAGGGGACGTGCCGGCGCGACTTCAACACCCGGCTCCCGAGCGCTTCAGAGGGGGTGGCGCCGGCCGCGCGATCGCATTATGTGGTGGGCACGCCCCTTCCCACCCATGTCTGGAATCCGAACCATGGCGAGCGTCGTCGATCTCAACAGCGACATGGGCGAAAGCTTCGGCGTCTACACCCTCGGCCATGACGCCGAGATGCTCGACATCGTGAGCTCGGCCAACGTCGCTTGCGGCTTCCACGCCGGCGACCCGCTGGTGATGGCCGACACGGTGGCGCGCGCGCGCGCCAACCGGGTCGACGTCGGCGCGCACCCGAGCCTGCTCGACCTGTGGGGGTTCGGCCGGCGCACCATCCAGGGCGAGGCGCCCGAGGACATCGAGAAGGCGGTCGTCTACCAGATCGGCGCCCTGCAGGCGATCGCCGTCCACGGCGGTCACCGTGTCACGCACGTCAAGATCCACGGCGCGCTCAACAACATGGCCGCCGCCGACCCGGCGCTGGCGCGCGCCGTGGCGCGTGGCATCAAGGGGATCGATCGCGACCTCATCTTCGTCGTGATCGCCGGCACCGAGCTCGAGCGGGCGGGCCTCGAGCTCGAGCTGCGCATCGCGCGCGAGGTCTATGCCGACCGCACCTACCAGGACAACGGGCAGCTGACGCCGCGCAAGCAGCCCGGCGCGGTGCTGCACGACGCCGAGCTCGCCGCGCGCCGCGTACTCCAAATGGTCGAGGAGCAGGCGATCCGCAGCGTCAACGGCGTCAAGCTTCCGGTCCGGATCGACACGATCTGCGTGCACGGCGACAACCCGGCGGCGGTCGGCATGGCGCGCGCCGTGCGCACGACGCTCGAGCGCGCCGGCGTGACGGTGCGGCCGATGAGCCAATCGATCAATTGATCTGTGGCGCCACGGCATCATCGCGTCGCGTAGTGGAGCGACGCCCGGAATTTGCGGCCGGGTTGCCCGATTCTTGCTGTAAAGTCGCAGAGCGATTGCGACGCGGCGCGGCTGTGTCGTGCGTCTCGGCGATTCTGACGCGATGAGGAACCGACATCCATGGCGCGGATGGCGTCGGCGGCAGCGATTCTGGTCGGGGTCCGAGCGGTCGCGCTCGCGCTTGCCGTCGTCACGCTGCTGCACGCGATTCCCGCGCTCGCCCAGGCGGTCGCGCCGTCCGATACGCAGTTCTTCCGCATCGGTTCGGGCGCCGTCGACAGCCCGTCCTTCGCGCTCGCCGGGCTGGTCGCCGCCGGGCTGAGCAGCCCGCCGGGCGGCCGGGCGTGCGAGCACGGCGGCAGCTGCGGCGTGCCGGGCATGATCGCGCTGGCTCAGGCGATCGCCAGCGCCGCCGAGGCCATCGAGCTTCTCGAGCAGCGCCAGATCGACGCCGTCCTGGTGCCCGCGGGCGACGCGTACCGCGCCTACACAGCCAAGCGCCCCGACGGCGCCAAGCGGCGCGAGGCGCTGCGCAGCGTCGCCACCTTGTTCGTCGAGACTGTCCACGCCGTGGTGCGCCGGGATGCGCGCTTCGAGACGGTCGACGACCTGCGCCGCCGCCCGGTCGCCGGCGCCACCGACGACCCGAGCGCCGCGTCGTTCCTCCAGCTCACCTTGAGCCAGCTCGGGCTCGACGGCGGCCGCAAGGGCGCGCCGAACGTCACGCTGCAGGCCGGGCTGCAGGCCCTCGCGGAGCGCCGCCTCGACGGGCTGATCGTGGTCGCGACGGCGCCACAGCCGGCGCTCGCCGAGTTCGCCCATCTGGTGCCGATCCACCTGCTCGCCATCCCGCGGCCTGCGGCCGGCCGCCTGCCTTATGTGACCGCCATCAAGCTGCCCGCCGGCAGCTACGCCGGGGTCGAGGCGATCGAGTTGCCGGGCTTGCCGATCCAGCTATTCGTCGCGGCGGGCGCCGACCCCGACCGCGTCGAGGCGATCACGCGCTCGCTGTGGAACGACGCGACCGCGAAGCTGCTGGCTGCCGGGCCGCCGGTCGCCCGCACGGTCAAGCTCGATAACGCATTGCTCGGCATCGTCGTGCCGCTGCATCCGGGAGCCGCCCGCTTCTACCGCGAGATCGGCACGCTCAACAGCACGCCGGTCGCCGACTGACCGACGCGGCGCGCCGGCGTCGGCGCGTCAGCGCTCGAACTCCGGGATGATCCAGGGCTCCTGCTGGGCGGCTTCGGTCCATGCCTGCAGCGCGGGCAGCCCCAGGATCAGACTCACGTAGTCGCGCGCGGCGTCGTCGAGCACCACGGCGTAGGTGGCGAAGCGGGCGACCACCGGCGCGTACATCGCGTCCGCAATCGTCGGATCGCCGAACAGGAACGGCTTGGCGCCGGCGAAGCGCCGGCGGCAGTCGCGCCATAGCGCGGTGACGCGGTTGACGTCGTCGCGCACCGCCGGCGTCATCCCCTTGCCCGGATGCGCGGCGCGCAGGTTCATCGGCATGCTCTGGCGCAACGCCATGAACCCGGCATGCATCTCGGCCGACACGCCGCGCGCGACCGCACGCGCCGTGGGATCGGCCGGCCACAGCTTCGCCTCGGGCATCAGGTCGGCGACGTATTCGGCGATCGCCAGGCTGTCCCACACCACGGTGTCGCCGTGGCGCAGGCACGGCACGCGGCCCGACGGCGAGTGGCGCAGGATCGCCGGTTTGGACTCCGGCCGGTAGAGCGGGATCACGACCTCGTCGAAGACGATGCCCGCCTGCTTGAGCACCAGCCAGGCGCGCAGCGACCACGACGAGTAGTTCTTGTTGCCGATATAGAGCGTGAATTCGGCCACCGGATCACCCGATCGCGACACCCTGGCGCAGCGCCTTTGCAGCCGCCGCGGCTTGCCGGCATTCTAGGTGCAAGCTCCCCCCGAGCAAACCCCGGTCCGACGAACAGAAAGGTCTGGCGCCGCCGTGTCCCATCCGTTTCAGCTGATCGACGACGCCGCCGACGCGGTTCCCCTGCTGCCGGTCGCCAAGCCGGCGCTCGCCGACTGGCTCGGCGCCCGGCCGGAGCACCAGCGCGCCTGGGCTGCGCGCGCCGGCTTCAAGGCGGAGCCCGGCGCGACCTTGCTGCTGCCCGATGGCGCAGGCGGGCTGGCCGGCATCGCGCTCGGCGTCGAACCGCCCGACCACGCCGACCACGGCCTGTGGTCCTACGCCGGACTGCCCGACGCGCTGCCGCCCGGCAGCTACCGGATCGACGCGACGCTGACGCGCGACGACGCCACCAACGCTGCGCTCGGCTGGGCACTCGGCACCTACGCGTTCACCCGCTACAAAGGGCGCAAGGACGCGCTGCCGAGCCTGGTCTGGCCGGCCGGCGCCGATCGCGGCCACGTGCTGCGCGCCGCCGAGGCGACCGTGCTCGCCCGCGACCTCATCAACACGCCGGCCGCCGATCTCGGGCCGGCCGAGCTGGCGGCGGCTGCCCGCGCGCTCGCCGAGCGGCACGGTGCCGAGCTGTCCGTCATCGCCGGCGACGATCTGCTGGCGCAGAACTACCCGGCGATCCATGCGGTCGGGCGGGCGAGCGCCAAGCCGCCTTGCCTGATCGACCTGCGCTGGGGCGCCGACGGCGACCCCAAGGTCACCCTGGTCGGCAAGGGCGTGTGCTTCGATTCCGGCGGCCTCGACATCAAACCCGCGACCGGCATGAAGCTCATGAAGAAGGACATGGGCGGCGCCGCGACGGTGCTGGCACTCGCCGGCATGGTGATGGCCGCGGGCCTCAAGGTACGGCTGCGCCTGCTCATCCCGGCGGTCGAGAACATGATCGCGGGCAACGCCATGCGCCCGCTCGACGTGCTGGCGACGCGCAAGGGCCTGTCGGTCGAGGTCGGCAACACCGACGCCGAGGGCCGGCTGATCCTGTGCGACGCGCTCGCCGAGGCCGACGGCGAGCAACCCGCGCTGCTGATCGACTGCGCGACCTTGACGGGCGCGGCGCGCGTCGCGCTCGGACCGGAGCTGCCGGTCGTCTTCACGCGCCATGACGCGCTCTACGACGAGCTCGCCCGCCTGGGCGCGGCGACCGCCGATCCGGTATGGCGCCTGCCGCTGTGGCCGGGCTATCGCCGCCTGCTCGACACCAAGCCGGCCGACCTGTCGTCGACCGGCGACAGCCCGCACGCCGGCGCGATCACGGCGGCGCTGTTCCTCGCCGAGTTCGTGTCGAGCGACACGCCCTGGCTGCATCTCGACATGATGGCGTGGAACGCGCGCGCGCGGCCCGGACGCCCGGAGGGCGGCGAGCCGCAGACCTTGCGCGCGCTCTACGCGCTGGTCGCAGCGCGCGCCCGCGCCTAGTCTAGCTCTTGCGCTCCGGTACGACCGCGCGCCAGCGCGCCAGGCTTTCCGCCGGCCACTGCTCGGAGCGCCGGTAGAACTCGGCGACCGCCGGCACGCCGGGCGGCAGCACGACCCACGGCTGCTTGGTCGACGTGAAGATGTGGATGTCCGGCGGCACCCGCGCCGGCGCCTCGAGCGTGCCGACCCGCACGAAGCGCACGATGTCGCCCGCACCGGCGTAGTTGCTCCACAGCGCGATGCGGCAGGTCGGGCAGCGCGCGATCGTCTGGCCCCTGCCGCTGTTGGACGGGATGGTCACGGTCTCGGGCGCCCCCGCCAGCACGACCACGCGGTCGGCCTCGATCATCGCGTTGAGCGCGAAGGCCGAGCCGGTCTCGCGCTGGCACCACGTGCAATGGCAGCAATGCACGAACAGCGGCCGGCTGGTCAGCCGATAGCGCACCGCGCCGCAGGTGCACCGACCGTCCGCCGAGAACGCCGTGTCGTCCGTCATGGGCTGATCCCCCCGCGTGATGCGCTGCGCGCGCTCAGTAGCCGGCGCCGAGATCGACCAGGTCGCGCACCGGCTGGCCGGCGCGGAACCGGCGGATGTTCTCGGCGATCACCGGGACGACCGAGCGCCGGTCGCTGATCGCGGCGATGTGCGGCGTGACCTGGACGCGCGGATGACGCCAGTAGGGGTGGCCGGACGGCAGCGGCTCGGTCTCGAACGTGTCGAGCACCGCCGCCCCGAGCCGGCCGCCGTCGAGCGCCGCCAGGAGGTCGGGCTCGACCACGTGGGCGCCGCGCGCCAGGTTGATCACGGTGGCGCCCGGCGGCAGCGCCGCGAACGCGCGCGCGTCCAGGATGCCGCGCGTGTCGGCCGTGAGCGGCAGCAGGCAGACGATGATCTCGCTGCGCGCGAGGAATTCGTAGAGCTGCTCGCGCCCGGCATAGCTCGGAATGTCGGCCAGCTGATGCGGCCGGCGGCTCCAGCCCGCGACGTCGAAGCCGAGCGCCTTCAGCTTGCGCGCGGCGTCGCCGCCGAGCGCGCCCATGCCGAGCATGCCGACGCGCCGGTCGTGGGCGCGCGGCTGCGGCAGCATGCGCCATACGCCCTCGGCCTGCTGACGCCGATAGACGTCGAGCTGGCGATGCGCGCCGAGCACGTGTGCGAGCGCCGACTCGGACATCGCCTGGGTCATGTACGGATCGACCAGGCGCGCGAGCGGCACGCGGCGCGGGAAGCTGGGGTCGCGCAGCAGCCCGTCGACGCCCGCCCACAGCGAGCAGATCAGGCGCAGCTTGGGGAGCTTGGCGAGCTCGCCGGCCGGCGGCTGGGCGACCAGGGCGCAGTCGATCTCGGCCGGATCGCCGACCGCCGGGAACGCGCGGATCTCCTCCTCGGGCAACGCCGCACGGAATGCCGCGAGCCAGCCGGCCTCGTCATCGACCTTCGCCAGGAACAGCAGCGCCACGCGGAACTCCCCTCGTCGACAGTCGGCTCATGGGAGCATGACCGGATGCTGCCGGTCTACGGGGCGCCTCAGCGGTCGAGCCAGACGTCTTCCATGCGCCAGCCGTTGTAGATGCTGTTCGCCATCAGGCTGATGCCCTTGACCTCGGGCTTCCAGCAGGTCGCGTTGCGCCGGAAGTACAGCATCGGACGCACGACGTCCTGCTGCAGGCGCCGGTCGATCTCCCACACGAGCTGCTTGCGCTTCTCCTGGTCGGGCTCCATCGACTGCTGGTCGATCAGGGCGTCGAGCTCGTGGTTGCAGTAGCCCATGTAGGTGCGCGAGCCGCACACGTAGCTCTCGTAGAACTGCTGGTCGGGCTCGTCGACACCGTTGCCGACCAGGCTGACGGCGACCTGATAGTCGCGGCGCACCAGCTTCGGCACCCATTGGGCGGTCTCGATCGCCTCCATCTCGCCGTCGACCCAGATCTGCTTGAGCTGGTCGATCAGGATCGCCGCCGGATCGCGGTAGATTGCCAGGTTGCGGGCCGACACCTTCACGCTCAGATGCTTGTCGGGCCCGTAGCCCAGCCCGCGCATCAGCGCCCGCGCCTCCTCGCGACTCTTCGCCACGTCCGGGCCGAAGCCCGGCAAGGTGGCGAGGATCTCCTTCGGCATGCCCCACAAGCCCTCGGGCGGCGGCAGCATGGCGCCGCCCATGTCGCCCTGGCCCTCGCCCAGGATGTCGATGAACGCCTTGCGGTCGAGCGTCAGCGCGACGGCGCGCCGCATCTCGGGCTTGTCGAACGGCGGCACCGGATTCATCAGCACGTTGGGCGCGACGTTCTCGGCGCCGATCTGGCAGATCGCGTCCGGCACCTGGCTCTTGACGTCCTTGAGCAGCGGTATCGTCACCTCGTAGGGGAACAGCATGTCGACCTTGTCGGCGACGAAGGCGAGGATCGCCGTCGAGCGATCGGCGATGACGGTGTACTCGATGCCGTCGAGATAGGGCCGTCCGGGCTTCCAGTAGCTCGGATTGCGCTCGAGCTTGAGCGACTGGTTGGTCTTGTAGTCGACGAACCGGAAGGGGCCGGTGCCGACCGGATGGCGGCGCATCAGCGCGGGCGACACGTGGCACGGATAGACCGGGGTGAAGCCCGAGGCGAGCAGCGCGAGGAACGCCGGCTGCGGCCGCTTCAGGTGGAACGTCGCCTGGTCGTCGCCCTCGGTCGTCACCTCGCTCAGGTTGAAGTACCAGCCGGACCGGAAGTTGAGCCGGAACTTCTCCTTGGCGCGGCCCGTCAACAGATCCCAGGTGCATTTCACGTCGGCCGCGGTGAACGGTTTGCCGTCGTGCCAGGTCACGCCGCGCCGCAGCTTGAAGGTGAGGTCCTTGCCGTCGTCGCTCCACGACCAGCCGGTCGCGAGATCCGGGATGATCGACTTGAGGCTGTTCTGCGGCACCTTCGGGTCGTAGACGACGAGGTTGTTGAACACCCCCATCATCGGCAGCACGACCGTGATCGTGCCTTCCTCGTGGATCGACAGGCTCGGCAGCCCCTCGCGCTCGTGGATGCGCAGAATGCCGCCGGCCTTCTGGGCCGACGCCGGGCCGAGCAAGGCCAGCGCCAGCGCGATCCCGCCCAGGACGGGCGCAATGGTTCGTGTCATGGATCCTCCCTCGGGCGCGCCTGGGTTGCTCCCGGCTGCGCCGCGACGGGGATACTAACCCGACGACGCTAGCTGCGCACCACGCCGGCGGGTGCCGCCTCGAGATTGAACGCCGCCGCCATCAGGGCATGGGTGTAGGGATGCTTCGGCGCCTCGAACACCTCGTCGGCCGGCCCCTGCTCGACGACCTTGCCGCCGCGCATCACCACGACCTCGTGGCTGAGCGCACGGACCACCGCGAGGTCGTGACTGATGAACAGATAAGCGAGCCGATTGCGCTGCTGCAGCTCGCGCAAGAGATCGACGATCTGCGACTGCACCGTGCGGTCGAGCGCCGAGGTCGGCTCATCGAGCACGACCAGCTTCGGCCGCAGCACCATGGCGCGGGCGATCGCGATGCGCTGACGCTGGCCGCCGGAGAATTCGTGCGGGTAGCGGTCGCGCGCCGCGGGATCGAGCCCGACGTCGACCAGCGCGCGCTCGATCAGCCGGTCGCGCTCCTGCTCGGTATCGCCGATGCCGTGCACCTTGAGGCCTTCCGCGATGATCTCGCCGACCGACAGGCGCGGACTCAGGCTGCCGTAGGGATCCTGGAACACGATCTGGAGCTCGCGCCGCAGCGGCCGGAGCGCGCGGGCCTTGAGGCCCTGCAGCTCGCGACCGCGGAATTGCATCGAGCCGTGGCTGCGCTCGAGCCGGAGCAGGGCCAGAGCGAGCGTCGTCTTGCCCGAACCGCTTTCGCCGACGATTCCGACGGTCTGGCCTTCGCGCACCGTGACGCTGACGCCGTCGACCGCCTTGATGTGACCGACCGTGTGCTTCAGCACGCCGCGTTTGATCGGGAACCACACCCGCACGCCGCTCGCCTCGAGCACCGTCGGCGCCGACGGCGGCACCGGCTCGGGCTCGCCGCTCGGCTCGGCGTTCAAGAGCCGGATCGTGTAGGGATGCTCGGGCCACTCGAAAATTCGCTCGACCGGGCCGGTCTCGACGATGCGCCCCTGGGTCATCACGGCGACCCGGTCGGCGATCCGGCGCACGATCCTGAGGTCGTGGCTGATCAGCAGCATCGCCATGCCGAGGCGCTGCTGCAGATCCTTGAGCAGGGTCAGGATCTGGGCCTGGATGGTGACGTCGAGCGCGGTGGTCGGCTCGTCGGCGATCAACAGGTCCGGGTCGTTGGCGAGCGCCATCGCGATCATGACGCGCTGGCGCTGGCCGCCCGACATCTGGTGGGCGTAGGATCTGAGCCGGAGCTCGGGCTGGTCCAGCCCGACCAGCTCCAGGAGCTCGACGATGCGCGCGCGCGCCGCGCCGGTGCTCATCGGCCGGTGCAAGAGCAGGACCTCGCCGATCTGCCGCTCGACGGTATGGAGCGGGTTCAGCGCGGTCAGCGGCTCCTGGAAGATCATCGCAGCGCGATTGCCGCGCACGTCCGCCAAGGTCTTGCGATCGGCGCCGATCATCTCGACGCCGTTGATCTTGATGCTGCCGCGCGGATGGCGCGCGCTGTGCGGCAGCAGCTGGAGCAACGACAGCGCGGTGACCGACTTGCCCGAGCCGCTCTCGCCGACCAGCGCCAAGGTCTCGCCCTCGACGAGATCGAACGACACGCCGCGCACCGCTTCGATCACGTCGGACGTCTGACCGAACGTGACCGCCAAGTCGGTCACCGACAGGAGCGGCGGACTCATGCGATGGACTTGCGCGGATCGAAGGCATCGCGCACCGCCTCGCCGACGAAGATCAGCAAGCTCAGCATCACGGCCAGCGCGAAGAAAGCGGTGAGGCCGAGCCACGGCGCCTGCAGATTGGTCTTGCCCTGGGCCAGCAGCTCGCCCAGCGACGGCGAGCCGGGCGGCAGGCCGAAGCCGAGAAAGTCGAGCGACGTGAGGGTGGTGATCGACGCATTGAGCACGAACGGCAGGAAGGTGAGCGTGGCGACCATCGCATTGGGCAGCACGTGCCGCACGATGATGATCGGCGTCGGCACGCCGAGCGCGCGGGCCGCCCGGACGTAATCGAAATTGCGCGCGCGCAGGAACTCGGCGCGCACGACCGCCACCAGGCTCATCCAGCTGAACAGCAGCATGAGACCGAGCAGCCACCAGAAGGTCGGCTCGACGACCGACGCCAGAATGATGAGGAGATAGAGCACCGGCAGGCCGGACCAGATCTCGATGAAGCGCTGGGTCAAGAGGTCGGTCAGACCGCCGAAGAACCCCTGAACCGCACCGGCGAACACGCCGATGATCGAGCTGAAGACGGTCAAGGTGAGGCCGAACAGCACCGAGATGCGGACGCCGTAGATCAGCCGCGCCAGCACGTCGCGCCCCTGGTCGTCGGTGCCGAGCCAATCCTGGGCCGACGGCGGCGCCGGCGAGGGCACCGTGAGGTCGCGATTGACGGTCTGATAGCTGAACGGCACCAGGGGCCAGATCGACCAGCCGTTGGCGCGGATCTTGTCCACCACGTAGGGATCGCGGTAGTCCGCCTCGGTCGGGAACTCGCCGCCGAAGGTGGTCTCCGGATAGACCTTGAAGACCGGGAAATAGAGGGCGTCGCCATATTTCACGACCAGCGGCTTGTCGTTGGCGATCACCTCGGCGAACAGGGTGACGCCGAACAGCGCGAGAAAGATCCACAGCGACCAGAAGCCGCGGCGGTTGGCGCGGAAGTTGCGCAGCCGTCGGCGCGCCAGCGGACTCAGCCTGACGCCGAGCACGCGCTTGTGGCGCGCGGGCGCTTCCGGCGGCGCCGCGACGGCGGCGCTAGACCTCTCGACTCTCAAAGTCGATCCTCGGGTCGGTGACCACGTACATGAGGTCGCCGACCAGGTTGAGCACCAGGCCGAGCAGCGTGAAGAAGTAGAGCGTGCCGAACATCACCGGATAGTCGCGGTTGATCGCCGATTCGAAGCCCAGCAGGCCGAGTCCGTCGAGCGAGAAGATCACCTCGATCAGCAGCGCGCCGGTGAACAGGATGGCGATGAAGGCCGCCGGGAATTGCGCGATCACGATCAGCATCGCGTTGCGGAACACGTGGCCGTAGAGCACCCGCCGCTCGGTCAGCCCCTTCGCCCGCGCGGTCACGACGTACTGCTTGTTGATCTCGTCGATGAACGAGTTCTTGGTCAGCATCGTGAGGCTGGCAAAGCTGCCGACGACCAGCGCGGCGATCGGCAGCACCAAGTGCCAGAAATAGTCGAGGATGCGCGCGGGCCAGCTCAAGCTCGACCAGCCCTCGGAAACCAGGCCGCGCAGCGGGAACCAGCTGACGTACTTGCCGCCGGCGAACAGCACGATCAGCAGCACCGCGAACAGGAACCCCGGGATCGCGTAGCCGACGATGACGACCGCGCTGCTCCACACGTCGAAACTCGAGCCGTCGCGCACGGCCTTCGCGATGCCGAGCGGGATCGAGATCAGGTAGACGAGCAGCGTGGTCCACAACCCGATCGAGATCGATACGGGGAGCTTGTCCTTCACGAGGTCGACGACGCTTCGATCGCGATAGAACGACTTGCCGAAGTCGAACAGGAGATAGTTGCGCATCATGCCGACGAAGCGCTCGAGCGGCGGCTTGTCGAAGCCGTAGAGCTTCTGGATCTCCTTGATCAGCTCGGGCGGCAGGCCGCGCGCCCCGCGCACCTCCGACGGCGCGCGGGGCAGACCGCTGGCGCTGGTCGGCCCGGCCGCCGTGTCCCCGCCGCCGGCCAGCCGCGCCGTCGCCTCTCCGGCCGTGCCCCGGATCTGGGCGATCGTGCGCTCGACGGGACCGCCGGGGGCCGCTTGAACGATGAAGAAATTGATCGTCATGATTCCGAACAGGGTCGGAATCATGAGCAGCAGGCGCCGCGCGATGTAGGCGAGCATTCAACCGATGCTTCGTTCGCGATTCACGACCGATGCCGCGCTGGAAGCGCCGCCAGCTTCGCCGGATCGACCCACCATGTATCGAGGGCGATGCCCTGTTTCGGCAATTTCTGCGGGTGACCGAACATGTTCCAGTAGGCGACGTGATAGACCGCGTCGCGGTAATGCGGGATCACATAGTGGCCCCACAGCAGCGCGCGGTCGAGCGCGCGCGTGCGCATCACCAGGCTCTCGCGGTCGGGTGCGGCGATCACGAGATCGATCAGCTTGTCGATCGCGGGGCTCTTGATGCCAACCACGTTCTGGCTGCCACGCTCGTCGGCCGCCGCCGAGCCCCAGAACTCGCGCTGCTCGTTGCCGGGCGACAGCGACTGCGCCCAGATGTTGATGATCATGTCGAAGTCGAAATCTTCGACCCGATGCTCGAACTGAGAGCTGTCGACGTCGCGCAGATGCGCCGTGATGCCGAAGCGCTGCAGGTTGTTGATGAAGGGCAGGATCAGGCGATCCATCGAGGGCTCGGCGTTGAGGATGTCGAACTCGAAGGGTTTTCCGGTTTCGACGTTGACGAGCTTGTTGGCGCGGATCTCCCAGCCGGCCTCCTTCAAGAGCCGCAGGCCTTCGCGCAGATTGTCGCGGATGTTGCCCGAGCCGTCGGTCTTGGGCGGCTGATATTCCGCCGTGAACACGCGCGGCGGCAGCTCCGCGCGCAGCGGCTCGAGGATCTTGAGCTCCTCGGCGCTCGGCAGACCGCGCGCAGCCAGCTCGGAATTGAAGAAGAAGCTGTTGGTGCGCGTATAGAGCCCATAGAACAGGTTCTTGTTCAGCCACTCGAAATCGAAGGCGTAGGCGAGCGCCTCGCGCACGCGGTCGTCCTGGAACAGCGGGCGCCGGATGTTGTAGGCGAAGCCCTGCATCGGCAGCGGCATCTCGTTGGGCAGATTCTCCTTGATGATCTGGCCGTTCTTGACCGCCGGGATGTCGTAGCCGGTCGCCCAGTCCTTGGCCGTCGCCTCGAGGCGGAAATCGAGGTCGCCGGCCTTGAACGCCTCGAAGTCGACGGTGCGATCGCGGTAGTAGTCGTAGCGGATGGTGCCGAAGTTGAAGCGGCCGCGATTGACCGGCAGGTCGCGCGCCCAATAGTTCGGGTCACGTTCCAGCGTGATCGAGCGGCCGAGGTCGACGTGCACGACCCGGTAGGGTCCGCTGCCGAGCGGCGCCTCGGTCGCCGTGCTGTCGAACGGCACCTTTTCGTAGTACGCCTTCGAGGCGATCGGGAACTGCCCGAGGATCAGGGGAAGCTCGCGGTTGCTGCCGGGCTTGAAGGTGAACTTGATCCGATGCGTGCCGAGCTGCTCGGCTTTGGCGACGTCGGCATAGTAGATGCGCCAGAGCGGCGCGCCCTTTTGCCGTAGCATGTCGAACGTCCACAACACGTCGGCGGCGGTCAGCGGACTGCCGTCGCGGAAGCGCGCCGTCGGCCGCAAATTGAAGATGACCCACGAGCGGTCCTGCGGCACCTCGATCGACTGGGCGACCAGGCCGTAATAGGAGAACGGCTCGTCGTCGGCGGCGGTCATCAGCGTGTCGAACGTGGAGCCGACGCCGGCCGCGCGCACGCCCTTCAGGATGAAGGGATTGAGGCTGTCGAACGTGCCGAGCGCGGACAGCCGGACCTCGCCGCCTTTGGGGGCATCCGGATTGACGTAGTCGAAATGCGCGAAGTCGGCCGGGTACTTGGGCTGCCCGTGCATCGCGATGCCGTGGACCGGCTTGACGTCCTCGGCGTAGGCCGTCGCGGCGATCATCAGCGCGCAGGCCGCGGCAAGGCCGCTCAGGCGCATCGCGCGTCGCACCGCCGTCATCGGGCGTCCCCACCTTTGCGTCGGGCCGTGCACCTGGCCCATGGGCGCATCTTCCAGCAGCCCGGCCCGCCGGTAAACGCGGCAAATCGCCGACTCGATCGGCGGCGTTCAGGCGCCGCGGGGGCTGGCGCCCCTGCCGCGCTAGTCATTCTTGTTCGCGCTCGCGGGGGCTGGCGCCCCCTGCCGCGCTAGCCGGCGAGGCGCTCCAGCACGGGGCCGAGCAGGCGCGCGTCGCCGCAGGCGACCACGCGTCCGTCGGACGCCGTGGTCAGCGGCCGCCCCTGCCAATCGGTCATGACGCCGCCGGCGCCCTCGACCACCGGCACGAGAGCGCCGAAATCGTAAGGCTGCAGCGACGCCTCGACCACGAGGTCGCTCCAGCCGCCGGCCACCATCGCGTAAGCGTAGCAATCGGCGCCGTAGAGCGGATGGCGCACCGCAGCGGCAAGCCGCGCGAACGCCGCCTCGTCGGCGCCGTGGAACATGTGCGGCGTGGTGGCGTAGAGCATGGCTTGCGCCAGATCGCCGCACGGGCGCGTCTGCACCGGCGCGCCGTTCATCAGCGTGCCGCGGTCGTCGGCGCCGCACCAGCATTCGTTCAGGGCCGGCATGTCGATCACGCCGACCACCGGTCGGCCGCGCTCGGCCAGCGCGATCAAAGTGCCGAACAGCGGCTTGCCGGTGATGAACGACTTGGTGCCGTCGATCGGGTCGAGCACCCAGACGAACTCGGCATCGGGGCGTTCGCGGCCGTGCTCCTCGCCGATCACGCCGTGGTCGGGGAACCTCCGCGCGATGGCCGCGCGCATCGCCGCCTCGGCATCGCGATCGGCGATCGTGACCGGCGATGAGTCGGCCTTCGTGTCGATGACGAGCCGGCTGCGGTAGTGCTCGAGGATGATCGGCCGCGCCAGCGCCGCCAGCTCGAGCGCCAGCGCGACCTCGCGATCCCGCGAAACGCCGCTGGATCGCGCCGCGCTCACGGCAGCGGCGGCGGCGAGTCGCTCTTGGTGCGCAGGAAGGCGATCACGTCGGCGCGCTGCTCGGGCTTGCGCAGACCGGCGAAGGTCATCTTGGTGCCCGGCGCGTAAGCCTGTGGCTTGGTGAGCCACTTGTTCAGCTCTTCGTAGTCCCAGACCTTGTCCTTGATGCCTTCCAAGGCCTTCGAGAACGTGAAGCCCGCGACCTCGGCGGGGTGCGAACCGATCACGCCGTACAGGTTCGGGCCGATGCGGTTCGGGCCGCCCTTGTCGACGGTGTGGCAGGCGGCGCACTGCTTGAAGATCTTCTCGCCCTCGGCGGGGTCGGCCTTGGCGAGCAAGGGCGCGATCGGCGGGATCTCCTCCGCCTTGGGCGCGCCGCCGCCGGCCGCGGCTTCCGGCTTCGCCTCGCCGCCGGCCACCACGTAGCCCGGCTTCTCGATCGGCTTGGGCTTGACGAGCCCTTCGGCGATGAACGACGAGACCATGGCGACGATGCCGGCGAGCAGGATGGCGGCGGCGATCTTGTTCAGCTCGAAACTCGACATGACGCTCCTTATCGCTTGCCGTTTATCGCGTGCCCGCAGTGCCGGCGCCCCGGAGGCCCAAGGGCGCCCGGTTGCGGCCGGACCTTAAGCCGAAACCCCCGGGCTTGTCCAACCGCCCGCGCGCCCCGCCAGGCGGCCCTCGGACCCCCTCGAAACCCCTGGCCCGTGCGGGCAACGCCCGATATAAGCTCAAAAAACTCGGCCCAGACAAGCCGGCCACACGGGCCGCCCACGCGCCTTACCTCATGAAACCTGTCGTTGTCATCCCGGCCCGCATGGCCTCCTCCAGGTTGCCGGGAAAGCCGCTCGCCGACATCCACGGCGAGCCCATGGTCGTGCATGTCTGGCGCCGCTGCACCGAAGCGGCGATCGGTCCGGTGTACGTGGCGTGCGCCGACGCGCCGATCGCCGCCGCGATCGAGAAGGTCGGCGGCCGCGCGATCATGACCGATCCGGCGCTCGCCTCGGGGTCCGACCGCGTCCACGCCGCGCTCGAGACGGTCGATCCTGCCGGCGCGCACGACATCGTGATCAATCCGCAGGGCGACACGCCGATGATCGAGGCCGCGCTCCTGCGCGCGCTGCTGGTGCCGCTCGCCGATCCGGCGGTCGACATCGTGACGATCGCAGCGGTGATCCGCGATCCCCATGAGGTCGTCGATCCGAACGTCGTGAAGGTGGCGTTCGAGCGCACCGCCGATCCGAACGTCGGGCGGGCGCTCTATTTCAGCCGCTTGACGATCCCGAGCGGCGACGGCTCCTACTACCATCATGAGGGCATCTACGCCTACCGCCGCGCCAGCCTTCGCCGCTTCGTCGCGCTGCCGCCGTCCGGCCTCGAGCAGACCGAGCGGCTCGAGCAGCTGCGCGCGCTGGCGGCCGGCATGCGCATCGACATCGCGATCGTTCCCGCGCTGCCGTGGGGCGTCAACACGCCGGCGGACCTCGAACGGGTGCGCGCCGCCATGAAGCCGCGCTGATGGCGACCGCCGATCTCGTCCGCCTGGTCTCGTTCCAGGGCCAGCCCGGCGCCTATTCCGACCTGGCGTGCCGCTCGGTGTTTCCGGGCGTCAAGACGCTGCCCTGTCGGTCGTTCGAGGACGCCTTCGCCGCGGTCGCCGAAGGCCAGGCCGACCGCGCCATGATCCCGATCGAGAACTCGGTCGCCGGCCGGGTCGCCGACGTCTACCACCTGATGCCGGGCTCGGGCCTCCACATCGTCGCCGAGCACTTCCAGCGCGTGAACCATCAGCTGCTGGCGGTGCCGGGCGCCGCCCTGACGACGATCAAGCGCGTGTACAGCCACGTGCACGCGCTCGGCCAGTGCCGCACCCTGATCCGCGAGCTCAAGCTCGAGCCCATCGTCGCGGGCGACACCGCGGGCGCGGCGGCCGAGGTCGCCGCGCGCAACGATCCGGCCGAGGCCGCGATCGCGTCGTCGCTCGCCGGCGAGATCCATGGCCTGACGACGCTCAAGGCCGACATCGAGGATGCCGCGCACAACACCACGCGTTTCCTGGTGCTGAGCCGGGTCGCCGAGATCCCCGACGCGGGCGACGGTTCGTGCATCACGACCTTCGTGTTCCGCGTGCGCAACGTGCCGGCGGCGCTCTACAAGGCGCTCGGCGGCTTCGCGACGAACGGCGTCAACCTGACCAAGCTCGAGAGCTACATGGTCGGCGGTCACTTCTCCGCGACCGAGTTCTACGCCGACGCCGACTGTCATCCCGACGAGCGCCCGATGCGGCTCGCGCTCGAGGAGCTGCGGTTCTTCACGCGCGAGTTCAAGGTCCTCGGGGTCTACCCGGCGAGCACGTTCCGCACCACCGGCAACGTCGGCTGAGCCGACCGCGGCGTCAGCCGTCACGCCACCTCGGCGAGCCAGCCCTCGATCAGGCGGCGCGCGATCGAGTCGGCGCGCGGCAGGCTGAAGCCGGTGCCCGCGAAGCCGCGGATCTCGGCGGCGCTGAACCAGCGGCCGTCCTCGAGCTCCTCGGGATCGATGGTGAGCGCGCGCGTGCGGGCGGTCGCATAGAAGCCGAGCATCAGCGACGCCGGGAACGGCCAGGGCTGCGAGGAATGATAGCGCACGTCGTCGACCTCGATGCCGCTCTCCTCGCGCACCTCGCGCGCGACCGCCTGCTCGAGGCTCTCGCCCGGCTCGACGAAGCCGGCCAAGGTCGAGTACATGCCGGGCGCCCACACCTTCTGGCGGCCGAGTAGGCAGCGATCGCCGTCGATCACCAGCATGATGGTCGCCGGATCGGTGCGCGGGAAATGGATGGTCGCGCAGCCGCGGCTGGTGCACACGCGCGTGTGTCCGGCCATCGCGGCGACCGTCGCCGCGCCGCACACGCCGCAGAAACGGTGCCGCGAATGCCAGTGCGCGACGCCGCGCGCGTAGGCGAGCAGCGCACCGTCGCGCCGCGGCAGCAGCGCGCCGACGCGCCTGAGATCGACGAATTCGGCGGTCGGCGCGTAGGCGCGCGCCAGCGCCTGGGCCTCGGCCTCGTCGAGCACCGACAAGTCCCAGGCGAAATAGGGATGCTCGGGCGTCTCGCCGAGGAAGATCAGCGGATCCTCGCCGAAGCGCGCGATCAAGGTCATGTCGGGGAACAGCGCGGCCGGCGGCTCGCCGAGCGCCACCAGGTTGCGCGCGCGCCACACCGGCACGATCAGGCTGTTCGGATCGGTGCGCCGCGCGTCGAGCCAGGCCTCGTCCTTGCGGCGGTGCGCGGCGCGGTCGAAGTTCTCCGCGACGTAGAAATTGGGCGCTTGCATGGCGCCCGACCCTGCCACAGCACCATCCAGCGCGCAAACGCGCGCGCCGCCCCGCTACGCTGCGATCGCCGCGATTAACCATCCGGTGGGCTTGCGCGGAAGCGCGGGCGGGCTGATATTCCCGGCGGGAGGTTGGCGATGGACGGATCTCTCGCCAACCCGGTCAGGTCCGGAAGGAAGCAGCCGTAACGAGTTCCGATTCGGGTCGTCGATCCAGCCTCCCGCCCGCCAAGTTTCGGCGAATCAACCGCTTCCGGCCCCTTGTGGCCTCGCGCCACGGCGCTCGCTAGACTGCGCCGATGAGCGACACTGAAGCGGTCCGCGCGGCAGCCGACGGCGCGAGCGCCTCCGGAGACGCCACGCCCTATCGGGTGCTGGCGCGCAAGTATCGTCCGCAGACCTTCGCTCAGCTGATCGGCCAGGACGCGCTGGTGCGCACGCTGACCAATGCGATCCAGAGCGGGCGGCTCGCGCACGCCTTCCTGTTGACCGGCGTGCGCGGCGTCGGCAAGACGACGACCGCACGCATCATCGCGCGCGCGGTCAACTGCATCGGACCCGACGGCACGGGCGGCCCGACCGTCGAGCCGTGCGGCCAGTGCGAGCCGTGCGTCGCGATCGCCGCCGACCGCCACGTCGACGTGATGGAGCTCGACGCGGCGAGCCGCACCGGCGTCGACGACATCCGCGAGATCATCGACGGCGTGCGCTACAAGCCGGTCGCGGCGCGCTTCAAGGTCTACATCATCGACGAAGTCCACATGCTCTCGAAGAACGCCTTCAACGCGCTGTTGAAGACGCTCGAGGAACCGCCCGAGCACACCAAGTTCGTGTTCGCCACCACCGAGATCCGCAAGGTGCCGGTGACCGTGCTGTCGCGCTGTCAGCGCTTCGACCTGCGGCGCATCGACGCCGGCGAGCTCGCTCGGCACCTGGCCGACGTGGCGCGCCGCGAACAGGCGGAGCTCGCGCCCGATGCCGCGGCGCTGCTCGCGCGCGCCGCCGACGGCTCGGTGCGCGACGGCCTGTCGCTGCTCGACCAGGCGATCGCGCTCGCCGCGGGACCTGCCGGATCGCCCATGGCGTCGATCGGCGCCGAGGCGGTGCGCGCCATGCTCGGGCTGGCCGATCGCGCGCTGGCGTTCGACCTGCTCGAGCACATCGCGCGCGGCCGCATCGCCGAGGCGCTGGCGCTCTACGCCGACATGCACCAGGGCGGCGCCGACGCGCTGGCGCTGACCCAGGATCTGCTCGAGCTGACCCACGCGCTGACGCGCATGAAGGTGGTGCCGGGCGCGCCTGCCCCCGAGCTGCTCCCCGACGGCGCACGCGCGCGCGCCGACGCGCTCGCCGCGGCGCTGCCGATGGCCGCCGTGACGCGGCTGTGGCAGATGCTGCTCAAGGGCGTCGGCGAGGTGCAGCACGCGCCCGACACGCGCGCCGCCCTCGAGATGCTGATGGTCCGGCTCGGCTTCGTGGCCGACCTGCCGAGCCCAGCCGAGTTGGTGCGCCGGCTGCAGCCGGGCGGCGCGCCCGCCGGCGCCCCGTTGGCCGCCGCCCCGGCAGCCGCCCCTGTCCCGGTGGCCTCCGCCGCTCCCGGCATCGCGTCGGGCGCCGGCCGGCCGCCGCGCATCGAGGCGGCCGGCGAGATCGCCGTCTCGGCCGGCGGCGCCGCCCAGGCGCGGGCGCGCCCCGCGCCCCGCGCGTCGTCGCCCCAGCTCGATCCGCCGCGGCCGCAGGCCGCACAAGCCGAACCCAAGAGCTTCGACGAGGTGATCGAGCTGTTCGGCGCACGGCGCGAGGCGATGTTGCGCACGCAGCTGTGGGCCAACGTGCACCTGGTGCATTTCGAGCCGGGCCGTCTGGAGTTCCGGCCCGCGCCGGCGGCGCCGCGCGATCTCGCGAGCCAGGTCGGCGACCGGCTGAGTCAGTGGACCGGCCGGCGCTGGGTGGTCAGCATCGCGAGCAGCGGCGGCGAGCCGACCCGGCGCGAGGCGGCCGAGACGAGCCGGACCAGCGAACGCGAGGCCGCGGCCGGCCATCCGCTGATCCGCGCCGTGCTCGACGCCTTCCCGGGTGCCCGCATCGAAGCGGTGCGCGAGCTTGGGCGCATCGACGCCGAGCCCGGCGCGGACGGCACGCCAACGGAAGATGCAGACGAAGCTTCCGACTCGGAGGAGCCCTTCTGAGTGCGTCGGTCTCCCACAACCGTCACTGCGAGCGCAGTGATGCAATTCAGAGGCGCACGACGAGCCCCTGGATTGCCGCGTCGCTGGCGCTCCTCGCAATGACGGCTTTTGCGCTTAAATAGACCCCGACCCCACGCTGGAGACCGCCATGAAGAATCTCGGCCAGATGATGAAGCAGGCGCAGGAGATGCAGGCGCGCATGGCCGAGATGCAGGCCAAGCTCGATCACGTCGAGGTCACCGGCAGCGCCGGCGGCGGGCTCATCACCGTGACGTTGAACGGCAAGGGCGAGCTCAGGCGCATCAAGATCGACAAGTCGCTGGTCGATCCCGCCGAGGTCGAGGTGCTCGAGGATCTGGTGGTGGCGGCGTTCAACGACGGCAAGTCCAAGGTCGAGGCGCACGTCGCCGACGAAATGGCCAAGCTGACCGGCGGTCTCAAGCTGCCGCCGGGGCTCAAGCTGCCGTTCTGAGCGCCCAGAGCCCACGGGTGAACGACGTGCGATACGCCGGCGGAGCGACGATCCCGTCGGGCAGCTCCGAGATCGAGACGCTGATCCAGCTGCTCAGCCGTCTGCCGGGTTTGGGCCCGCGCTCGGCGCGTCGCGCCGCGCTGCATCTGATCAAGCGGCGCGAGAGCCTGATGCAGCCACTGACCGAAGCGCTGGCGATCGCCGCCGAGCGCATCAAGCCGTGCTCGACCTGCAACACGCTCGACACCATCGATCCGTGCGCGATCTGCCGCGACGCGACGCGCGACGGTGCGGCGCTCTGCGTCGTCGAGCAGGTCGGCGACCTATGGGCGATCGAGCGCACCGGCGCCTTCAAGGGCCGCTACCACGTGCTCGGCGGCACCCTGTCGGCGCTCGACGGCGTCGGGCCCGACGATCTCGCGATCGCGTCGCTCATGACGCGCGTGCGCGCCGGCGGCGTTCGCGAGGTGATCCTGGCGCTCAACGCCACGGTCGATGGCCAGACCACCGCGCATTACATCGCCGAGCGGCTCGCCGGCAGCGGCGCAAGCGTGACGCGGCTCGCGCACGGCGTGCCGGTCGGCGGCGAGCTCGATTATCTCGACGACGGCACGTTGAGCGCGGCGCTGGCCGCCCGACGCGCCGTCGGATGAGCGCCCCGTGCCCGAGTGGAGCGCCGCCCAGTATCTGAAGTTCGCCGACCAGCGCACGCGGCCGGCGGCCGATCTGCTGGCGCGCGTCGCGCGCGACGCGCCGGCGCGCGCGATCGATCTCGGTTGCGGGCCCGGCAACAGCACCGCGCTCCTGGCCGCGCGCTGGCCGCGCGCGCACCTCGCCGGGCTCGACAACGCGCCCGACATGCTCGCGACGGCGCGGCGCGCCCATCCGGCCATCGAGTGGATCACCGCCGATCTCGTGACCTGGCAGCCGCCCAAGCGCGACGCCGAGCGCTACGACGTCGTGTTCTCCAACGCCGCGCTGCAATGGGTGCCGGATCACGAGCGGCTGTTTCCGCGGCTGCTCGACGCGGTCGCGCCGGGCGGCGCGTTCGCGGTCCAGATGCCGCGCGCCGCCGGCAAAGCCCAAAGCGTGATCCGCGAGATTGCCGCAGACGGGCCGTGGGCCGCCAAGCTCGCCGGCCGCGACCGCGCCCAGGTGCACCCGCCCAGCGTCTATTACGAGCTGCTGGCGCGCCGTGTCCGCCGCATCGACCTGTGGGAGACCGAGTATCACCAGGTCATGGAGAGCACGGCGGCGATCGCCGAGTGGCTCAAGGGCTCGGGCCTGCGGTCGTTCCTGCCGCTGCTGTCGGATGACGAACGCACCCAGTTTCTCGCGCGCTACCAGGCCGAGATCGACGCCGCATATCCGGCTCAGACCGATGGCCGCGTGATCTTCCCGTTCCGCCGCCTCTTCATGGTGTGCGAGGTCTAGCGCCGCCGGCGCTCGCCGTGCGCGCGGCGGCGCCAGACCATCGCAAACCCCTCAGTGCGTCGCGTTGCCGTTGGAGGCCGGCGCACCCGTGCCGAGACCAGGCGATACCGCCGCGCCCGAGCTGCCGCTCGCGCGGGTGCCGCCGCCGACCGACGAACCGGCCGACGAGCCGATGCTGGCGGCGCTCCATTCCGGCATCGCCTTCAGCTCGTCGGTGGTCTTGGCCAGGCGGAACGCCTCGTGGGTGGTGTCCCAGTTGAACTGATCGACCGGCAGCGCGACGTCGCGGCCGCCGACGCCGAGCACGCCGCCCGCCTTCACCACCAGGCGATCGATCGACTTGCTCTGCGGGTTCATCAGCACGGTGTCGACGCTGCCGATTTTCTTGTTGTCGGAACCGAGAACCTCGGTGCCCGTGATCTTGGACACGTCCTCCTGGGTCAACGGATTGGGCTGGGGCGCGCGTGGCGCCGCCGTCAGCGGCGGGGCGCCTGGACCGGCGTGCGGCGCGCTGCCGGGGGTCTGCGCCAGGACCGGGCTGGCGAGCAGGGCCAGGGCCGCCGTCGTCGCGAGCAGGGACGTGCGCATGTTGGACCTCATGGGTGGTTGGATCTCACCCAGACAACACGAGGTCACCCGCCGGTGTTGCACGGCCGTTCGGTTATGCATAAGGCGATGCCCGTCATGCGACCTAGCGCGAGCGGCCTAAACCATCCGGTGGCGTAGGCCGTTTGCTTCGGTATCCGATTGCCGCGGTGCACCATGCAGGCATCAGCTCACCCGCGATGCCAGAGCTGCCAGTAGCCCTTCTGGCCGACCTGATGCCAGCCGTGCTGCGCCGGATCGGGACCGAGATACTTCTCGACGTAGAACGGCCAGTCGGCGAACCAGCGCACGTCGTGCGCCGCGAGGTAGTCCCACATGTGCGTCTGGTAGGGGATCGCCTCGCGATTGACCTTGCCGTCGACATTGACGACGCGGGCCCGGAAATAACCGAGCGTGCCGGCCTGGCCCGCCGCGACGGCGTCGCGGTCCGGCACGCGCTCGGCGATCAGCGCCAGCTGCTCCCAGTAGACCGTGTCGACGTGCAAGGTGCGGCCGTGCTGCGCCATGACGGCCGAGATCACGGTCGGCGCGCACAGGAGCGCGAGCAGCCCACCGGCTGCCGCGGGCCGGCGCAGCGCGGCGGGCGCCGTCGCCCAGGCGATCGCGACGCTCGTCAGCAGCGCGACCGGGAACAGATAGCGGTAGTAGAACCAGTAGGCCATGAAGCTGAGGCCGTAATAGACCGCGAGCACCGCCAGCGCGGCCGCCAGCACGGCGCCGAACTCGATCGTCCGGCGCGCCCGCACGCCGGCGTCCTCGGTCAGCCCCGCCACCGCGACCGCCGCCGGCGCGCGCCGCCAGGCCAGCACGATCACGCGCGCGAGCCCGGCGAGCACGAGCGCGCGCAGGAAGCTGAGCAGGATGCCGTCGTGGAATAGCTCGTCGAGGCGTCCGAGCCACAGGGTCGGCAGGCTCGATGCGCCGAGCGCCCAGAACACCCAGCGCAGGCGGCGCGCCGACAGGCCCCAGGCCTGCTGGGCGGTGCCGCTGGTCGGCATCAGGGCGCCGAACACGAGATAATTGTAGGCCCACCAGGGCGCGGAGACGACGAACGCGGTCCCCGCGAGCGCGCCGGCGCGCCACAGCGCCGTGCGCCGGTCGGTGCGCCAGTGGCGCGCCAGCTGCCAGGCCGCCATCACGGCGACGAAGACCGCGGCGTCGATGCGCGCGAGCACGAGTAGCCCGAGCAACGCGCCGAACAGCACCGGGCCGCCGCGGCGCTCGATCAGCCCGGTCTGGTGGGCGCGCCAGGCAAGCGCGTAGAGCAGCATCACGCAGCCGGTCTCGAGCCCGTTGAAGTGATGCATGAAGGTTAGGAAGCCGCCGGCGTACAGCAGGGTCGCGAGCCAGCGGCGCGTCGTTCGCGTGAGGCCGGCATCGGGCTCGAGGTCGGGCACGGCGTCGGCGGCGATCGCCCCGACCAGCGCCCCGGTCGCCAGGTAGATCGCCCAGGACAGCGCGAACACGATGCGGATCGCGAGCGCGCCGTCGCCGCGCGCGACCGCGTAGGCGCCGGCCTCGACGACGGTGAACAGGGGTTGGAAGCCGTTGGTCGGCTGGCGGCCGTCGGCCGTCACGCCGGCCCCGGTCGCGATGTTGCGGGCGACCGTCAGGCTGTAGAAGCCGTCCTCGGTCAGCGGCGTCGAGAACACCGCGGCGGCCGGCCGAAAGATCAGCGCGCCGCTCGCCAGGGTGAGCAGCAGCGCGAGCGCGACCAGCCACGCCAGCAGCCGTCCCGGCGCGCGCGCGGGTGCCGTGCCGGCTTGACGGACGGCGCCGTCCGGCCTACCTACGCTCATGTTTCCAAGGACTTGCGCGTACCCGACGACGCCATGGCGAAGCTCCCGATCATCACTGCTCCCGATCCGCGCCTGAAACTCAAGGCCAAACCCGTCGGCGTGGTCGACGACGCGGTGCGCCGGCTGATGGACGACATGCTGGAGACCATGTACGCGGCGCCGGGCATCGGGCTCGCCGCGCCCCAGGTCGGCGTGGTCCAGCGGGTGCTGGTGCTCGATATCGCCTCGGGCGACCAGAAGCCCCAGCCGCTGCGCGTCGCCGATCCCGAAATCGTCTGGGCATCGGACGAGCTCGCGACCTACGAGGAGGGCTGCCTGTCGCTGCCCGAGCACTATGCCGACGTGATGCGGCCGCACGCCGTCAAGGTGCGCTACCGCGACTACGACAACACGCTGGTCGAGCTCGACGCCGAGGGTCTGCTCGCGACCTGCCTGCAGCACGAGATGGATCATCTCGACGGCGTGCTGTTCGTCGACCACATCTCGGCGCTCAAGCGCAACATCATCCTGCGCAAGCTCGTCAAGGCGCGCAAACTCGCCGCCGCCGACGCGTGAGCGCCTGAGCGCCGTCCGTTGCGCCCTGGCGACCCGCCGCGCCTGGCTTTTCTCGGAACGCCCGATTTCGCCGCGACCAGTCTCAATGCGCTGATCGAGGCTGGCCGCGCGCCGGTGTGCGTCTACGCGCAGCCGCCGCGGCCCGCCGGGCGCGGCCAGCAACCGCAGCCGACGCCCGTCGAGCGCCGGGCGCGCGCGGCCGGGCTCGAGGTCCGCACGCCCGCGCGCCTGCGCGACGCCGACGCGATCCGCGACTTCGCCGCGCTCGAGCTCGATCTCGCCGTGGTCGCCGCCTACGGCCTGATCCTGCCGCCCGGCATCCTCGCGGCGCCGCGCCGCGGCTGCGTCAATCTGCACGCCTCGCTGCTGCCGCGCTGGCGCGGCGCGGCGCCGATCCAGCGCGCCCTGCTGGCCGGCGACACGGTCACGGGCATCACCCTGATGCAGATGGACGCCGGCCTCGACACCGGCGCGATGCTGCGCCGCGTCGAGGTGCCGATCGATCCGACGACGACCGGCGGCGAACTGCACGACCGGCTCGCCGACGCGGCGGCGCGCCTGCTGATCGACAGTCTCGACGACCTGATCGCCGGCCGGCTGACCGCGACGCCGCAGCCGGCCGACGGCGTCACCTACGCGGCCAAGATCGACCGCGCCGAGCTGCGCATCGACTGGCAGCGGCCGGCGCGCGAGATCGAGCGCATCGTGCGCGCGTTCGCGCCGCGCCCCGGCGCCTACGCGGTGCTCGACGGCGAGCGCATCAAGGTGCTGGCGGCAGCGGTCGCCGACGGTGGCGGCGATCCCGGCACCCTGCTCGACGACCGGCTGCTGGTCGCGTGCGGCGAGGGCGCGCTCCGCCTCACCCGGCTGCAGCGCGCCGGCCGCGCGCCGCTCGACGCCGACGCGCTGTTGCGCGGCTTCGCGCCGGTGCCGGGCAGCCGGTTCGAGAGCTGAGCCCGCGATGCCGCGGTTTCGCCTGACCCTGGAGTACGACGGCACGCCGTTCGTCGGCTGGCAACGCCAGGACAACGGCCGCTCGGTGCAGGCCGCGCTCGAGGACGCCGTCGCGCGCTTCTCCGGCGAGACGGTGACCGCCGTCGCGGCCGGACGCACCGACGCCGGCGTGCATGCGTGCGGCCAGGTCGCGCACATCGACCTCGCCAAGCCCTGGGAGCCGTTCCGCGTCGCCGAAGCGCTCAACCATCACCTGAAGCCCGAGCCGATCGCCGTGCTCGGCGCGGCGCTCGCCCCGGCCGACTTCCATGCGCGCTTCTCGGCGACCGAGCGGCGCTACCGCTACCGCATCGTCAACCGGCGCGCGCCCCTGACCCTGGCGCGCGACCGCGCCTGGCAGGTGAACCAACCGCTCGACGCCGCCGCCATGCACGCGGCGGCACAGCGCCTGATCGGCAAGCACGACTTCTCGACGTTCCGCGCCAGCCTGTGCCAGGCCGCCTCGCCGGTGAAGACGCTCGCACGCCTCGCGGTCGCGCGCGACGGCGATGATGTGATGATCGATGGGGCGGCACCGTCGTTCCTGCACCACCAGGTGCGCAACATCGTCGGAACCCTGCTGCTGGTCGGGCTCGGCAAGTGGCATGCCGACGACGTCACCGAAGCGCTCGAGGCGCGCGACCGCGCGCGCGGCGGCGAGACCGCGCCGGCGCACGGCCTCTATCTGATGGGGGTGCGCTACGACGCTAAGCCACCAGCAGACGCTCGGTGATGTGCGCGACCGCGAAATAGAGCACGAGGTCGAGCAGGACCAGCGCGACCGCCGCCGTGGCGGATACCACGAGCCCGACACGGGCGATGAACCACTGGTAGATCAGCACCGAGACGAACGCCATGAGGGAGACGAACAGATAGACCTGGTCGGGCAGCAGGCTGCCGACCGCGGCGACGATCAGGAAAAGCCCGGCCGCCGGCACGTTGGCCCAGTTGTACGGCACCATGTAGTCGAAGTAGCGCTCGCGGCGCCTGAGCAGGTCGAGCACGAGCAGCATCGCGAACGGATAGATCAGCCAGCTGACCGCGTAGGCGATCGTCTCGACCGCGATCGCGCGCGCCAGGCCGGTCCCCGCCGGCACCTCGCCCGACCAGATCACCAGCACCACGCGCACCGGCGCGATCAGCACCGCGGCGAAGAACGAGCGCCAGAAGCCGCCGAGGGTGCGATCGAAGTAGCGCAGTCCGGTGGCGTCGAGCTGCGCCAGCCGGATCGCGCCGCGCAGCGCGTCGGCGATCTCGGAGAGCGACGGCACCATCACGCGGCGCGGCCGAAGCAATCCTCGAGCATGGCCGCGTAGACGTCGACCAGGCGGCGAATGTCGGCGAGCGCGGCGCGTTCGTCGACCTTGTGCATGGTCTGGCTCACCAAACCGAACTCGACGACCGGACAATGATGGCGGATGAAGCGCGCGTCCGAAGTGCCGCCGGTCGTGCTGAGCTCGGGCTCGCGGCCGAGCACGGCGCGGCAGGCCCGCCCGAGCAGGGCGCTCAGCGTGCCGGGCGGCGTCAGGAACGCCTCGCCCGACACGCTGACGTCGAGCCGGTAGGGCACGCGCTCGGCGTCGAGACGCCGGCGCAGGCGTTCGGTCAGCGACGCGCCGGTGTGCAGGTCGTTGAAGCGGACGTTGAAGCCGGCGGACGCGCTCGCCGGGATCACGTTGGTCGCCGGATTGCCGACGTCGACCGTGGTGATCTCGAGATTCGACGGCTGGAAATGCGGCGTGCCGTCGTCGAGCCGCTCGGCGTCGAGCGCGGCGAGCAGGCGCACCAGCTTCGGCACCGGGTTGTCGGCGAGGTGCGGATAGGCGACATGGCCCTGCGCGCCGTCGACGGTGAGTCGTCCGTTGAGGCTGCCTCGCCGGCCGATCTTCGCCATCTCGCCGAGCACGGTCGGGTTGGTCGGCTCGCCGACCACGCACAGATCGATGCGTTCGCCGCGCGCTTCGAGCCAGCGCAGCACCTTGACGGTGCCGTTGATCGCGGGCCCCTCCTCGTCGCCGGTGATCAACAGGCTGATGCTGCCCGGCAGGCCGGGCGCGCGCGCGAGCACGCGCTCGGCGGCGGCGACGAAGGCCGCGATCGCGCCCTTCATGTCCGAGGCGCCGCGCCCGAACAGGAAGCCGCCCTCGATCGCGCCGCCGAACGGATCGACCGACCAGGACTCCGGCCGCCCGACCGGCACCACGTCGGTATGGCCGGCGAAGCAGAAATGCGGCGCGCGCGTGCCGATGCGCGCGTAGAGATTGTCGACATCCGGCGTGCCGGCCTCGGAGAAGCGCAGCCGATGGCACGCGAAGCCGAGCGTCTCGAGCTGCGCGGCCAACAGGTCGAGCGCGCCGGCATCGGCCGGCGTCACGCTCGGACAGCGCACCAGGCCTTGCGCGAGCGCGATCGGGTCGAGCGCGGCGGCGGCGCCCGCTGCGGACACGCTCACGTGCGCAGGAGCTCGTTGATCGCGGTCTTGGCGCGCGTCTGGGCGTCGACCCGCTTGACGATCACGGCGCAGTAGAGCGACGGGCCGGGCTGGCCGTTCGGCAGCGCCGGGCCCGGCAGGCTGCCCGGCACGACGACGGAGTAGGCCGGCACGCGGCCCTGGAAGATCTCGCCGGTGGTGCGGTCGACGATCTTGGTGGTGGCGCCGATGAACACGCCCATCGACAGCACCGCGCCGGTCTCGACGGTGACGCCCTCGACGACCTCGGAGCGCGCGCCGACGAACACGTCGTCCTCGATGATGACGGGGTTGGCCTGCAGGGGCTCGAGCACGCCGCCGATGCCGACGCCGCCCGACAGGTGGCAGTTCTTGCCGATCTGCGCGCACGAGCCGACGGTCGCCCAGGTGTCGACCATGGTGTTCTTGTCGACGTAGGCGCCGAGATTGACGAAGCTCGGCATCAGGACGACGCCGGGCGCGATGTAGGCGCCGCGCCGCACCGCCGCCGGCGGCACGACGCGGAAGCCGGCCTCGCGGAAGCGGTTGTCGCCCCAGCCGTCGAACTTCGACGGCACCTTGTCGTAGAAGCTGGCGCCGCCGGGGCCGCCCGCCATCGGCGCCATGTCGGTCAGGCGGAACGACAGGAGCACGGCCTTCTTGGCCCACTGGCGCACCTGCCAGCCCGCCGCCGTCTTCTCGGCGACGCGCAGGCTGCCGTCGTCGAGCGCGGCGAGCGCGGTCTCGACTGCGTCGCGCACCGGCCCCTTGGTCGCCGGCGTCAGCTGGTCGCGCGTCTCCCACGCCTGGTCGATGGTCTTCTCGAGATCCTGTTGGCTCATGGCGATGCAGCCGTCGCGGGTTTCCTCAAACGGCGCCCACCTTGGGAGACCCCCCGCGCGCTTGTCAATCGCGCGTCACTCCTGCGCGAGGGCGGCGCGCTGCACGGCGGCGGCGGCTTCGAGCCACTCGACCAGATCCTCGACGACGTGGTGAATGTGATCGCCCGCGGCGTCGATCTCGGTCAGCTCGTGGTGGCCCTTGATCAGCACGGTCGTCATGCCGAGCGCCGCGGCGGGCACCAGGTTGCGCGGCAGGTCTTCGATCATGCAGGCCGCCGCCGGCGCGAAATCGTGATGCCGCAGGAGCGTCGCGTAGGCCGTCGGATTGGGCTTGGGCACGTAGTCGGCGGCGACGATGTCGAAGATCGCCTCGAACCGGTCGGCGATGCCGAGGCGATCGAGCACGTTCTCGGCGTGGCGGGTCGAGCCGTTGGTGAAGATCAGCTTGCGGCCGTGCAACGCGTCGATGGCGAGCCCGAGCGCGGGATTGGGCGGGATCGCCGTGACGTCGATGGCGTGGACGAACTCCAGGAACCGGCCGGCCGGCAAGCCGTGCTCGACCATCAGGCCGCGCAAGGTCGTGCCATGCTCGCGGTAGTACTGCTTCTGCAGACCGCGCGCCTCGTCCTCGGTGATCGACAGCGCCTCGGCGATGAACGCCGCCATGCGGGCATCGACCTGCTTGAACAGATTGCACGACGCCGGGTAGAGCGTGTTGTCGAGGTCGAACACCCACACGGTCTCGGCCGGATCGTCGACCAGCGGCAGGCGGAGGGAGACTGCGGAACGCTCGACCATGGGACCTATCAACGCTCGACGGCGCTCGACGCTGCCAGCTAGCCCGCCGGGCGGTGGACCAGGGTGCCGGCGCCGCCCGTCGTGAAGATCTCGAGCAGGAGCGCGTGCGGCACGCGACCGTCCAGGATCACGGCGGCCTCGACCCCCTGGATCACCGCGTTCACGCAGGTCTCGATCTTGGGGATCATGCCGCCCGAGATCACGCCTTCGCGGATCAGGCGCTGGGCGTCCTCGATGGCGAGCTGGGGGATCAACTTCTTGTTCTTGTCGAGCACGCCCACGACGTCGGTCAGCAGCAGGAGACGCGCGGCGCCGAGCGCCGCGGCGACCGCCCCCGCCACGGTGTCGGCGTTGATGTTGTAGGTCTCGCCGTCAGCCCCGACGCCCGTCGGCGCGATCACGGGGATGATGTCGGAGCGCGCGAACACCGACAGGACCTGCGGATTGACGGTCTCGGGCTCGCCGACGAAACCGAGGTCGAGCACCTTCTCGATGTGCGAGTCGGGGTCCACCTTGGTGCGCGTCAGCTTGCGGGCCAGCACGAGCTTGCCGTCCTTGCCCGACAGCCCGACCGCGGTGCCGCCGGCGGCGTTGATCGCCGAGACGATCGCCTTGTTGATCGAGCCGGCGAGCACCATCTCGACGATCTCGACCGTGGCCGCGTCGGTCACGCGCAGCCCGTCGACGAACTCGCTCTTGATCTTGAGCCGCTCGAGCATCTTGCCGATCTGCGGCCCGCCGCCATGCACGACCACCGGGTTGATGCCGACCTGCTTCAGCAGCACGACGTCGCGCGCGAACACGGTGCCGAGCGAGTCGTCGCCCATCGCGTGGCCGCCGTACTTGATCACGAAGGTCTTGCCGGCGAAGCGCCGCATGAAGGGCAGCGCCTCGGAGAGGATGTTCGCCTTGGCGAGCCAGTCCGCGCTGGCGCCGGTGAAAGCGGGATCGGACATCGGCGCGAGGCTTCCTCTTGAGTCGTGGCAGGGGTTGCGGGCCGGCAGTCTAAGCCGCGCCGGCAAGCGCCGCCAGCGCGGCGCGCAGCGCCGGGATGCCGGCGCCGGTGACCGCCGAGGTCGCGATCAGCTCCGGATGGGCCGCCGGGTGGCGTCGCAACGCGGCGTCGAGCCCGGCCACGCGGTCGGCGAGCGCGGCGTCCGTCAACTTGTCACATTTCGTCAGGACGGCCTGGTAGGGCACCGCGGCCTTGTCGAGCCGGCGCATCAGCGCGGTGTCGTCGGGCTTGAGGCCGTGGCGCGCGTCGATCAGCAGGCAGACGCGCGCCAAGGTCGCGCGGCCCTTGAAGTAGGCGTCGATCAGCGCGGTCCAGCCGCCGATCTCGCGCTTGGAGGCGGCGGCGTGACCGTGGCCCGGCAGATCGACCAGCATCAGCCGATCGGCCAGCGCGAAGAAGTTGAGCTGGCGGGTGCGCCCCGGCGTAATGGACGTGCGCGCCAGCGCCTTGCGCCCGGTCAGCGCGTTGATCAGGCTCGACTTGCCGACGTTGGAGCGTCCGGCGAACGCGACCTCGGGCAGCCCCATCGGCGGCAGGCCCGCGACGTCCGCAGCGCCGGCGACGAAGCGGCACTCGGCGGCGAACAGGAGCCGTCCCGCCTCGAGCGCAGCTGCCGCCGCTTCGTCCGCGACGGGCGCCACGCTCATGTCACGTCCGGGCGGGCGCCGGCGTTCCGAGCCTGCGGGTGCGCCGCATGATCACCCATTGCTGCGTCATCGACAGCAGGTTGTTCCACGACCAGTAGATCACCAGGCCGACCGCGAAATGCGCCAGCATGAAGGTGAAGATGATCGGCATGAACATGAAGACCTTGGCCTGGACCGGGTCGGCGGGCTGCGGGTTGAGCCGCTGCTGCAGGAACATCGTGAAGCCCATGAAGATCGGCCACGCGCCCAGCGAGATCGGGTCGAGCATCGCGGGCGGCGTCCATGGGACGAGGCCGAACAGGGTGAGGATGCTGGTCGGGTCGGGCGACGACAGGTCGTGGACCCAGCCGAAGAACGGCGCGTGGCGCATCTCGATGGTGACGAACAGCGTCTTGTAGAGCGAGAAGAACACCGGGATCTGCAGCACGATCGGGAAGCAGCCCGACAGCGGATTGACCTGATGCTTCTTGTAGAGCGCCATCATCTCCTGGTTGAGGCGCTGCTTGTCGTCACCGAAGCGCTCGCGCATCGCCGTCATCTCCGGCGTCAGCGCCTTCATGCGGCTCATCATCACGTAGGAGCGGTTGGCGAGCGGGAAGAACAGCGCCTTGACCATGACGGTGAGGATCATGATCGCGATGCCGAAATTGCCGACCTGCTTGTAGATCCAATCGAGCGCCTCGAAGATCGGCTTGGTGATGAAAAAGAACCAGCCCCAATCGACCGCGTCGTCGAACTTGGGAATGCCGAGCACGTCGCGATAGTGCGTCAGCAGCTTGACCTCCTTGGCGCCCGCGAACAGGCGCAGGGTCGAGGTCGTCGAGCCGCCCGGGGCAACCTGCTGCGCGGAGCCTAGATAGTCCGCCTGGAAGCGATCGCGGCCATCCGGCACGCTGTGGACGAAGTGCGCCGCGAACGTCTCCTTCTGATCCGGGATCAGGCTGACCAGCCAGTACTTGTCCGTGATGCCGAGCCAGCCGCCCGTCGAGGTCTCCGAGATCGTCCCGGCCTTCACGACGTCCTTGTAGTTGGGCTCGTCGAGCCGGTCGTTGAACACCGCGACCGGGCCCTCGTGCAGAATGTAGTAGCCCGACGTCGGCGGGGTGCCGGCGCGCAGGATCAGGCCGTAGGGCATCAGCGACACCGGCTGCGCCGACGTGTTGGCGACCCGGCTCGTCACCGTGATCATGAAGTCGCGGTCGATCTCGTAGCGGCGCTCGAAGCGCAAGCCCTGGCCGTTGTCCCAGCTCAGCGTCACGGGCTGGTCGGGCGTCAGCGTGTCGTGGTCGGCGGTCCAGCGCGTCTCGGCCGTCGGCACCGCGACGGCGTGATCCTCCGGCACCCAGCCGGTCTCCGCGTAGTACGCGTCCGCGCTGCCGGCCGGATTGAGCAAGGTGATCGGCGGGCTCTTCGGATCGGTGGTCTCGTGATAGGTCGCGAGCGTGATGTCGTCGATGCGCGCGCCCTCGAGCGCGATCGAGCCGGTGACGCGCGGCGAGTCGATCCGCACGCGCGCCTGGCCCTTCAGGATGGCGTCGCGATCGAGCGCGGCCGGCGTCTGCGCCGCCGCGCCGGGGGCGGCGGCGGGGGCCGGAACGCTGGCGCCGGGCGGCACCGGCTTCGCCGCCGAAGGCGCCTGTTGCGCCAGCTGGGTCTGCTGCGCCTCCTCGGCCGCCTTCTGCGCGCGCATGTGCGGCAGCTCGTAGAGGTACTGAAAGCCGAGCAGGATCACCAACGACAGGACGATCGCGATGACGAGATTTTTCTGGTCCGGCATTGTTGTCGCCCTGGCCTTTCCGCAGCGCGCGCCGTTCTAGAACCGAAGCACGGTCGACGCCCGGCCGTCGGCATGGTTGTCGTCGGCATGATGGCCGTCCCGCGCGGCGCCGCTGGGACGCGCGAGACGCGGGACAGGCACCGGATCGTAACCCATGCCGCCCCACGGATTGCAGCGCACGACCCGGTGCACCGCGAGCACGGTGCCGGCGAGCGCACCGTGCTGGCGCAACGCCTCCATCGCGTAGTGCGAGCAGCTCGGCTCGAACCGGCAGCTCGGCGGAAAGATCGCCGCCAAGGTCAGCTGATAGAGACGCACCAGCGCGCGCAGCACGACGACGGCCGGGTTCATGTCGCCGGGTTTCATGCCGCCGCGCCGTCGCGCCAGGCGCGCAGCCGGCGCATCGCCGCCTCGAGGTCGCCGAGCAGCGCCGGCCACGCGCGCGTCGCGGTCGCGTCGCGCGCGATCAGCACGTAGTCGAGTGCGCTGTCGGCATGACGCGGCAGCAGCGCGGCGACCGCGGCGCGCAGACGCCGGCGGCTGCGGTTGCGCACGACCGCGTTGCCGACCTTGCGGCTCGCCGTGTAGCCGACGCGCGCCGACGCGCCGGTGTCGGCGGGGCGCGGCGCCACCTGAAGCACGACTCCCGGCATGGCGCAGCGCCGCCGGCCCGCGGCGACGCGCAGGAAATCGGCGCGCTGTTTCAGATGGGGCACCGTGGTCCGCATGACTGTCGACGGTTCTCGCCCGGTCTTAGATGGGAGGCGGGTCGCGCCCGCCAAGGTCTCGACCGCAAGCGCTCGGCCCACGGTCGCGGCCCAACCGTTTCGCCGGATCGGGGCCGAACCCCGAGCGTCCCGACGCGCGGCGCCGCTCAGGCGGACAGCCGCTTGCGACCCTTGGCGCGCCGCGCGCTCAGCACGTTGCGCCCGCCGACGGTCGCCATCCGCGCGCGGAAGCCGTGGCGCCGCTTGCGGATCAGCTTGCTCGGCTGGTAGGTGCGTTTCACGGGACGTCTCCGATCAAAAGCGGCCCTCCCTATAGTGGTTGGGCAGGGCCGAGTCAACCGTCGGGCGGTCGCGCCGAGCGGCGATTTGCCTCGTAAAATCGCGCGCTTGCGCGCCTCGGACGGCTTCCTCGATAGTGTCCGCCGACCCCTCCCGGAACCCGCCCTTGGCCCTTCTCCCGCGCCTCCCGCAGCCATGACGGCCTGGCCGACATGACGGCCGCCCCCGATCCCGCCCCCGCGGCGGCGCCCCGGCGCTCGGTCCTGCGGCGGCTCGCGCCGCTGATCGGGCTCACCGCGATTCTGGTTCTGTTCTTCACGCTGCACCTCGACCGCTATGTCAGCTTCGCGGCGTTGCGCGACAACCGCGCCGCCGTGACGGGCTTCGTCGCCGATCACCGCGGGCTCGCCGCGCTGCTCTATGTCGCGGCCTACATCGTGGTCGTCGCGGCCTCGCTGCCGGGCGGCGCAATCCTCTCGGTGGCCGGCGGCTTCCTGTTCGGCACCGTGGTCGCCAGCGTCTGCGTGGTGGTGGGCGCGACCGCCGGCGCGACGCTTTTGTTCCTCGCCGCCCGGACCGCGATCGGCGACGGCCTCCGGCGCCGGCTGGGCGCGCGCGGCGAGCGGCTGGCCGCCGACCTGGCCGACAACGCGTTCAACTATCTCCTGGTGCTGCGGCTGGTGCCGCTGTTCCCGTTCTTCCTCGTCAACCTGGTGCCGGCGTTCGCCGGCATCACGCTGCGCACCTACGTGGCCGCGACCTTCCTCGGCATCATCCCGGGAACCGTGGTGTTCGTCAGCGTCGGCGACGGCCTGGGCGCGCTGCTCGAGCGCGGCGAGACGCCCGACCTGTCGATCATCTTCTCGCCCCGGATCCTCGGGCCGCTGGTCGGGCTTGCCGTGCTGGCGCTGATCCCGGTCGCCTATCGCCGCCTCAAGCCGCCGAGACGCGCGTGAGCCTGCTGACGCCCGACATCTGCGTGGTCGGCGGCGGCTCGGGCGGGCTGTCGGTCGCGGCGGGCGCGGCGCAGATGGGCGCCGACACCGTGCTGGTCGAGCGCGCCAAGATGGGCGGCGACTGCCTCAACTACGGCTGCGTGCCGTCGAAGTCGCTGCTCGCGGCCGCCAAGGCGGCGCACCACGTGCACGAGGCCGCGCGCTTCGGCATCGAGGCCGGGCCGCCGCGCGTCGACTACGCGGCCGTGCAGCGCCACGTGCGCGGCGTGATCGAGGCGATCGCACCGACCGACTCGGTCGAACGCTTCGAGGGGCTGGGCGTGCGCGTGATCCGCGACCAGGCGCGCTTCCGCAACGCGCGCGAGATCGAGGCGGGCGGCACGATCATCCGGGCGCGCCGCTTCGTGCTGGCGACCGGCTCGCATCCGGCGGTGCCGCCGATCCCCGGTCTCGCCGACGTGCCCTATCTCACCAACGAGTCGATCTTCGACCTCGCCGGCCTGCCGGAGCACCTGATCGTGCTGGGCGGCGGGCCGATCGGCGTCGAGATGGCGCAGGCGCATCGCCTGCTCGGCAGCCGCGTCTCGCTGGTCGAGGCCGTGAGCCTGCTCGGCAAGGACGATCCCGAGCTGGTCGACGTGGTGCGCCGCCGGCTCAAGGCCGACGGCATCGCGCTGCACGAGGCGACCAAGGCGACCGCGGTCGCGCGCGCGCCCGGCGACGCCATCGCGGTCGAGGCGGGCGACGGCACGACCGCGACACGGCTGGTCGGCTCGCACCTGCTGGTCGCGACCGGGCGCGTGCCGACGATCGACGGGCTCGAGCTCGACAAGGCCGGCATCGCGCACACGCGCGCCGGCATCACGGTCGACGCACGGCTACGGACCACGAACCGCCGCGTGTTCGCGATCGGCGACGTCGCGGGCGCGCTGCAGTTCACCCACGTCGCCGGCTACCACGCGGGCGTCGTGATCCGCAACGCGCTGTTCCGCCAGCCGGCGCGCGCGAGCCACGCGACCATCCCGTGGGTGACCTACGGCGACCCAGAGCTCGCGCAGGTCGGCCTGACCGAGGCGCAGGCGCGCGCCGCCACCAACGACGAGCTCCGCATCCTGCGCTGGAGCCTGGCCGAGAACGATCGCGCGCGCGCCGAAGGCGGACCCGCCGGCGGCTTCGACGGCGCGCTCAAGGCCGTCGTGACCCGGCGCGGCCGGCTGCTCGGCTGCGGCATCGTGAGCCGCCAGGCCGGCGAGCTGATCCAGCCCTGGGTGCTCGCGATGTCGGCCGGGCTCGGCATCCGGGCGCTCGCCACCATGGTGGCGCCCTATCCGACCCTGGGCGAGATCTCGAAACGCGCGGCCGGCAGCTTCTACGTGCCCACCCTGTTCTCGAAGCGGACGCGCCGGCTGGTGCGCCTGCTTCGGCTGTTCGGGTGAGCGCGGTTCCGACGACGCGCTCTTGCGCGCGTGCGACGGGTCGGCTACGACGGACGGCACCCCGAGACTCACAATCGGCGGAGGATGACGTGGGTGGCACCGGACGTTTCATACTGGGTGGCATCGTCGGCGTGCTCGGGCTGCTGGGCCTCGCCGGCGCCGCGGCTGCCGGCGACGGCTCGATGTACTACGCGGGGCTCGTCGTGTTCGTGGCCGCGATCATCTACGACGCCAATCTGATCAAGCGCGCCTGCGACGAGTACGAGCGCCATCACAGCCGCGGCGCGGCCTCGCACTAGCGCCTGCCCTTCTGCGCCCAGCGATGGGGAGGGACTCATGCCGGGCATTCGCGCCGCCACCGTCCTACCGGAAGTCGGCGGCATGGCCGCGATCCTGGCGACCGGCTGCACGCCGGCCTTCGCCCCCGGCACAACCCTGCATTGGCTCCGGCTCGGCAACTTCGTGCCCACCCCCGACGCGAGCGATCTCGCCGAGGCCACGCGCCGCAAGCTCGTGACGGTCTGTTCGGCCTGATGGACACGGCCCAGCCCACCGCGCCGCCGGACGCGATCCGCACCGACCCGCGCGCGCTCCGGCGCCTGATCCGCGCCGGCGGCTATGCCGGGCGCACCGGCGGGCTCGCGATGGGCTACGTGCAGGCCAATCTCTGCATCCTGCCGGCGGCCGACGCCGACGATTTCCTGCGCTACTGCCAACGCAATCCCAAGCCGTGTCCGCTGCTCGCGGTCGGCGAGCCGGGCGATCCGCGCCTGCCGGCGCTGGGCGCGGATCTCGACGTACGCAGCGACGTGCCGAGCTACCGCGTGTGGCGCGACGGCGCGCTCGCCGACACGGTCGCCGATATCGGCGCGCTCTGGCGCGACGACCTCGTCGCGTTCGCGCTCGGCTGCTCGTACTCGTTCGAGGAGGCGCTGCTCGAGGCCGGGCTGCCGCTGCGTCACGTCGAGCGCGGCATGGGGCCGGCGCGCTACACGAGCTCGATCCCGACCGTACCGGCGGGGCGTTTCGGCGGCGCCATGGTCGTGACCATGCGCTCGTTCCGGCCCGCCGACGCGATCCGCGCGATCCAGGTGACGTCGCGCTTCCCCGCGGTGCACGGCGCGCCCGTGCATATCGGCCTGCCGCATCTGATCGGCATCGACGATCTCGCCCGGCAGTGCGAGAGCCCGTTCATCCCGGTGCCCGACGACGAGATCCCGCTGTTCTGGGCGTGCGGCGTGACGCCCCAGGTCGCGCTGCGCGCCGCCCGCCCGGCGCTGTGCATCACCCACACGCCGGCCCACATGCTGGTCACCGACCTCAAGAACGCGAGCCTGGCGGCGTTCTGAGCGCGGCGCGACGGCTAGGCGTGCGGCGCGGGCTGCAATTCGGACGTCGCCGACGGCGGCGCCAGGCCGGCCATGCGGCGCTGGAACATTGCGCCCAGCACGCCGACGACGCCGCGGCGGAACAGCAGCACGCAGGCGACGAAGATCGCCCCGGTGATGATCGTGACCCAGGCGCCGGCCTGCGCGAAGTAGTTCTCGATCGCCTGGTCGATCACCGCGCCGACGATCGGGCCGAACACGGTGCCGATGCCGCCGAGCAGGGTCATGAGGACGACCTCGCCCGACATCGTCCAATCGACATCGGTCAGGCTGGCGAGCTGGAACACGATCGTCTTGGTGCCGCCGGCGAGCCCGGCGAGCCCGGCCGACAGCACGAACGCCACCAGCTTGTAGCGGTCGACGCTGTAGCCGAGCGAGATCGCGCGCGCCTCGTTCTCGCGGATCGCCTTCAGGACCTGGCCGAACGGCGAGTGGATGGTGCGATAGATCAGCGCGAAGCCGGCGAGGAAGATCGCGAACACGGTGTAGTAGATCGCCAGCGGCTGGTTCAGGTCGATGATGCCGAACAGCATGCCGCGCGGCACCGCCTGGATGCCGTCCTCGCCGCCGGTGAACTTGGCCTGCAGCGCGAAGAAGAACACCATCTGCGCCATCGCCAGGGTGATCATCGCGAAATATATGCCCTGGCGCCGGATCGCGATGCCGCCGAACACCGCGCCCAGCAGCGTCGCGACGGCGGTCGCCGCGAGGATGGCGAGCTCGGGCGGCCAGCCCCAGACCTTGGCGACGTGACCGGCGATGTACCCCGCGCTGCCGAAATAGGCGGCATGGCCGAACGACAGCAGGCCGACGAAGCCGATCAGCAGGTTGAAGGCACACGCGAACAGCGCGAAGCACAGCACCTTCATGACGAACACGGGATAGACCCCGGCGTGCGGCACCAGGAGGCCGACCGTCAGCAGCACGCTGGTGCCGAACAGGCTGAGGTCGCTCGGCCTGAACTCGATGCGCCGTCCGATCGCACCGGACAACCCGTGGAACACCGCGGCGACGGCGCCGACGAGCAGCACGGCGGCGACCACGAAGGCGATGCCCCAGAGCCACGGATCGAGGTCGACGCGCGCGCCGAACAGCGCATCGATGCCCGGACCGATGCCGACCGCCGCCACGACGTCGCCGATCAGCCGGTAGAGGAAGCCCGACGCGTCGGGCAGCACGGCGATCACGCCGATCGTGAGCACGCCGATCACGAGGCCGGTGCCGCACCAGGCGAGGCAGCGATTCATCGAGTCACGCCGCCTTGCCGAACAGGCCCGCGGGCCGGATGAGCAGCACGATCACCATGATGACGAAGATCACGGTGTTCGACGCCTCGGGGTAGAACACCTTGCTCAGGCCCTCGATCACGCCCAGCCCCACGCCGGTCACGATCGAGCCGATGATCGAGCCCATGCCGCCGATCACCACCACCGCGAAAACGATGATCATCAGGTTGGAGCCCATCAGCGCGCTGACCTGGTAGATCGGCGCGGCGAGCACGCCGGCGAAGGCCGCCAGTGCGGCGCCGAAGCCGTAGGTCAGCGTGATCATCCTGGGCACGTTGACGCCGAAGGCCTGGACCAGTGCCGGATTCTCGGTGCCGGCGCGCAGGTAGGCGCCGAGCCGCGTCTTGTCGATGATCAGCCACACCGCGATGCACACGGCGAGCGCGACGAACACGACCCAGCCGCGGTAGGTCGGCAGGAACATGAAGCCGAGGTTCTGCGCACCGGTCAGCGCGTCGGGGATGCGATAGGGCTGGCCCGACACGCCGTAGGCCTGCCGGAACGCGCCCTCGATCAGCAGCGTCAGGCCGAACGTGAGCAGCAGGCCGTAGAGATGGTCGAGCTGGTAGACCCGGCGCAGGAACAGCCGCTCGAGCACGATGCCGAACGCACCGACCACGATCGGCGCGATCAGCAGCGCCCACCAGTAGCCGATGCCGAGATACTCGAGCACCAGCCACGCGCAGAAAGCGCCCATCATGTACTGCGCGCCGTGCGCGAAGTTGATGACGTTGAGGATGCCGAAGATGACGGCCAACCCCAGGCTCAGGATGGCGTAGAAGGAGCCGTTGATCAGACCCAGCAGGATCTGTCCGAGCAGCACCGGCACCGGTACGCCGAGCAGCTCGGCCATCAGCGGGCTCCCTCTCGCCGCGTCACGACCCTAGCTCTTCTTGACCAGCGGGCACTCGCTCTCACTGAGCGGCCGGAACGCCTCGTCGCCCGGGATGGTCTTGAGGACCTTGAAGTAGTCCCAGGGATATTTCGATTCCTCGGGCTTCTTCACCTCGACCAGATACATGTCGTGCGTCATGGTGCCGTCGACACGGATCTTGCCGTTCTTGGCGAAGAAGTCGTTGACCGGCATCTCGCGCATCTTGGCCATCACCTTCTCGGGATCGTCGGTGCCGGCCGCGTCGACCGCCTTGAGGTAATGCATGGTCGCCGAGTAGTCGCCCGCCTGCGTCATCGTCGGCATGGCGTGCAGCTTCTCGTAGAAGCGCTTGCCGAAGGCCCGGGTCTCGTCGTTGAGGTCCCAATACCAGCCGGTGGTCAAGACGAGGCCCTGGGCGGTCGGCAGCCCGAGCGAGTGGATGTCGCTGTCGAAGATCAACAGGCCGGCGAGCTTCTGACCGCCCTTCGGGATGCCGAACTCGACCGCCTGCTTGATCGAGTTGATGGTGTCCTGCCCGGCGTTGGCGAAGCCGATCACCTTGGCTTTGGAGCCCTGGGCCTGCAGCAGGTACGACGAGAAGTCGGTCGTGCCGAGCGGATGCTTGA
Source organism: Candidatus Sulfotelmatobacter sp. (assembly GCA_035507915.1). Taxonomy (GTDB): domain Bacteria; phylum Pseudomonadota; class Alphaproteobacteria; order Elsterales; family Elsteraceae; genus JACQAI01. Next base: position 50,039 of record DATJNS010000038.1, read on the forward strand.
CCGAGCCCAGCACCTTGCCGCCGGCGCGCTTGACGAAGTCCGTGGTGTCGCGCTCGAGCGCCAGCCCGAAGGCGTAGTCGACCGTGATGAAGAACCAGCTGTCGCCGCCGGTCGACACCATGGCGCCGCCGGTGCCCTTGGCCAATGCATAGGTGTCGTAGGCGTAGTGGATACCGGTCGGCGAGCACTGCTTGCCGGTCAGGTCGGACGCCGCGGCGGTCACCACGATGTCGATCTTGTTCTTCTCGCGCGCGACCTGCTGGACCGCGAGCGCGGTCGACGACGTCACGAGATCGGTGATCATGTCGACGTTGTCGACGTCGAACCACTGGCGCGCGATCGTCGAGGCGATGTCCGGCTTGTTCTGGTGGTCGGCGACCAGCACCTCGACCGGGATGCCCTTGACCTTGCCGCCGAAGTCGGCGACCGCCATCTTGACCGCCTCGACCGCGCCCTTGCCGGAGAGATCGGCGTAGACGCCCGCGAGGTCCGTCATCACGCCGATCTTCACGACGTTGTGGGAAAACTGCGCGTGGGCCGTCCCGGCGCCGAGCGCCAGCGCGGTCGCGGCGACGAACGTACCGACGGCATGCTTGATTCGCTTCATGGATCCCTCCCCTGTTCCCTGAACTCGTGCTGACTGACTCAAAAGTCCCTGCTTTGCGACGCGGCTCATACTCCGAGATAGCGCTGCAGCTTGTCGACGCTGGTTTCGAGCTGCTCGCGCGGAATGACGTCGATGACGCGACCGTTCTCGACGACGTAGTGCCGATCGGCGACCGTCGAGGCGAAGCGGAAGTTCTGCTCGACCAGGAGGATCGTGAAGCCGGTCTGCTTCAGATGCTCGATGATCTTGCCGATCTGCTCGACGATGACGGGCGCCAGGCCCTCGGTCGGCTCGTCGAGCAGCAGCAGGCGCGCGCCGGTGCGCAGGATGCGGCCGATCGCCAGCATCTGCTGCTCGCCGCCCGACAGCTTGGTGCCCTGGCTGCGCTTGCGCTCGACCAGGTTGGGGAACAGTCGGTAGATCTCGTCGACCGCCATGCCGCCCGCGCGCACGATCGGCGGCAGCATCAGGTTCTCCTCGACGCTCAGGCTCGCGAAGATGCCGCGCTCCTCGGGGCAATAGGCGAGCCCGAGGCGCGCGATGCGGTGCGAGGGCAGGCCCAGGATGTCGCGGCCCTCGTAGCGCACGGTGCCGGTGCGCCGCCCGACCATGCCGAGGATCGCCTTCAGAGTCGTCGTCTTGCCGGCGCCGTTGCGACCGAGCAGGGTGACGACCTCGCCGGCGCCGACGTCGAACGCGATGCCGTGCAGGATGTGGCTCTCGCCGTAGAACGCGTGCAGGTCGCGCACCTCGAGGAGCGGCGCGCCGGCGATCCCCGGCGGCGCGGCGGGGGCGCGCTCAATGAGCGCCATGACCGGTCCCCATGTAGGCGCTCACGACCTGCGGATCGTTCGACACCTCGGCGTAGCTGCCCTCGGCGAGCACCTCGCCGCGCTGCAGCACGGTGATGGTGCTCGACAGGTCGGCGACCACCGAGAGGTTGTGCTCGACCATCAGCACGGTGCGGTTGGCCGCGGCGCTCCGGATCAGCGCGGCGATGCGCCCGATGTCCTCGCGGCCGAGCCCGGACATCGGCTCGTCGAGCAGCAGCATCTCGGGCTCGAGCGCGAGCGTCGTCGCGATCTCGAGGGCGCGCTTGCGCCCATACGGCAACTCGACCGCGGGAGTGTCGCGGAACGCCGACAGGCCGACCGCGGCGATCAGCTCCTCGGCGCGCGAATTGAAGCTGATGAGCACCCTCTCGGAGCGCCAGAAGTCGAAGCTGCCGCCGCGCGTGCGCTGCAGCGCCAAGCGCACGTTCTCGAGCACGCTCAGATGCGGGAACACGGCCGAGATCTGGAACGAGCGCACCATGCCCTTGCGCGCGATCTGCGCCGCGGCGACTCCGGTGATGTCCTCGCCCTTGTAGAAGATCTGCCCGGCGGTCGGGCTGAGGAACTTGGTCAGCAGGTTGAACACCGTGGTCTTGCCGGCGCCGTTGGGCCCGATCAAGGCATGAATCGTCCCGCGCCTCACCGTCAACGAGACGTTGCGCACCGCGACGAAACCTTTGAATTCCTTGGTCAGCCCCCGCGTCTCGAGGATGATGTCCTCAGACACCCCCATGTGCCTCCCGGCCCTCCGATCCCTACGCGCAACACTCGGCGCGGTTGAGAGCCGCGACGTTTTTGCCGTCCGAGACGACCGGCCGCATGGTTGCAGCTTGGCCCGAGCGCGTCAATCGACCCGAGCCACGCGCGCACACCGTTCGATGCGCGGTCAATCGAGCTGCAGCAGCAGGCTCTTGAGGTAGGCGCTCTCGGGCAGGAACGGATGCACCGGGTGGTCCGGCGCAGCGCCGGCGGCGCGCAGGATGCGGCCCGATCGACGCGCGCGGGACAAGCCGCCGCACACCTGCTCGGCGAACGCGTCCGCACCGACGTTGTGGCTGCACGAGGCGACGAACAGGAAACCGTCCGCGCTCACCAGCGCGGCGGCCAGGCGGACGAGCTTGCGATAGGCCCGAATGCCGACCGCGAGGTCCTTGCGCGACTTCACGAAGGCGGGCGGATCGGCGACCACGATGTCGAAGCGCTCGCCGTCGGCCGCCAGCCGCTCCAGGGTCGGGAAGCCCTCGCCCTCGATCGTGCGGCAGCGCGCCGCCGCGTCGTTGAGCGCGGCGCTCTCGAGCGCCAGCGCCAGCGCGGGCTTGGAGCGATCGATCAGCACCGCCTCGCGCGCGCCGCGCGTCGCCGCGAGCACGCCGAAACCGCCCGTGTAGGCGAACACGTCGAGCACGCGGCGCCCGGACGCCAGGCGCGCGACGGCGGCGCGATTGTCACGCTGGTCGTAGAACCATCCGGTCTTCTGGCCGGCGATCACGTCGGCCCGGAAGCGCGCGCCGTTCTCGACGAGCTCGACGGGACCGTCGAGCGTGCCGCGCGCCACCGCGACCTCGGTCGCCAGGCCCTCGCTCGCGCGCGCCGGCGCGTCGTTGCGCAGCACGACGGCGCGCGGCGCCAGCACCCGGTCGCACGCCTCGAGCAGCGGCTCGCGCAGGCGTTCGATGCCGGCACTGTTGAGCTGGATCACCAGCACGTCGCCGAAGCGGTCGATCACGAGCCCGGGCAGGCCGTCCGCCTCGGCGTGGATCAGGCGATAGAACGGGGCGTCGAACAGCTCCTGGCGCAGCGCGAGCGCGCGCTCGAGGCGCGCCGCGAGGAAATCGCGGTCGATCGCGACGCCGACCTCACGCGTGATCATGCGCGCGCTGATCAGCGGGCGCGGATTGAACATCGCGGTGCCGATCGGCTCGCCGTTGGCGGTCGCCAGCGTGACGAGACGGCCGGGCTCGAACGCCTTGGCCTCTTGCGTCAGCTCGAGCTCGTTCGAATAGGCCCACGGATGGCCCGCCATCACGCGGCGGTGCCGCTCGGGCTGGAACGCGATCGCGGCGCGCGGCATTTCGGCTGCGGCGTCGGGGATCGTGTCGGGGATCGTGTCGGGCATGGCGGCCGCGTCAGTCCTGCCGCCGTGCGATCGGCTGGACGAACTGCAGCTCGACGTCCCACGGGAACAGGATCCAGGTGTCCTGGCTCACCTCGGTGATGAAAGTGTCGACCAGCGGCCGGCCCGCCGGTTTGGCATAGATCGTCGCGAAGTGGGCGCGCGGCAGCATCTCGCGCACGACGCGCGCGGTCTTGCCGGTGTCGACCAAGTCGTCGACGATCAGCTGGCCGGTGCCGTCGCCCGCGACGCCCTTGAGGACCTCGATGGCGTTTTGCGTGTGCCTCTCGCCCGAGTGGTCGTCGTAGCTGTAGAGGCACACCGTGTCGATCAGGCGCATGTCGAGCTCGCGCGCGACGATCGCCGCGGGCACCAGCCCGCCGCGCGTCACCGCGACGATGCTCGTCCACGGGCCGAGCTCGTGCAGACGCCAGGCGAGCGCCCGGGCGTTGCGGTGCAGCTCGTCCCACGAGACGGGGAAGGTCTTGGTCACGGGCTTGATCACGGGCTCGGTCACCGGCGCACGCCCGCATCGTCGATCGGGGCTTCGGGCGCGCCGGGTCTAGCCCAGAGCGCCGCGCCGTGCAACGGCTTCCGGTGTCGCCTCGTCCGGCCTAGGTCGTCGCGCCCTGCCCGACGGCCAACATGCAGCCGCCGATCAGCCAGCTGCCGTCGGGCTGGTGCTCCATGAAGTACATCGCGGTGTGCGGCACGCCGTCCGGCCCGACGACGTCGACCAGCTGGGTCAGCCGTCCGTCGATGCGCACCAGCGCGCCGAAATGCACGTCGGAGGGCCGGTAAACCGCCTGGTAGCCCTCGCGCACCATCGCCAGGAAGCGCTCGGGCGAGCCGAACTGGTCGCGGATCTCTTGCGTCGCGAAGCCGAACGCTGCGGTCGCGTCGTCGCGCCGGAACGCCGCCATCTGGTCACCGATCACGCGCCGGATGGCGGCACGATCGGCCGCGCCGACATCGGTCGCCGGCGCCTGCGCCCAGGCGGCGGCTGCGCCGAGAACCGGCAGCACGATCAGCGCGAACAACCATCGCCGCAACGCCCGCATGCGCGTCACTCCCGTCGGCGGTCCACCACCTCATGATACGGCCGCGGCGCGCGATTGGACCAGCTTGCAGCCACCCTCGCGGCGCGATAGGCAGGACGTCATGATCGAGACACCCCGGGCCCGGCGCGGCATGGTGACGGCGCCCCACCACCTGGCTGCCCAGAGCGGGCTCGCGGTGCTGCGCGACGGCGGCAACGCGATCGAAGCGGCGGTCGCCGCAGCGGCCACCATCGCGGTCGTCTATCCGCACATGAACTCGATCGGCGGCGACGGCTTCTGGTTGATCGCCGAGCCGGGCGCCGAGCCGGTGGCGATCGACGCCTGCGGACCGGCGGCCGGCGCCGCGACACCGGCGTTCTACCGGGCGCACGGCCATGCCGAGATTCCGCCGCGCGGCGGTCTCGCAGCCAACACGGTCGCCGGCACGGTCGGGGGTTGGCAGCTCGCGCTCGAGCACGCCCGCGCGTGGGGCGCCACGCTGCCGCGCGCCCGGCTGCTCGCCGACGCGATCGACTATGCGCGCAACGGCATCGCGGTGACGGCGAGCCAGCGTCGCTACACGACGGCGAAGTGGGACGAGCTCGAGCACCAGCCCGGGTTCCGCGCGGCCTTCGCGCCCGCGGGCGCGCCGCCGGCGACCGGCAGCCAGCTCGCCAACCCGGCGCTCGCCGCGACGCTCGAGCGCCTGGCCGACGCCGGGTTCGACGATTTCTATCGCGGCGACCTGGCGCGCGCGCTGGCCGACGATTTGGCGCGCGCCGGCAGTCCGCTGGTGGCGGCCGACCTCGCGGCCTATCGCGCACGCCGGGTGACGCCGCTCAAGCTCGCGCTGCCCTGGGGCACGGCGTGGAACCTGCCGCCGCCGACCCAGGGGCTGGCGTCGCTGATGATCCTCGGCATCTTCGCGCGCCTCGACGTCGCCGAGGCCGACGGCTTCGCCCACGTGCACGGGCTCGTCGAGGCCACCAAGCATGCCTTCGCCGTGCGCGACCGCCATCTCGCCGATCCCGACGTCATGACGGTCGACCCGGCGCGTTGCCTGGCCGGCGTCGCGCTCGCCGAGGCAGCCGCCGCGATCGACCCGCGCCGGGCGGCGCCCTGGGGCGCGCCGACGGACGCCGGCGACACGATCTGGCTCGGCGTCACCGATGGCGCGGGACGGGCGGTCAGCTTCATCCAGAGCCTCTATTGGGAATTCGGCTCGGGCGTGGTCGGCGCCGAGACCGGCGTGCTGTGGCAGAATCGCGGCGCGAGCTTTTCGCTCGATCCCGCCGCGATCAACGTCCTGGCGCCGGGTCGGCGGCCGCGCCACACGCTCAACCCGGCGCTCGCGCGGCTGAAGGACGGCCGCCAGCTGGTCTACGGCACCATGGGGGGCGACGGCCAGCCGCAGACCCAGGCGGCACTGTTCACCCGCTACGCCGTGTTCGGTCAGGCGCTGCAGGCGGCGGTCAGCGCGCCGCGCTGGCTGCTCGGGCGCACCTGGGGCAGCCCGAGCGTGACCCTGAAGCTGGAGGCGCGGTTTCCCGACCGGTTGTGCGCCGCGCTCGCCGCGGCCGGGCATCCGGTCGAGCGCATCGAGGCATTCTCGGATCTGGCCGGGCACGCCGGCGCGATCGCGCGCTGGCCCTCGGGCATGCTGGAGGGCGCGGCGGACCCGCGCAGCGACGGCGCCGTGGCGGCGTACTGATCGCCCGCGCGGCCGACGCTAGCGGACGAAGACCTGGACTTCGTTGTTCTCGGCGCTCGACGACGTGGTCGCCGACAGGGTGACGCGATTGGCCGCGAGGCCCATGTCGGTCAACGCACGATAGACCGCCTCGGCATTGCGCCGCGAAGCGTTCGAGGCCAACGCGACCTGCCCCGCGTTGCCGCGGTTCGGCGTCACGGCGACGATCTCGAAGGTGGCCTCGGGGCGCCGGTCGAGCGCCTGGCTGACCGCGTTGTAAAGCGGCTGCTGGAAGCTGACGGTCGGACGGTCGAACTTGATGACGACCAGCGGCCGGCCGCGCGCGACGCTCGAGACCGGCGGCGCGCCCGCCGCGGAGGCCACCAGCCCCTGACCGCCGAAGCCGCGGTTCGCCAGGCTGCCGCCGAGCAGCTCGCCGTTGTTGATCGCGACCGACTGCGCCGTGAGGTTGCGCCGCTCGCTGTTGACGTAGGCGGTCTGGCGGCTGATGTCGTCGCTGACGTCGTTGAGCAGCCGGTCGACCTGCACGGTCGCGCGGTTGGTGTCGTCCTCGAGCTGCGTCAGGTTCCGATGATCCTCGTCGACCGCGCCCGAGATGCTGAACGCCGCGCGCGTCGACTCCAGGATGTAGGAGGCAAGCGCCGAGTCGCCGCCGATCAGCGCCGCCAGATTGTTGAGCCGGCCGACGTCGTCGTTGATGCGGTCGAGATCGCCCTGCGCGTCATTCCATTGCTGGATCAGGTTCGGGTTGCCACGCGTCGTGCCGACCTGCAGCCGCGCGTTGATCGCCGCGACGTTGGTGTAGTAGCGCTGGCCGTTCTGCACCGCGTCGTCGCGGATCTGCCGCAGTTGATTCTGATGATCGGCGAGCTGCGCCTGCAGCCGCTGCAGATCGCTGCGCAGCTGATCGACCTTCTGGCCGACATAGGTGTTGGTCGTCGGAGCCGGCATCGCGGCACCGGCGGGCGCGAGCGGCGCCGTCGCGACATCGGCGCTCTGCTGGCTCGCGGCCTGCGGCTGCTGGTCGGCCGCGACCGCGGGCTTGGCCTTCGGCTCGCCGGTGAGCATCGGCCACAGATCGAAGTTGCTGTTGCGGTTGCAGCCGGTGGCGGTGAGGGCGACAAGCAGGAGCGCGGCACGAAGGGGACTCGCGGCCATGTGGATCGAACACCTTGTTGAGGGGGCGTGCGTCATGCGGTCACCACGCCGCTGGACCCACCCGCATATCATTGATTTTGTTCGCTATCCTCTCGAATTGTCGAGATAGTAACGGAAGGGGATGCCTATTCCAAGCCGGATTCTTGGGCGATTCCAGGCGCTTTTCGCTGCGCAGCGGTTGCGAATCGACGGTCGCGCGAGCAGAGCCGCCCATCCTTGCAAGCCCGTCGCCCTTTGGCTAATGTCGCGCCCCTAGCGCGGCGCCCGTAGCTCAATTGGATAGAGCACCAGACTACGAATCTGGGGGTTAGGAGTTCGAGTCTCTTCGGGCGCGCCATCTCCTCCCGATCGTGCCGCCGGCGCGCGCGATTTGAACTTTCGCGCTCGATGCCCAAATATGCCGGCAACCCGGACGTGCGAAGCCGGGCGACAACGGTCGAGGGAAGGCACACGACATGCGGCGATTCATGATCCTTCTCAGCTGCGCGTTCCTCGCGCTGGCGCCGAGCCTGGCCGAGGCGGCCGCGGGTAGCGGCCGCAGCATGGGCAGCCGCGGCTCGCAAACCTACAGCACGACGCCGGGCGCGCGTCCGCTCGAGCGCAGCATCACGCCGCTCCCGTCCCAGCCGCAGTACGCACCGCGGCCGGCGACGCCGATGGTCGGCGGCTTCTCGCAGCACCCGTTCATGACCGGCCTGTTGGGCGGCTTCCTCGGCGCCGGCATCGCCGGCATGCTGTTCGGCCACAACGCTTACGCCGCCGACGCCTCGCCGATGGGCAACATGCTCGGTCTCCTGCTGCAGCTCGCGCTGATCGGCGGGCTGGTCTATTTCGCCGTGCGCCTGTTCCGCCGCCGCTTCGATCCGAGCGCCGCCGGCATGGGCCAGACGACCTACTACGCCGTCGAGCCGACCGGCACCGGCATCGCGCAGGGCGCCGCCGGCGGGCGCGCGTCGGCCACCATCACGGACGCCGACTATGTGGCGTTCGGCGATCTGCTCATGGCGCTGCAGACCGCCTGGAGCGCCGGCGATCTGGCGCAGATCAAGCGCTGCGCAACGCCCGAGATGCTGTCCTATTTCGCCGAAGAGCTGTCGCGCAATGCGAGCCAGGGCGTCGAGAACCGGGTCGAGAACGTCAAACTGCTGAAGGGCGACCTGCTCGAGGCATGGCAGGAGGACGGCCTGGAATACGCCACCGCGGCGATGCGCTGGAGCGCGCTCGACTACGTGGTGCGCACCGACCGCAGCCCGCGCGACAGCGACTATGTCGCGAGCGGTTTGCCGGCGCAGCCGGTCGAGCGCGCCGAGGTGTGGACCTTCGTGCGCGGCCGAGGTGGCCATTGGCTCTTGTCGGCGATCCAGCAGACCAACTGAGCAAGACGGACGCCGCGGTCGGCGCGCGGCCCGGCGCGACGGCCGAGCACCGGCGCTGTCCCGCGTGCGGCGCGCGCTTCGAGTGCCGACCCGGCAACGGATGTTGGTGCGAGAGCCTGCCGCCGCGCGCCGCGGTGCCGACGTCCGGCGAATGCCTGTGCCCGTGCCAGCTCGGTCCGCTGTTGGCGGCGCGACGCTAGCGGATCCGGGCCTAGCCCTGGTCGATCGCGACCTCGAGGCCGAGCTGCTTGTCGAACACGCGCAGCGTCTTCTTGGCGCGCGCGGCGGGCAGCGGGATCTTGCGCTCGATGCAGAACATCACCAGCGCAGCGGCCAGCTCGGCGCCCTGGAAGACGATCTCCTCGGCGGTCTTCTGCGTATCGCCGGTGATCGACAGCACGACGTGGACGTCGGGTTTTTCTTCGATCCGAAGGTTCGAGATGGTGCCCGCGGGCAAGGGCTCCCGTCGCCGATGCCGGTATTGCGTGACCGACCGCAAGACCTCGTTCGGCGTGAATACGATGTGCCGCATCTCGGTTGGCATCGGGACATCCCAGACAGGCGAGCCACATGATGCGGAGGCCCACGCGCCGCACCACCCTGCCTACACAATTCTACAGTTTTTTGCACCCAAATAAAACCCGACGCACCCGCGGGAGGCGCGACGATCCCCGTGCGTGCGACGCCCGCAGGCGGCGAGCACCGGACCGTGCGTCACCCTTTTGATCGGGCGTCAGGTCTTGGCCGGGCCGACCGGATGGAAGAGCTTGCGGTCCTGCAGCGCGATGCAGGCGAGCGTCTTTTCGGTCGCGCGGTCGCCGACCCGGCGCAACCTGGCGTAGAGCCGCGTGTCGGAGGCGCGCAGCACCTCGCTGACCTCCCACGTTATGTAAGGAAGATCGATCTTCCGGAACCGCTGTCCTGGGGTGACGTCCATGACCCACCTCCGCGGCGGCGCATACCCGCCCAAAACATGAACGCCGGGGAAGCGCGCTTTGATCCCGGATTCACCGATCGGCCGCACCCGCAGGTGCGCGACGAAACTAGGTGGTGCGGCTCTCGGCCGCGCGGACGTTGCGGACCAGGATGCGGAGCAGCGTTTTGACCATCGGGTCGACGCTCTCGATCTTCTCCCGAAACAGCTTCTCGGGCACGACGATGCACACCGTGTCGATGACCGCGGTGACGTTGGCGCTGCGCGGCTTGGCGTCGATCAGCGCCATCTCGCCGATGATGCCGCCGGTCGCGACCTTGTTGATCACGCGCTTGGCGCCCGCGCGCTCGATCCAGATCTCGACCTCGCCCGAGTCGATCACGTAGGCGGCGTGCGCGCTGTCGCCCTGCTTGATGATCGCCGTTCCCGCCTTGAAGGTGAGACGCTCCAACACATTGAGGGACAAAGGGCAGCTCCCGCGATCCGCCCGGCCCCTTGCAGGGCCGCCAGTTTCCAGTTGTTCCCGGATTGGCACCCGGGCGCGAAACTATGCCCGAAGCCTCGGCGGCGCGTCCAGGGTCGAGCCGGTCAGCGCCGATCCCCGGCGGCGCGGCGCGCCTCGCACGCGACCAGCACATGGGCGCGCTCGGTCCGGTCCATGGCGCGCCAGTTCGCGATCTCGTCGATGGTGCGCCGGCAGCCGCGGCACAGGCCGCTCTCGGGGGCGATCGTGCAGACGCCGACGCAGGGCGATTCGAGCAGGTCCATGCGCGCGTGGGGCGGCGACGCCGGCTAGCCCTGGGGCTTGCCGGCCGGCTTCGGCTCCTGCACCAGGTCGTCGAGCTTGCTCAGCAGCTTGTCGCGTTTGTAGTCGGGAATCCGGTAGACCCAGCCCGCCGTGCGCGTCGTGATCGTCTTCGCCTGCTCGGCGGCGGCGCCGTCGCCCGTCGCCGCGACCTTGATCCAGGTCTCGGCGTCCTTGGGCAGCAGCGTCAGGGTGACGACCAGGCCGTCCTTGGTGCGGTACACGCCGGTGCCCTTCGGCGGCCCGAACGTCAGCGTGCCGTCCTTGGCGACGTCGTCGAACGTCATCGCCTCGAGCACGCTCGCGAGATTGTTGACGTCCCATTGCGACTTCACCGTCTTGTTCGCCGGCATGTCGCGGATCTTGAAGTCCTTGTCCTCGGGCTTGTCGTGGAACAGGACGACCGGCTTGAGGCCGGGCTGATCGAGCTCGACCGAAGCGACCTTGTCGCCCGGGACGTCGACGATCTCGCGCTGGGCCCAGTCGAGCGCGCTGTCGTGCACGTCGAGCTGACCTTGCGCCAGCCACGTCTGCGCATCGCCGACCTTGCGCACGTAGATCATGTCGGCCGAATTCGGCGCTCCGACCGGCGAGGTGCGCTTCTTGCCGATCAGCAACGCCGCGAGCACGGCGTTCTTGGCGTCCTTGATCTCGATCTCGACCGCCTTGCTGTCGGCGGCCGTGACGTCCTGCAGGTTGAGCCGGCCGTAGAGCGCGGAATTGCGCGTCTTGGCATCGATCGTCTCGAGCTCGGCGAGGCCGACCAGCGCCTTGCGCACCATCTCGGCGCGCGCCGGATAGTCGGATTTGTCGGGCACCACCCAGTCGTCGCCGTGACGCACGATGTCGAACTTGGCGTCGTGCTTGACGACCTCGATCGTCTGCGCGTCGCCGAGCTTGGCCTCGAGGCCGGGAAAGAGTCGCTGCCCCTTGGCGAGCGTCGTCGCCGGCTGACGCTGCGCCACCACGACGGCCGTGCCGACGAGCACGATCGCGGTGACCACGCCCAGCGCCGTGACGGTGATTGCCCGCATGCCCTCCCCCTCAGCCGGCGCGCGGCTCGGCCAGATGCGAAATCCGGCTGGCGTGGCGGCGCCGGCGCAGCCGCACGATGCCGACCACCACCGCGACGATCGCGACCACCAAGGGGATCAAGCCGATGTCGACGAAGCGGACGATCGATTGCAGCCGATCGATGTCCTGGCGCAGCGCGCGCTGCACTTCGCGCAATGCGCCGCGCGTCTGCACCAGCTGGGCGCGGAACGCCTCCATCTCCTGCGCCTGCTTGGGCGTCAGGATCGCCTGGCCGCCGGCTTCCTTGCCGGTGCCGCGCAGGTCCGCGAGCTTCTTCTCGGTGTCTTTGACCTTGTCCTGGAGCTCCTGCTCCTTGGCCTGGAAGCGGCTCTCGGCGTCCTGCTGGATCGCGCGCACCAGGGTGAAGGGCCGATCCGAGATGCCGCGCGAGCGCAGACCGATGAGCGCGTTGCTGCCGGTCAGATTGTCGAGCGCGTTGACCACGAAGTCGGCGTTGTTGGCCGACGGGATCGCGACCTTCTGGCCGAAGAACTGCTGGGTCTGCACCCAGAACCGGTCGTCGAGCATGTCGGAGTCGGCGACCACGATGACGTTGATGGTGCCGTCCTTGACGACCGGCGGCTTCGGCGCCTCGGCCTTGGGATCGGCCGCCGCAGCCGTGCTCTGGGCCGGCGTGCTTTGGGCCGGCGTGGCCTCGGCGGCGGCTTGCGGCGGACCGTTCGGATAAGCGGTCTCGGCCGGCCCGCTGACGCGCGCCGCGATCGTCAGCGGTTTGCCCTCGGTCTTGAAGCTGCGCAGGATGCCGAGGATGTCGGGCGTGCCCATGGTGTTGACCTTGGACACCGGCAGGTGCATCGCCTGGTTCGACGAGCTGACCAAGGGCTCGAACGTGGTCTTGGCGCCGTCGGTCGGCTCGAGGATGCCGGCCGACGCCAAATTCAGCCGCTGCACGTCGGCGGTCACCGGATCGGCATGGTTGACGTTGTCGGCGCCGACGGCGAGCCAGGGCAGATAGTCGGCAGCCTGCAGGCGCGTGCCGGTGCCCGCGTTGACCCGGCGCGCCAGACGCCGGTCGGCGACCACCGAGCCGGCATCCATCTTGATGCCCCACTTGGCGAACAGCGGCTCGAGATCCGACGTCGGGTTGGTCGAGCCGCTCGGCGGCATGCCGCGCATCATCATCGCCTGCGAGCGGAACGCGGTGACCTCCGAATAGGGATCGACGAACACCAGCGCCTTGCCGCCCTTGAGCACGAACTGGTCGATCGCGAACTTGGTCTTGTCGCTGAGCCCCGCGGGATGCGCGATCATGAGGACGTCGATGTCGGCGGGGATCGTGTCGACGTCGGTGCCGAGCGTGCGCACGGTGAAGAACTGGCGCATCTGATCGAGCACGGCCCACGACGACGGCATGCCGCCCTGCATCTGGGCCATCGTCATGTCGCCGTCCATCGGCAGCGTCGTGATCAGGCCGACGTTGCGCTTGTTGGGACGGGCGAGCTTGTAGACCAATCGGGTGATGTCGTACTCCAGGAACGCCTCGCGCTCGGGCTGGAAGAACGGGATCACCTCCTCGTCGTCGGTCGTGTTGGCGCCGGCGAGCCCGAAATAGACCTGCTCGCCGCTCTCCTGATCGACCGGCACGCCCTGCAGGCCGAGCGCGACCGCACGATCCTCGACGTCGCTGAACGGCTCCGGATTGTAGGTCTCGAGCCGGAGCTTGCCGTGGGCGGCGGCGACGTACTCGCGCAGCAGGTCGCTGACGCGCTGGGCGAACGAGCCGTAAGCCGGCACCTCGCGCACCAGCCGCTCGGACAGGAAGTAGCGCAGCGTGACCGGCTCGTCGAGCTGGCTCAGCACCTGGCGGGTGCCGCCGGACAGCGTGTAGAGCCGGTCCTGCGTCAGGTCGAGCCGCGCGGCCGGGAAGAGCGCCGCGACCAGCACGTTGCCGGTGATCAGCAGCACGAAACCGAGCACGATCCCGACGATGGCGAGCTTGCGGCGATCCTCGAACAGGCCACCCATGGCGCCTAATCCGCCTTCTTGAGCTCGATGATCGCCGTATTGGCGAACAGGAAGAACACGATCAGCGAGAGGAAATAGACCATGTCCTTGACGTCGATGACGCCGCGCATCACCGACGTGAAGTGGCTGATGAACGAGAACGAGGCGACGGTGTCGATCACGGTCTCGGGCGCCCAGCCGGTGAAGAACCCGAGCACCACGCTCGAGCCCGACACGGTCAGGAGGAAGCACACCACCGCGGCGACCACGAAGGCGATCACCTGGTTCTTGGTCAGCGCCGAGACGGCCGCGCCGATCGCCAGGAACGCGCCGGCCATCAGCCAGCTGCCGAGATAGCTCGCGAGGATCACGCCGTTGTCGGGGCCGCCCAGCACGTTGACGGTGATCCACAGCGGGAAGGTCAAGGCCAGCGCGATGCCGCAGAACGCCCAGGCGGCCAGGAACTTGCCGAGGACGGCCTGCGTGGTGGTGATCGGCAGGGTGAGGAACAGCTCGATCGTCCCGCTCTTGCGCTCCTCGGCCCATAGCCGCATCGCGATCGCCGGGATCAGGAACAGGTAGAGCCAGGGATGGAAGGTGAAGAACGGCTGGAGGTCGGCCTGGCCACGGTCGAAGAAGCTGCCCAGGAAGAACGTCAGCGATCCCGCGAGCACCAGGAACACGACGATGAAGACGTAGGCGAGCGGCGTGGCGAAGTAGGCCGCGAGCTCACGCCCGAACACGATGCGGATCGCGCGCATGATGGGTGCCTCAGGCCGCCGCGGCGGGCGGCCGGCGGCCGAGCCCGCCGGTGATGTGGCGGAACACCGTCTCGAGCCGGCCGTGCTCCAGGTGCAGCTCGGAGACGCGCCACGGCTCGCTGCGTGCCAGCGCGCCGATCTCCGCGAGCAGCGAGCGCCCGTCGGCCGGGTGAACGAGCAGCGCCGCGCCGTTCTCGAGCACCTCGATCGTGCCGACGCCCGCCAGCGCGCCGAGCTTCGCGCGCGCCGCGTCGATCGCCGCCGGATCGAGCCGCACCAGCACCGCGTTGTGGATCGGATCGCGCGCCGCGAGCCCGGCGGGCGTGCCGTCTGCGACCACGCGCCCGCCCGCGATGATGATCACGCGCGTGCACGCCGCCTCGACCTCCTCGAGGATGTGGGTCGACACCACGATCGCCTTGTCGGCCGCCATGGCTTCGATCAGGCGCCGCACCTCGTACTTCTGGTTGGGATCGAGCCCGTCGGTCGGCTCGTCGAGCACCAGCACCTTGGGATCGTGGATCAGCGCCTGGGCGAGCCCGACGCGGCGCTTGAAGCCCTTGGACAGTGTGTCGATCGGCTGCTCGAGCACGTCCTGCAGATTGGCGCGCTCGACCGCGATCGCGATGCGCTTGGCGCGCTCGGCGCCGTCGAAGCCGCGCACCGCCGCCACGAAGCCGAGAAAGGCGCGCGGCGTCATGTCGGGGTAGGCTGGCGCGCCCTCGGGCAGGTATCCGAGCTGCGACTTGGCCTGGATCGGATGCTGCTGGACGTCGAAGCCGCACACCGCGGCGGTGCCCGAGGTCGGCGCGAGGAATCCGGCGAGCATCTTCATCGTCGTCGACTTGCCGGCGCCGTTGGGGCCGAGAAAGCCCAGCACCTCGCCCTGGCCGACCGCGAACGACACGTCGTCCACCGCGACGA
Source organism: Candidatus Sulfotelmatobacter sp. (assembly GCA_035507915.1). Taxonomy (GTDB): domain Bacteria; phylum Pseudomonadota; class Alphaproteobacteria; order Elsterales; family Elsteraceae; genus JACQAI01. Next base: position 65,340 of record DATJNS010000038.1, read on the forward strand.
TCGAGCCGAACCGCTTGGTCAGATTGCGGATCGCAATCATTTCCGCCATGGACGCCTATTCCCAGTCTGCTCGGGTTGCCGTTCGCACGCCTGTTCCTTGCCGGTGCGGGCGGCCCGCATTTACTATGGATTCGAGGGTTTGCAAGTTGGTCCCATGGAGGGTCGCGGGGGAGCGGCCCGGGGGCCCGATCCTGTCCGACTTCCGGCGAACGTCAAGAGCGGCCGAAGCCATAGCCCAAAACCCGGCGCGCCGAGGACGCGACCGATGGACGCAAGATCCCAGGCCCCACCTGCCGGCCGCGCCGCGCCACGCCTGGACGCGGTGGCGCTGATCCATCGCCTGCGCCTGGCGACCGGATTGGTGCTGTTCAGCTACGTGCTGACCCATCTGCTCAATCACGCGGTCGGCGTGCTGTCCCTCGACGCGATGCTGACGGTCGAGCCCTACTTCATCTCGTTGTGGCACGCCTGGCCGATGACCGCGCTGCTCGCCGGCGCGGCGCTGATCCACCTGTCGCTGGCGCTGTGGTCGATCTATCGGCGCCGCCAGCTCCGCATGCCGCGCTGGGAGGCCGCACAGCTCCTGTTCGGGCTTCTGATCCCGCCGGTGCTGGTCGATCACGCGGTCTACACGCGCGCCGCCGAGGCGCTCTACGGCGTGCACGACGACTACGTCTTCGTGCTGCTGGCGTTCGCCACCAATCCGCCGCGCGCCGGTCTGCAGGCGGCGCTGCTGACGGTTGCCTGGATCCACGGCTGCATCGGCTTGAATTTCTGGCTGCGCCTGCGGCCGTGGTATCGCGCGTCCCAGCCGCTCGCGCTCGCGCTGGCGGCGCTCGTGCCGGTGCTCGCGCTGATCGGCTTCTACGACGGCATGCGCGAGGTGCTGGCCCATGCGGCGAACCGCGGGTGGCTGGAGCGCGCGATCGCGGCGGTGCATCTGCCGGACGACGCCGGGCTCGCCCGGCTGACCGGTCTGCGCGACACGCTCTGGGCGCTGCTCGCCGCCCTGCTCGCGCTGACGCTCGGCGCGCGCCTCGTGCGCCAGCTCGTCGAGCGCCGGCGCGGTCTGGTGCGTCTCAACTATCCGGGCGGCCGCGTGGTCAGCTTCGCGCCCGGCATGACGGTGCTGGAGGCGAGCCGTTACGCCGGCATCCCGCACGCCTCGGTGTGCGGCGGGCGGGGCCGCTGCAGCACGTGCCGGGTGCGCGTCGGCACCGGCGCCGAGCATCTGCCCGCGCCGAGCGTCGAGGAAGCACGCGTGCTGGCGCGGGTCGGCGCCTCGGCCAAGGACGTGCGGCTCGCCTGCCAGATCCGTCCGACCGCCGATCTCGAGCTGACGCCCTTGGTGCCGCCGGCGCTGGCGGCGGGTCGGGCGCTGCGGGCCGACGATTATCACAGCGGCCGCGAGGCCGAGATCGCCGTGCTGTTCGCCGATCTGCGCGGCTTCACCAGCCTGTGCGAGCACCGGCTGCCGTTCGACACCGTGTTCCTGCTCAATCGCTATTTCGCCGAGATGGGCGGCGCCATCGAGGACGTCGGCGGGCACGTCGACAAGTTCATCGGCGACGGCGTGATGGCGCTGTTCGGTCTGCGCGACGGGCCGAAATGGGGCGCGATCGCCGCCCTGACCGCGGCCAAGCGCATGCACGAACGGCTCGCCCAGCTCAACCGCGACCTCGCGAGCGAGCTCGCCCAACCGCTGCGCCTCGGCATCGGCATCCATGTCGGCTCCGTGATCGTCGGCGACATGGGCTTCGGCGAGGCGACCCAGCTGACCGCGATCGGCGATGTCGTCAACACCGCGAGCCGGCTCGAGAGCCTGACCAAGGAGCACGCCTGCGAGCTGGTGGTCTCGGGCGAGGTCGCGCACCACGCCGGGCTGCCGATCGACGAGCTGCCGCGCGCCACGCTGACGATCCGCGGGCGTGCTCAGCCGATGGAGGTCGGCATCGTGAAGCAGGTCACCGCGCTCGCCTTCAGCGAGGAGCGCCGCGGCCGCGCGCGCGATCGCGCGACGCGGCGGGCGGGCCGCGGCGCATCGGCGCCGAGCCGCGTCTAGCCCGGCCCTAGCCGTACCACAAATCGAGCCACGCGACCGCGAGGCCGATCGCGAGCAGCGCGACCACGAGGATCCAGAGGGCCGCGCGCTCGCGCACCGGCGACGCACGCCGGCAGCCGCGCGCCCTAGTCGGCGGCCGCGCCGACGCTCTGGTGCTCGGCCGCGCTCACGTGCTGGAAGTTGAGCCAGAACAACGACACCACCGCCGACACCAGCGCGAAGGCGCCGAGCGCGTAGAGCCCGCCCGCGAAGCTGCCGGTCGAGTCGCGCAGCCGCCCGACGATGTACGGGCCGATCGAGCCGCCGAGATTGCCGATCGAGTTGATCCACGCGATGCCGGCCGCCGCCGCCGGTCCGGTCAGGAACATCGACGGCATCGACCAGAACGGGCCCTTGGTGCCGTAGAAGCCGATCGCGGCGACCGCCATGCCGACCACGACCCACCAGGTGCCGACATTCATGCCGGCGAACACCAGCCCCGCAACCGAGACGACGCAGGTGCAGAACAGGCTCCAGCGCCGCTCGTGCAGCCGGTCGGACAGCCAACCCATGAAGACCATCGCAATGGCGCCGCAGATGTACGGCATCATGGTGACCCAGCCGACCTGCATGTTGGTCAGCCCGACCTGCTTGATGATCTGCGGCATGAAGAGCAGCATCCCGAGGCTCGGCGTGACGATACCGAGATAGTTGATCGACAGCATCACGACCTTGGGGTCCCAGAACGAGCGCCACACGCTGACCTTCTGGCGCGCCTCGATCTGGCGGCGCTCGCCGTCGATCACCTTGGTGAGCCAGTTGCGCTCTTCGTCGGTCAGCCACTTCGCCTTGCTCGGGCGGTCGGTCACGTAGAAGAACACGACGATGCCGAGCAGAATGGTCGGTACCGCCTCGGCGAGAAACATCCACTTCCAGCCGGCGATCCCCAACACGCCGTTGAGCTCCATCAGACCGGTCGACATCGGCGCGCCGCTCGCGACCGCGACCGGCAACGCGAGCGTGAAGCCCGCGATGATGCGGGCGCGGTGGCGATCCGGGAACCAGTAGGTGAAGAACAGCACGATGCCGGGGAAGAAGCCTGCCTCGGCCAGGCCGAGCAGGAAGCGCACCACGACGAAGCTCTCGGGCCCGGTGCACAGCGCGGTGCAGCCCGACAACAGACCCCAGGTGACCATGATGCGGGCGATCCAGAGCCGCGCGCCGACCTTCTCCAGGATGATGTTGCTCGGCACCTCGAACAGGAAATAGCCCCAGAAGAAGGCGCCGGCCGCGAATCCGTAGGTCGAGGCGTCGAGCCCAAGGTCCTTGTTCATCGTCAGCGCGGCGAAGCCGACGTTGATGCGGTCGAGATAGCAAAAGAAGTAGGTGATGATCGCGAAGGGCAGCAGGCGCATATAGACCTTGCGCATGGTCCTCTGCTCGAGGCGGTCCATTCGAGTTTCCCCCGTTATTTATCGGCCGGTAACCGGCATGCGCGCAGCATAACGGGTCCGACGGACCGATCAACGTCCGTCGAGATCCGGCGCCGCAACGGATGCGGTCGGGGGCGCCGAGGCGCCCCGACCGCATGCCGCGGTTTGCCGCCTGGTGGTCCGCCTACTTGTTGATGACCGCGGCGCCCGCCTTGGCGGTCACCTCGTCCTGCGAGCCGGTGCCGCCCGAGCAGCCAATCGCCCCGATGATCTTGCCGCCCTCGACCAGCGGAATGCCGCCGCGCGACGCGATCACGTCGTCCAACGTCATGATGTAGTTGAGGCCGCCGTTCTGGATCGCGCCCTCGAAGACCTTGGTCTCGCGCCGGTACATCACCGCGGCGCGCGCCTTGTGCTGCGCGATCGAGATCGAGGCGAGCTGGGCGCCGTCCATGCGCTCGAACGCCACCAGCTGGCCGCCGCTGTCGAGAACCGCGACGTTCATCGCCCAGCCGCGCTTCTTCGCCTCGTTGACCGCGGCGACGATCACCTCGTGCGCCTTGTCGGCGCCGATTGCGGGGCCGTACGGCACGTTGAACGGCATCTTGTCGGGAATCGCGTCGAGATCGGGCTTCGCTGGCGGCTGCTGCGCCCAGGCCGCGCCGGCGGTGAGCACGATGACGCTGACGAGCAGGCCCCTCAGAGCACGTGACGGCATGTTGTTTCCTCCCAAAAAAGACCGTCGGACGCGCGGTCCGGCGGTCGGCGCGCGATCCTAAGCGCGCCGGTCCGGTCGGGCAATCGGGCTCTAGGAGCCCGCCTTGTAGGCCTTGACCGCCTGCTCGAGCGCATCGCGCTCCGGGCAGCCCGACGGACACACGCGCGCGAGATGCGCGAGCTGCTCCTCGGCGCGCGGCAGATTCTTGATCTGCAGGAACAGCTCGCCGTAGTACTCGAGCGCCGCCTTGTGGTCGGGCTCGAGCTGCAGCGCAACGCGATACTGCGCCTCCGCCTTGTCGAACTGGCCGAGCTTGCGCAGGCTGAAGCCCAGATAGTTGTGGGCATCGGCGTTGTCGGGCTCGCGCTGCACCACCTTGGAGAGCAGGTCGACCGCGTCCTGGTAGCGGCCTTCCTTCGCCGCCTTCTCGCCGGCGATGTAGTCGTCGCTCGCCTTCGGCGGCGTGAGCGTCGCCATGGCGGCGGCCGGCGGAGCGGAAGGCCCGGCCAGCGCGACGAAGGCGAGGACGGCGAGTGCGGGCGCGAGCCACGGCTTGATCATGGACCTGTCTCCTGTTGGCCGAGCAAACGCGCGGCCGATGGGTGTTATTCCGGCGGCTATCGCTTCAACAGCGGTTCTATCGCGCCGACGATCTTCGGATCGCCGGGCTTGACCGACGACGGCCAGCCGTCGACCAGCGCGCCGTCGGGTCCGATCAGGAACTTGTGGAAGTTCCAGCGCGGCACCGCGCCTTCGCCGAGCGTCTCGGCGATCCAGCGGTAGAACGGGTGCGCCTCGGCGCCCAGCACGCGCTGCTTGGCGGTCATCGGGAAATCGACCTGGTAGCGGGTCGTGCAGAAGCTCGCAATGGCGGCGGCGTCGCCGGGCTCCTGCCCGCCGAAATCGTTGCACGGCACGCCGAGCACGACCAGGCCGCGCGCCTTGAAGCGGTCCGACAGCGATTTGAGGTCGGCATATTGCGGCGTGAAGCCGCACTCCGACGCGGTGTTGACGACCAGCACGGGGCGGCCGGCGAACGACTTGAGATCGATCGTGCCGCCGGCGAGACCGGCGAACGAGAAAGCATGGGCGCCGCCCGTCACGCCGTCAGCCATAGCGCTGCTCCTGCCAGGGATCGCCGTCGTTGTGGTAGCCGCGCTCCTCCCAGAACCCCGGCTTGTCGCCGGCGACGAACTCGATGCGCTTCAGCCATTTCGCGCTCTTCCAGAAATACAGCTTGGGCACGACCGCGCGCACCGGGCCGCCGTGCTCGCGCGGCAGCTTCTGGCCGTCCCACTTGTAGGCGAGCAGCGCGTCGTCGTCGTCGAAGTCGGACAGCTTGAGGTTGGTCGTGTAGCCGTCATGGCTGTGGCACACGAGATGGCGCGCCTTCGGCAGCGGCGCCACGACCGCGAGGACGTGCTTGGCGGCCACGCCCTCCCAGCGATTGTCGTAGCGCGACCACGCGGTCACGCAGTGGATGTCGGAGGTGCTCTGCACCTGCGGCTGGGCGAGGAAGTCCTGCAATGTCCATGTCACGGCCTTGCCTACCAGACCGTCGATCGTGAGGTTCCATTCCCACGGCTCGACCTTGGGCTGCACGCCGAGGTCGAGCACCGGCCAATTCTTGACGACGTGCTGGCCCGGCGGCAGGCGGTCGCGGCCGCGCTTGGCCACGGTGCCGGTGAGCAACCGGCCCTCGGCGGCCCAGCGCTGCTTGCTGTCGATCAGCTTGCGGCGGAACTCGTCCTTGTCCACGGAATGGCTCCTCGCCCACGCGTTCGCCGGGTGATTCGGCCGCACCAGCCCCGGGGTTACGATAGAGCGAAACCGCTGCCCTTGTCAGGTCGGTGACGCTATAGAGGCGCGAACCGCCGGGAGTCGAGCCCGCACCCGACATGATTCTTGTGCTGCTCCTCAAGGGCGTCCTGATCGGCGTCGCGATCGCCGCGCCGGTCGGCCCGGTCGCGGTGCTGTGCATCCGGCGCACGCTGCTCCAGGGCCATCCGGCCGGTTTCGCGTCGGGGTTCGGCGCCGTCACGGCCGACGTGATCTTCGGCGCGATCGCGGCGTTCGGCGTGTCGCAGCTGTCCGACGTGCTGTTCGAGCACGAGACCGCGCTGCGCCTGATCGGCGGCGTGTTCCTGCTCGCGCTCGGCGTCAACACCTACCGCAAGGCGCCGCCGCAGTCCGGGCGGCCGCTCGCGGGCCGCGTCGTCAAAGCCTATGTCACGGCGTTCCTGCTGACGATCACGAACCCGATCACGATCTTCGCCTTCACCGCGATCTACGCCGGCTTCGGCATCGTCGGGCACGACATGTCGCTGCCGTTCAGCTGGAGCCTGATGACCGGCGTGGCGAGCGGCGCCACGCTCTGGTGGTCGAGCCTGACGTTCGCCGCCGGCTTCCTGCGCGAGCGCGTCGCCGCGCACCAGCTGCGCTGGCTCAACAAGCTGTCGGGAGGGCTGATCCTCCTGTTCGCCGCCGGCGCGTTCGGCTCGCTCGCATTCGGGTGAGCGTGCCGCGTATGGCCATCGGCACGACGGCTCGGTACCTTGCGACGTCATGGCGCGCACCAAGGCCCCCGGTCTGAAGCAGCGGCAGCGGCGGCGTCACTCGCCGTCGCGCCGCCGTCTGGTACAGCGCGAGGGGCCGATGCCGGTCGTGCGGCTGAACCGTCAGCGCCAGTGGCGCGACGTCTATCACCGCATGCTGACGCTGACGTGGCCGCGCTTCTTCGCCGTGATGGCGCTCTGGTACCTCAGCGCCAACGTCGTCTTCGCGCTGCTCTACATGGCCGATCCCGACGGCATCGCCGAGGCGCGCGCCGGCTCGTTCGAGGACGCGTTCTTCTTCAGCGTGCAGACCATCGCGACGATCGGCTACGGCGTCATGCATCCGCAGACGCGCGCCGCGAACCTCGTGATGACGCTCGAGACCCTGTGCGGCCTGATCGGCTTGGCGGTGCTGACCGGGCTGATCTTCGCGCGCTTCTCGCGTCCGACGGCGCGCATCCTGTTCAGCGACGTCGCGGTGATCACGCGCTACAACGGCGTGCCGACCTTGATGTTTCGCTGCGCCAACCAGCGCCTGAACCAGATCCTCGAGGCGACGGTGAGCGTCACCCTGCTGCGCGACGAGACGACGAAGGAAGGCCGGGTCATGCGGCGCTTCCACGACTTGAAGCTCTTGCGCCAGCGTACGCCGGTGTTCGCGCTGACCTGGACCGTGCTGCACCCGATCGACGCGGCGAGCCCGCTCCATGCGCTCGACCAGGCCGACATGGCCGCCAACGAGATGGAGATCGTCGTCATCCTGAGCGGCGTCGACGAGACGTTCGCCCAGCCGATCCAGGCGCGCCACTCCTATCTGTCCGACGAGATCCTGTGGGACCACACCTTCGTCGACATCATGCTCGAGCTCGAAAACGGCGCGACCGCGATCGACTATAGCCAGTTCCACGACACCCGCCCGAGCGCCGAGCGGCTACCGATCAGCGCCCCCGATTAGGGCGGCGCGAGCCTGACCTCGCCGTCGCGCACCTCGACTGCGACCGGTGTCAGCGCGCGTCCGATGCACGGACCGTAGATGCACACCCCGTCGCCGACGCGGAACAGCGCGCCGTGCACGCCGCACAGGATGTGGCGGCGCTCGAAATCGAAGAAGGCGTCGGGCTGCCAGTCGAGGTTCATGCCGAGATGCGGACACGAGTTGACGAACGCGCGCACCGCGCCGCCGACGCGCACGACCATGATGTCGGTCTCGACGCCGTCGAGCGTCACCGTGAAGCCGCGGCCGCTGCGGTCGGCGATCTCGTCGACCCGGCAGAGCGCGCTCACCCGAGCCCGCCGCCCAGCTTCAGGATCTTGGTCCACGCCTTGTCGTCGATCGGCATCACGGAGAGCCGCGACTGGCGCACCAGCGCGATCTTGGCGAGCTCCGGATCGGCCTTGATCTGCGCCAAGGTCACGGGCTGCTTGAGCGGCTTGACCGCCTTGACGTCGACCATGACGAACTTGCCTTCCTTGTCGGACGGATCGGGATAGGCGGCCTTCGCCACCTCGACCACGCCGACCACCGCGCGCTCCTCGCCCGAGTGATAGAAGAAGCAGCTGTCGCCGACCGCCATCTTCTTCAGGTTGCTCGCGGCCTGGAAGTTGCGCACGCCGTTCCAGTGCGTGCGCTTGTCGGCGACCATCTGCGCCCAGGAATAAGCCCCGGGCTCCGACTTCACCAGCCAATGCGCCATGCTGCCCCCGCTTCCAAAGGAAGGTTTCAACGCAGAGGGCGCGGAGGATGCGCAGAGGCGGGAATTTGCGCGCGCAGCGCGCGATCTATTCCTCTGCGTCCTCCGCGAAGCCCCAGCGTCCTCCGCGTTGAAACCTTTCGTCTCACCGGACTATCGCATCGCCGAATTCGGCGCGGAAGGGCCGCTGCAGCAGGCCCGCGATGGTCGCATCGATGTCGGCGCCGCGATTGAGCACGGCGTCGACCGCGGCCGCGATCGGCATCTCGACCCCGAGGCGCGCGGCGAGCGCGACCAGCGCGCCGGCGCTGTCGACGCCTTCGGCGATCGAGCGCCGCTCGGCGACGATGTCGGCCAGGCTGCGGCCGCGGCCGAGCGCGGCGCCGAGCGACAGGTTGCGCGACTGCTCGCTGCCGCAGGTGAGCGCGAGATCGCCCAGGCCCGACAGGCCGACCAGGGTGTCGCGCCGCCCGCCTCTGGCGACCCCGAAGCGCATCATCTCGGCGAGGCCACGCGTGATCAGCGCGGCGCGCGCGTTGTCGCCGAGCCCGCGTCCGACGGCGATGCCGCAGCCGATCGCGAGCACGTTCTTGACCGCGCCGCCGATCTCGGTGCCGAGCGGATCGTCCGACGCGTAGGGCCGGAAGGTGGCGCCGCCGAGCCGACCCGCGACCGTCGCCGCGAGCGCCGGGTCACGGCTCGCCACCGTGACGGCGGTCGGCAGGCCGCGCGCGACCTCGCGCGCGAAGGTCGGCCCCGACAGCACGGCGACCGGACGCCCCGGCAGACATTCGTCGACCACCTCGGTCATCAGCTTCGAGGTGCCGATCTCGATGCCCTTGGCGCACAGCACGAGCGGCGTCGTCGCCGGCAGGCTCGGCGCGAGCGCGGTGGCCAGCGCGCGCAGATGCTGCGCCGGCACCACCAGCAGGAGCAGCGGCGCGCGGGCGACCTCGGGCAGCATGCCGGTCGCGACGATCGCGGGATCGAGCGGCGTGTCGGGCAGGAACAGCGGATTGACATGCTGCGCGTTGATCGCCGCAACCACCTCAGGCTCGCGCGCCCACAGGATCGGGCGCGCCTGGGCGCGGCGCGCCACCATGGCGAGCGCGGTGCCCCAGGCGCCGCCGCCGACGATGCCGACGTCGATCTCGGCGGCCGTGCTCATGCCGCCTCGGCGCGCGGATCGAGCGGCCAGCGCGGCCGCGGCGCGAAGTCGAGCCCGTCGGTCAGGCCGAGCCGCAGGCGCTCGATGCCGGCCCACGCGATCATCGCGGCGTTGTCGGTGCACAGCGCGGGCGGCGGCGCCGTCATCGTCATGCCGTGGACGGCCGCGAGATCGGCCAGGCGCGCGCGCAACGTCCGGTTCGCGGCGACGCCGCCCGCGACCACCAGCGCCGTCGCGTCGGCATGGCGCGCGCGGAACATCGCGATGGCGTTCCGGGTGCGATCGACCAGCACGTCGCTCACCGCCGCCTGGAAACCCGCGGCGAGATCGGCCACGTCGCGCGGCGCGAACCCGCGCCCCTCCGGCCCATGGGGCAGGCCCTCGGCGACGACGCGCACCGCGGTCTTGAGGCCTGAGAACGAGAAGTCGGCGCCCGGCCGGCCGCGCAGCGGACGCGGCAGCTCGAAGCGCGCCGCGTCGCCGTCCGCCGCCGCGGCCTCGAGCGCCGGACCGCCGGGGAACCCGAGGCCGAGCAT
>DATJNS010000039.1:0-12759 GCA_035507915.1 Candidatus Sulfotelmatobacter sp.
GACGGTCACATCGTCATGTCGTACGTGCCGGGCTACGGCAGCAGCTCGGGCAAGGTCGACATCGATCTGCAGCAGAACGGCGACACCGTGACGGGCCACAGCCAATCGCTGACGTGCCGCTATCGGATCACCCTGAAGCGATCGTAACCGGCAAGCACCTCGTCGCGCTCAACGCCGGCGCGCCAGCACGTACATGGGCAGCACGCCGTAGTCCTTGGCGGCCGGATGGCGGCCGACATAATCGCAGGCGAACTCCTGCGCCGGGTCGAGCGCCAGCGCGGCGGCGAACGGCTCCGTGACGTAGAGTTCGCCCGGCGGCGTCACCGGCTCCATGCGGGCGGCGCGCGCGACGTGCGCGCCGAACAGGTTCGGGCGGTCGAGGATCGGATCGCGCGCCGGGAACACCGGCCCGTAATGGCCGCCGAGGCGCAGCGCGAGATGACCTGGCAGGCCGCACGCCGCGAGCGGCACGGCGGCGACCGCCTCTTGCAGCGCCAGCCCGCAGCGCGCCGCGGCGCGCGGATCGGCGAACACCAGGAAGACGCCGTCGCCCCAGGTGTTGCGGAACTCGATCGCGTCGGCGAACGGCCCGAGCGCCGTCGCCATGGCGCCGAGCACGCCATCGACGAACGCCGGCATCTGGTGGTCGGTCAGCTTGCTGAAGCCCTTGATGTCGCCGAACAGCATGGCGCGGCGCTGCCGTCCGCTCGGCTTGCCGTCCGGCGTCGATGCCGGCGCCGCAGCCGACGCGCCGTCGCGCGCGTCGCCCGGCGGGATGATGGTCTGCGGCAAGCCGAGGCCGCGCCACAGCGCGACGTCGTCGGCGGTGCCACCGGGGCCGCGCGCCGGCTGCTCGTCCCACACCGCGAGCTGGCGGCACGGCGCATCGAGATAGCGCGCACGCAGCACCGCCAGACCCATCGCGAGCTGGCTGGCATAGCCGAACAGCTGGTCGTCGCCCAGATAGGCATCCTCGGTCGCGTAGCGCACGCTGCGCGCAGCGGCCAGGCAGGCCTCGAAGCGCGCCGTCCAGCCGGATCCCGCGGGCGCCACCGACGTCGCGACGAACTCGCCGCGCTCGAACGGCAGCACGACGTGGAGCTCGGCGCCGCGCGCCAGCAGCGCCTCGGCGAACAGGATGTCGGCGCCGGCGGCGAGCGCGCCGAAGCCGAACCCGACCTCGGCCGCGTCGAGCTGCGCGGCGATCGTCTGCGCGACCGTGGCCTCGCGCGCGGCGGCGAAGCGCCCGGTCGCGCCCGGCGCGGCGATGATGTGACCGCTGTAGTGGATCACGGCCGGCGCGCGCAGCGGCTCGAGCACAGACGTCGGCGCACCGGTCAGTCCGCACACCAGCCGGAGCTGCCCGCGCGTCGCGGCGACCGCGGACAGATCGCCGCCGGCCGTCCGGCGCGCGGCGGCGAGCGCGTCGGCGACCGCCGCGTCGCGGCCGAGCAGCAGCAGGGCCTCGGCCTGGGTTGCCAACCGGTAGTAGCGGTCCTCGTCGGTCGTCGCCTGGTCCGGCGCCAGCGCGGCGAGCACCGACTGCGCCAGGGCGTGCGCCGCGTCGGGCGCGCCCGCCACCAGGTACATGGTCGCGGCGTTGATGCCGGGAAAATAGCCCTGGGTGCGTCGGTGGATCGCCTCATAGCGCTCGGCGGCGGCGCGCGCGAGCACGGCGCGCTCGGGGCCGCTCGCCGCCAGCGCGACGTCCTTGGCCAACCGCGCGCCGAGCGCTGCGGCATCCTCGTCGGTCTCGCCGTCGAGCCCATACTCGCGATAGCGACGGCTTGCCAGGCCGGTTGCCCCGGCACGCGCCAACGCCAGCACCGCGCGATAGCGCAGCATCAAGTCGTCGGGGAACTGCGCGAGGCCGCGTTCGGCGAGGTCGAAGGCTTCCAGCAGCTCACCGCGGCGCTCGGCCGCGCGCACCTGCGCCAGCCAGTCGGCCGCGCTGGCCGACGCAGCGACGTCAGCGCCGGCGGGCGGTGTCATCGGCGGCGAGGCGACCGGTTCATGCGCGGAGATTAGTTCAGTTTCGCGCGCGCCGGTGCCGAAATCCGGCTTCGGGTCGTGCCGCGGGCTCGCCGCGATGCGACGCGGGCGAGCCGGCGCCGCGTCGGTCTTGCGGTCAGCGCGTCGCGCCGAGCGCGCGCGCGCCGTAGCTGTCGACCAGCAGGCGCGCCTGGACGAATACGACCGGCAACGCCAGCACGATCGCGCTCTGCAGCGGCGCGCCGGTCCAGCACAGCGCCGCCGCGGCGAAGCAGGCGAGCGTGCCGCCGACGTCCCAGCCGCCCTCGGCGGCGAACTGGAAGCGCAGCGTGCAGGGCGCCGCCTTGCCCTCGTTGTAGACCGCGGTCATCAGCGACGGGATGTAGAGCCCGGCGAGCACCGTGCCGATGACCGTGGCGACCAACACGGCCAGCGGCGCGCTGCCGCAGAAGATCTTGAACAGCAGGCTGCTGGCGAACAATCCGGCATTGATCAGGATGGCGCGGCGGGCATGGCCGCGATCGAGAACGTGCCCGAGCAGCATGCCGGCGAGCGCGCCGGCGAGCGCCGCGGCCGCGAGCGCACCGCCGAACGCGTCGTAACGCGCGCCGAGCGCCCGGAACAGGATGATGGTCCAGGCAACCGCGGCGCTGCTCGTCATCCAGCCGTCGCACACGAAGAGGAAGGTGCCGAGACGCGCCGCCTCGTAGGCGCGCGGCGGTGCGACCGCGGCCACCGTGGGCTCTCTGACGCGCAGGAGCGGCGCGATCGCGGTGAGCTCGAACAGCCCGGCGGCGCCGAATGCCGTCCACGGGCCGAGATTGGTCAGCAGCAGGCCGCCGGCCGCCGGCGCCAGCACGCCGGCGACCGCGCTCATCACCTCGCGCGCGCCGACCTGGCGGCCGCGCCCCTCGGCATCACCGAGCGCCGCGAAGAAGGCGTGATAGCAGGTCCAGTAGAACACGTTGCCGAGCGCGGTCACGCCGCAATAGACCGCCAGCTCGATGCCGGTGCCACGGACCGTCGCCAGCAGCGGATATTGCAGCGCCACCAGCAGCGTGCCGCCGATCAACGTAAGGCGTGGTCCGAGCCGCGCGACCGCGACGAGCACCAGCGGGCGCAGCACGAACCGCAGCGTCAGGATCGCGGCCAATGTCAGGAACACGGCTGCCGGCGACAGGCCGGCGCGCAGCAGATAGGCGCCGGCGAACACGCCCGAGATGCCATAGGCGAACTGATGCAGCGTCGTGTGCACCGTCAAGCGGTTGACGTCGACATTGGCGAGCCAGCTCATGGCGATCGCCCGCCGTCGAGGAAGCCGATCGGGCTGCGCACCAAGCGCTGCCAGAGCCGCAGCGTGCCCTCGCGCCACTGCAGCCGCGCCAGCAGCGCGCTGCGCGCACCGACCTGCCAGCCATCGTCGAACCGGCCGAGCGCGTGCAAGCGATCGCGCCGCACGATCGTGTGCGAGATCCCGGCGATGAAGTGGCCGGCGTGTACCAGATCGTGGAGCGGGCAGTCGGGCGGCCCGGGCGGCGGGTAGAGGGCCGGCAGCGTGCCGTCGGCCCTCGCGCTCGGGATCGTCCGGCATAGCACGGCATCGGCGCCGGTCAACTCGGCCGCCTCGAGCTGGATCGCCAGCTTGTCGGGCAACCATTCGTCGCGGTCGTCCAGGAAGGCGATCCAGTCGCACGGCGCGCGCGCCAATGCCGCATTCAGCGCGGCACCGTCGCAGCCTGGCGGCGCCTCGGCGATGATCGGCTCGGCGCGCACGCCGCGCTGTGCTGCGACGCGGGCCAGTGCGGCGGCGCGGCGCGCCGGATCATGCGCCAGCACGAGCACGGAGACGCGCGGCGGCGTGGCGCCGACGCGCGGCCAGGCGGCACCGGTGGCGCGCTCGAGCCGGATCCAGGATTCCCGCAGCAGGTCGCCCGCGCGCGGCGCCTCGTTGTACCAGGGCATCGGCGCGACCACGATCGAGTCGTCCTGCGCGCCCAGCCAGGCGCCCCACCAGCCGAGCGACGAGTTGGCCAGCACGTGATGACGGCAGCCCGCCATCGCGCGCAGATCGTCGACGGCGTCGCCGCCGGCCACCGAGGCGATTTCGACGTCGGGCGCGCTGAAGGCGGCGCGGCACCAGGCCGGATCGTCGGAGAACACGCGGAAGCGCGGCTTCGACAGGCGGCGGCGCAACAGATCCAGCGCGGCGGCGTAGTAGTCGGGCGCGCACAGGCCGAAGACCGCGCGATTGGCCGGCGCGAGATAATCGCCGCGTCGCACGTGGACGGCGACGGTGCCGGAATCGACGGTCGCGTCGCCGACCAGCGCGCGCCGCAGCGGCGCGGCCACCGGCGCGAAATAACGCCAAGATTGCCAGAAGCCGAACAGGTAGGCGCCGCCGCGGAGCCCGTGCAGCGCGGGATCGTACTCGTAATCGTTCTCGCGCTGCACGGGCAGGCACAGGTCGCCGACGATGCCGCAGCGCGCCAGGGCCGGCTGCGGCGGCAGCCGCGCGGTCTCGAAGCGCGCGTCGAACCGGCAACCGGACAACAGCGGCACATCGGGCAGCAGACGCGCGAGCGCGAAGCGTCGCTCGCCGTCGGTCGCGAAATGCGACAGGTCGAGCGCCACGGACGCGTCCGATTGCGCGGCCACGCCGCACGCCGCGGCATACTGGAACAGCTGGTTGCCCAGCCCCCCGCTCAGCCGCGCGACGACGAGGTTGGGCGATGCGTGCACGCGCTCCTCACCGAGATCAGCGCACACCGGAGATGCAGCACGGATTGGACTTCTTCTCGGCGACGCCGGATTTCAGCCAGCAGCTGGCGACCGGGCCGAGCACGCCGGTCTGCACGAAGGTCCACGCGCGGCATTTGTCGTCGGCCAGGCAGGCCTGTTCGCACAAGCGGGGCCGCGGCTGCAACAGGTCGAAATTGCGGTAGTCGAAGCCGGGCAGGTCGATCTGCGGCTCGAACGTCGGCTCGGCCGCGCTCGCACCCGCGCAGGTCAGCGCGAGCAGCAACATCGCAGCAAACAGTCTGATCGGCATGGCGCAGCCCCGGACGCGTCGAGCCGCGCGATCCTATCACGCCGGCCCGTGGAGCACGGGTAGCACGGCGGCGACCTCGGGCGGCGGCGCCAGCTCCTCGGGCGTCGCGCACAGGCGATGCCGCGCGAGCCAGGCTCCCAGCGCCGGCGAGGCGGTCAGCACCGCGCCCGGCACGGCGAGCACAAGCCCGGCGAGATAGGGCAGGAACCAGGCGAGCGCGCCGGGGGCGCCGAACGCCAAGAGCGCCAGCAGGCCAAACCCATAGGCGCTCGGCAGCCACAGGCTGCGCCACGCGCCGCGCCAGGTGATGCGGTGACCGTCGCGCTGCTGGCCGCCCCACGACACGCTGTGGCCGAGCGCCAGCATGATCAGCGAATGCGCCGCGGCGAAGCTCGAGACCGGCGCCAGCAGCAGGATGAACATGGTTTCGATCAGGGCGCCGAGCAGCAGCCGGCCGGCGCCGCCGTAACGCGTCTTCTCGCGCAGCAGCGCATCCGTGACACCGAGCAGCTTGGGCGAGAAGTAGAGCACCAGCCACAGCGCGTAGAGCGCGCCGAAGCCGCGCGTCGGCACGGCGATCTCGGCCGGCCACAGGACGCAGGCGAGCGCGGCCAGGGTGACGAAAGCCAGCATGGCGGCGGCGCCGATGAATTTCTGCGCCATGAAGCCGAGGTGGAAGCGGCTCAGCAGCGAGATGCCCGGCAGATCGAACAGCCGCAGGTTCTGGATGTTGCCCTGGCACCAGCGGTCGTTGCGCTGGAGATAATCGGGCAGGGTCGGCGGGTTGCCCTCGTAGCTGCCGCCCTCCTGGGGCAGCAGCCGCACCTCGTAGCCGGCGCGATGCATCAGCACCGCCTCGACCTGGTCGTGGCAGATGATGCGGCCGCCGAGCGGCGGCGCGCCCGACAGGATCGGCAGCCGGCAGTCCTCGGTGAAGGGGCGCAGCCGCACGGCCGCGTTGTGGCCCCAGAACTGGCAGCGCTCGGCCTGCCACCAGCCGGCGCCGGCGACGAACGCTCGCATGCCATGGCGATGGCCGAACTGGAAGATGCGCCCGAAGGGGTTCGTGGTCGGCAGGCCGACCGCCAGGGTTTGCAGGATGCCGAGCTGCGGGTTTGCCTGCATGATGCGAATCAGGCGCATGATCATCGCGCCGCTCATCAGGCTGTCGGCGTCGAGCGGGATCAGCAGATCATAGCGGTCGATGCAGCGCTCGCAGAACTCGTGTACGTTGCCGCCCTTGAAGCCGACATTGTCGGCGCGCCGGCGATAGTTGAGGCGGCTGGGAACCGCAAGCGCCGCGTGCCACGCCGCGAACGCCTGCTCTTCGGCGGCGATCACCGCCGGATCGCTGCTGTCGCTCAGGATGTGGTAGTCGATCGCGGCGTCGGGATCGGCGGCCGTCACGCTCTCCATGGTGGCGCGCAGATGGGCGAATGGTCGGGCCGGCGGCTCGTTACGTACCGTCATCACGATCGCGGTGCGCAGGACGATGGGATCGTCGTCGTGCGCCTGCACGGCAGGCGGGATCACCCGGCCCAGCATGTCGCGCGTGCCGTGCAACAGCGCAAAGCCGAGCAGCGAGTTCCAAAATCCAAGTGCGTGCCAGGGCTCGTATATCAGGAAGGCGACCACGAGGCCGAGATCGACCAGGCCGAGGCCGTCGGTCGCCAGCAGCGTGGCGAGCCACGCGGCAAGCCCGCCGACCGTGAGTGCGATGACGAGGACGAACGCACGGCGTCGCATGGCGACGGCGACGATCGACAGGGCGTCCCCGGCCCGAACCTGGGCGCCGGAGGCCCATTCGACCGACATCGGTTTGCCTTCATGCGTTTTTTGAAGTCTCGACGTTCTAGTAAATTGTCGATCGATTGGGAAGCCATGATTGGCCTGCGATACCGCCGCGAACGGACAGTGGTGCGATGGCCCAGCGTCTGAGGGTGTTCATCTCGTCGCCCGGCGACGTGCCCGATGAACGCCTGCGCGCCGATCTGGTGGTCGACAAGCTGAACCAGGAATATGCCCGCTATTTCGAGCTCGCTACCCATCGCTGGGAGCACGAGCCGATGCTGGCGTCGGGCCATTTCCAGGACGCCATCGACCCGCCCAGCCAGTTCGACATCGTCATCCTGATCCTGTGGTCGCGACTCGGCACACCGCTGCCCGATCACACCGCGACGCGCGACTATCGCGGCATCGACGGCCGCGCGCCGGTCACCGGCACCGAGTGGGAGTTCGAGGACGCGCTGCGAGCAGCCCAGGAGCGCGGCGCGCCGGACATCCTGGCATTCCGCAATCTCAGCCCGGCGCCGGTCGACACCGCCGATCTCGAGGCCCAGGCGCGCAGCCTCGCACAGCTCACCGCCCTGAACCATTTCTGGACGCGCCATTTCGCCGATCGCGGCGTCTTCCTCGCCGCGTATGACAGCTATCGCACGCTCGAGGAGTTTGCTCAGAAGCTCGAGCAGTCGCTCCGCAAGCTGATCGAGCGGCGCATCCGCACGATGGACGCCACCGAGCAGGTGCAGAGCGCGGCGATCTGGCTCGGCAGCCCGTTCCGCGGGCTCGAGGCCTACGAGTTCGAGCATGCGGCGATCTTCTTCGGGCGCGACGCCGCGGTCGGCAGGGCGATCGAGCAGCTGGCGCAGCATGCACGCGCCGGCTGCGCCTTCCTCCTGGTCTCGGGTGCCAGCGGCTCGGGCAAGTCGTCGCTCGTCAAGGCGGCGCTGCTGCCGCGGCTGATGAAGCCGCAGCGCATCCAGGGCGCCGCGTTCGTGCGCCGCCTGGTGCTGCGCCCGAGCGACGCACAAGGCGGCGACCTCGTGCTCGGCCTCATCGATGCGCTGCTGCACGGCGGTGAGGGGCTCGGGCTGCCCGAGCTGCTCGGGCCCGGCCAGCGTGCCGGCGAGCTGGCCCAGCATCTGCGCACCGCGCCGGATGCCGCCGGCTTCCTGTTCTCGGGCGCGCTCGGCCGCGTCACCGATGCGGCGCGCAAAACCGGGCGGCTGCTCGCCCACGAGGACGCCAAGCTGATTCTGGTGATCGACCAGCTCGAGGAGCTGTTCACGCTTCCGGCGATCACCACCGACGAGCGCCGGCTGTTCATCGGCCTGCTCGCGCGCCTGGCGCGCGCCGAGGGCGTCTGGATCGTCGCGACCGTGCGCGCCGATTTCTGGCATCGGGTCGCCGAGCTGCCCGAGCTGGTTGCCTTGTGCGAGGGCCAAGGACGGCTCGACGTGAGCGCGCCCTCGGCCGCCGAGCTCTCCGAGATCATCCGTCGGCCGGCGCAGGCCGCCGGGCTCGCCTTCGAAGAACATGCCGAGCGCGGCGTCCGGCTCGACGCGTTGCTCGCCGAGCATGCCGCCGCGGCACCCGGCGTGCTGCCGCTGCTGTCCTTCACCCTCGAGGCGCTGTACGCCGAGGACGTCGTCAAGCGTGGCGGTCGGCTGCTCACGCATGCCACCTATCAGGCGCTCGGCGGGCTCGAGGGCGCGATCGCGACGCGCGCCGACGAGACGGTGGCGCGCCTGCCGACCGAGGCGCAGGCCGCGTTGCCGCGCGTGCTGCGCGCGCTCACGACGCTGGGCTCGGGGGCCGACCAGGCGACCATGGCGCGGGCCGCGTCGCTCGACGAGTTTCCCGCGGGCGGCGCGGCACGCGCGCTGGTCGAGGCGCTGACCGCGGCGCGCCTCCTGGTTGCCGCGAGCGACGGCGCCATCGCGACGGTGCGGTTGGCCCACGAGGCGCTTCTGCGCCGGTGGGATCGCGCACGCGACCAGCTGGAGGCCGATCGCCGCGATCTCGAGACGCGCGTGCTGATCGAGCGGCAGGAGCGCCGCTGGCGCGCCGCCACCGGAACGGCGCAGCGCCAGCTGCTGCTGCGCGATCCCGATCTCGCCAACGCGCTCGATCTGGTGCGTCGCTGGGCCGACGAACTGCCGGCGGCGCTGCGCGACTTCATCGCGAAATCCTCCAGCGCGGCGCGTGCCGCGATGCGCCGACGCTGGGCGATCGCCGCCGGCGTGATGACGGGGCTGGCGCTGCTCGCCGCCGCCTCGTTCGGCGCCTTCTACATCGCCGAGATTCAGCGCAACGAGGCGCTGGTCGCGCAGTCGCGCTTCCTGGCGCGCGACGGCCGCAGCGCGACGGAGGCGGGCGCCGCCACGCGCGGCCTGCTGCTGGCGCTGGCCGGCCTGCCGCGCGTGCTCGCCGATCCCGACCGGCCGCTCATCGAGCCCGCCGAATACGCGCTCGAGGATGCCATGGCGAACCGGCGCGAGCGCGTGATCCTCGACGGCCACGGCGCCACGCTGTGGGGCGGTGCCTTCTCGCCCGACGGCACGCGGCTCGTCACCGCGGCGGAGGACGGCACCGCGCACCTGTGGAACGTCGCCGCCGGTACCGAGATCGGCGTGTTGCGCGGCCATGCCGGCCGCATCTGGACGGCGGTGTTCGCGCCCGACGGCACGCGCGTCGCGACCGCCTCCGAGGACGGCAGCGCGCGCGTGTGGGACGTCGCGACCGGCCAGCCGGTCGCCGTGCTGCGCGGTCACACGGACGGCGTGGTCTCGGTCGCCTTCTCGCCCGATGGCAGGCACGTCGCGACCGGCTCCGACGACAAGACCGCGCGGCTGTGGGATGCGGCGACCGGTGCGCCGATCGCCGTGTTGACGCATGACGGGCTGGTCAACCAGGTCGCCTTCTCGCCCGATGGCCGGCGTCTGCTGACCGCGTCGACCGACGATACGGCGCGGCTGTGGGATGCCGCCACCGGCGCGCCCGTCGCGGTGCTGAAGGGCCATGCCGGCTTCGTGCAGGCCGCCGCTTTCTCGGCCGATGGGCGGCGCATCGTCACCGCGTCGTGGGACAACACCGCACGCCTGTGGGATGCCGCGACCGGCGCGCCCCAGGCGGTGCTGCGCGGCCACGACGGCTGGGTGATCGCGGCGAGCTTCTCGCCCGACGGAACGCGCGTCGTCACCGCATCGACCGACGACACCGCGCGCTTGTGGGACGCCGCGACCGGCAGCCCGATCGCCATATTGCTCGGCCACGAGGGCCGTCTCACCGGCGCCGCCTTCTCGCCCGACGGACAGCGCGTCATCACCGCGTCCGAGGATCGCACGGTGCGGCTGTGGGACGCGCGCAGCGGCCGCGTGGTCGGCACGCTGCGCGGCCATGTCGGCCTGGTGGAGGCTGCGCTGTTCTCGCCCGACGGCCGCGAGATCGCCAGCCTGTCGACCGACGGCACGGCGCGGCTGTGGACGACCGAGACCGCCGATGCGGCCGGCGTGCTGCGGGGCCACGAGGATTGGATCAACGCGGTCGCCATCGCGCCCGACGGCAAATTGGTCGCGACCGCCTCGAACGACCACACCGTGCGGCTGTGGGAGATCGCGACCGGCAAGCCGGTCGCGGTGCTGCGCGGCCACGAGGATTTCGTGCGCGCCCTCGCCTTCACGCGCGGCGGCAAGCGGCTGATCAGCGGCGCCGACGATCGCACCGCGCGGGTGTGGGACGTCGCCACCGGCAAGCCGCTCGCCGTGCTGCAGGCCGGTGCTCGCGTCTGGGCGGTCGCGGTCTCGCCCGACGGCACGCGCGTCGCGACCGGCGCCGAGGACGCGACGGCGCGGCTGTGGAACCTCGAGACACAGGCCGAGACCGCGGTGCTGCGCGGCCATCAGGCGCTCGTCTCGGCGGTCGCGTTCTCGCCCGACGGCACGCGCGTCGCCACCGCCTCATGGGACAAGACCGTGCGGCTCTGGGATGCCAACAGCGGCGCGCCGCTCGCCGAGCTCAAGGGGCACGACGGGCGCGTGCCGGCGCTCGCCTTCTCTCCCGACGGCTCGCGGCTGGCGACCGCGTCGGACGACAAGACGGCGCGGGTGTGGGATCTCGCGAGCGGCCGGACCGTGGCGGTGATGCGCGGCCACGACAACTGGATCTACGCCGTGCGCTTCTCGCCCGACGGTCGGCGCGTGCTCACCGCTTCGGGTGACGACACGGCGCGCCTGTGGGATGCCGAGACCGGCGCGCCGATCCTGACGTTGCGCGGTCATGGCGACGCCGTGCGCGCCGCCGACTTCACGCCCGACGGCGCGAGCGTGGTCACCGGCTCGGCGGACCGCACCGCCCGCCTCTGGCGTCTGCCGCCACGCTGCCAGCCTTTGATCGACGAGGCCGAGCGCATTGCGCCGAGGCATCCGAGCGCCGCGGAGCGCGAGCGGTTTTTTCTCGAAGGCCGTCCGACCGCGGCGGGCGCGATGTCGTGGCTGGCCCGCTGGTTCGCGCCGCTCCTGCCGAAAGCCGGCGATACTTGCGGGTAAAGGGCGCAGCGGGTCCGCCGGCGCGACCCAGTCGGGTGTTCGACAGCCCGCTGGTGCCGGATGTGTGATTCGAACACACGACCTACCGCTTACAAGGCGGTTGCTCTACCCCTGAGCTAATCCGGCGCGCGAGGCGCCGGCAACTTAACGTCGCTCGGCCAGCTCGGGCAAGCTCAGCCCCGGCAGGCGCAAACCACCGAGCGCGGTCGCGGCGCGCGCCGGCTCGGGTGCGGCGGTCGAGCCCGGCGCGCCAGCATGGCCGTCGAGCGTCCAGCCGACCGCGTCGGCGAGCGCGATGGCGAGGCCGGCGGCGAGGCGTGTCTCGTTGCGCTCGGTCAGCACGCCGGTCGCCTGACCGGTCCACACGGTGCGGCCGTCGCGCGTCTCGAGCGTCGCCTGCACCCGATAGAAGTTCTGGATCGCGCCCTCCGGGCGATCGGTCGGCGCGCTGAAGATGCGGTCGACCTCCGAGTAGGCGAGATTGGTCGAGGTGTAGGGCTGGTGGTCGCTCGCGACCAGCGCGTCGCCGGTGGTGGCGCCGGGACGCGGCCCAAAATGAGACACCGGCTCGGCCGAGAAGCGCAGGCGGAGCGACGCGCCCGGCACGATCGGATGGCCATGACCGGCGAGCCGGCTCACCATCAGGTCGCGCAGGCGAAGGTTGGCGTCGCTGTCGTCGAGCGGCTCGACGGCGATCGGCGCGCCGTCGGGCAGCGGCGCCAGCGCCTGGGCGGTGACCAGCGGCCGGCCCTCGGTCGGCACGTCGGCCCGTGCGGCGGAAATCATCCACCCCACGGTCAGGGGGACGGCGAGCAAGACAGGAAGACGGAGCCAGCGCTTCGACATCGATCACCTCGATGGCCCGGCCAACTTCCCGGACCTGACAGACAAACGCTCGGGACCGCCTGCCTGTTACTTTAATTAAGGTGATGTTTGTGGCGCTGTGATGGTCGACACATGGCGCGCGATCGCGAGCGCAACGGCCGCCGCGTTCGAGACGTTGAGCGAATGCAGCGGCCCGACCGTGGGCAGGCGCGCCAGCGCATCGCAGCGCTCGCCGGTCAGCCGCCGCAGGCCTTCGCCTTCGCTGCCCAGCACCAGCGCGAGCCGTCCTGGCTGCACGGCCGCCTCGAGCGCCATCGGCGCGTCGCCGTCGAGCCCGACGCACCAGACGTCGGCGGCCTGCAGCTGGTCGAGCGCGCGCGCCAGGTTGACGACCCGCACCAGCTTGACGAGCTCGAGCGCGCCCGAAGCCGCCTTGGCGAGCGCGCCGCTGACCGGCGGCGTGTGGCGGTCGGGCACGATCACGGCGTCGACCGCGAAGGCCGCCGCGGAGCGCAGGATCGCCCCGACATTGTGCGGGTCGGTCACCTGGTCGAGCACGACGAACAG
>DATJNS010000040.1:0-11336 GCA_035507915.1 Candidatus Sulfotelmatobacter sp.
ATTCCGAAAGCCTGTTCAAGGTCACCGACCGCTTCCGGCTGATCGGCAGCACGATCTACCAGAAGGTCGCATGATGGCCGCGCCCAAGACCGTGGCGGAGCGGCGCATCGTCCAGCCGCTCGACGCCAAGTTCCTCACCGAGGGACAGCGGCGCTACTACGATCCTCACATCGACGGCACGGTCGTCAAGGTACTGCCTGGCGAGCATTACGTCACCGATGCCGCGGACGAGGTGCTCGTGACCGTGCTGGGCTCGTGCGTCGCGGCCTGCATGCGCGACCCGATCGCCGGGGTCGGCGGCATGAACCACTTCATGCTGCCCGGCGAGGCGCGCGCCGGCAGCGCCGGCAACAGCGGTTGGGGCGAGGCGAGCAGCGCGATGCGCTACGGGCAGTTCGCCATGGAGCAGCTGATAAACGACATCCTCAAGCGCGGCGCCCGGCGTGACCGACTCGAGGTGAAACTGTTCGGCGGCGCCAACGTGATCCGCTCCAGCCTGCGCATCGGCTCCAGCAACGCCGCGTTCGTCCGCGAGTTCATGCGCGCCGAGCGCCTGATCATCGCCGCCGAGGATCTCGAGGGCGAGTACCCGCGGCGCATCCACTATTTTCCGTCGACCGGCCGGGTCCAACGGCTCGAGATGCGCCGCGATCCGGATCGCTTCGTCTTCGATTCCGAGCTGCGCTACCGCGAGGGCTTGAGCGCGCGGAAGGTCGAGGGCGAGATCGAGCTGTTCGACTCATGACCGCTCGACAAACTCCGATCAAGGTCCTGATCGTCGACGACTCGGCGCTGATGCGTCAGATGCTGACCGAGTTCCTGTCGTCGGATCCCGAGATCGAGGTGGTCGGCGCGGCGCCGCATCCGCTGATCGCGCGCTCCATGATCAAGGAGCTGACGCCCGACGTGCTGACGCTCGACATCGAGATGCCGCAGATGGACGGGCTGAGCTTCCTCGAGCGGCTGATGGCGCTGCGACCGATGCCGGTCGTCATGGTGTCGTCGCTCACCCAGGCGGGCGCGGATGCGGCGCTGCAGGCGCTCGAGCTGGGCGCTGTCGACTTCATCGGCAAGCCGAAGGTGGATCTGCGCAGCGGCATGGTCGAGCTGCGCGCCGAGCTGATCGAGAAGGTCAAGGCGGCCGCGGGCTCGCGACCTCGCACGGGCTATCGATTGAAGCAGGACGCGGGGTCGGGGCGAGGCTGGGGCGGCAGCTTCAGCTCGTCGGAGAAGATCATCGCGATCGGCGCCTCGACCGGCGGCGTCGAGGCACTGCGCGAGCTCCTGTGCGTGCTGCCGCCGGCCGGACCGGCGGTGCTGGTGGTGCAGCACATGCCGGCGCTGTTCACGGCGTCGTTCGCGGCGCGGCTGAACGGCCTCGCGGCGGCGACCATCCAAGAGGCGCGCGATCAGGTGCGTGTGCTGCCCGGGCATGTCTACATCGCGCCCGGCAATTTCCACCTGGAGCTCAAGCGATCGGGCGCCAACTATCTGTGCGCCGTATCCGAGGGGCCGCTGGTGTCGGGGCACCGGCCCTCGGTCGACATGCTGTTCCATTCGGTCGCGCGCTCGGCCGGCGCCAACGCGGTCGGCGTGATCCTCACCGGCATGGGGCGTGACGGTGCCGACGGCATGTTGGCGATGCGTCGCGCCGGCGCGCTCACGATCGGCGAGGACGTGTCGACCTGCGTCGTCTACGGCATGCCGAAGGCGGCGCGGGACGTCGGCGCCACGCAGATCGAGCTGCCGCTCGGCAGGATCCTCCCCGAGGTCCTCAGCCATTGCCGGATGACCGGCCAGACCCAGCGCGTATGAGGAGGCGACCGTCGTGAGGCGCGACAACGCACGAGGAGATCAACCGTGATGTGGCCCGCCAAGCGTTCCCGGGCGTCGATCGCCCATTCGGTCGCGCCCACCATCATCGCCCAGGTTCTGGAGGCCGAGCATCACCACGCGAACGGCACCGGCGCCGAGCCCGAGCCCGATGCGGCGGTCCTCGGACTGGTGCAGCGCTGGGTCAAGCTGTCGGACTTCGAGCGGCGCACCTTCGCGGCGCTGTGCCGCGAGCTCGCCGGCACGTCCGACGTGATCGAGGGCGGCGTCGGGCAGCTGACCGAACGTTTTGGCGCCCTCGCCGATCATGCGCAGCAGCAGACCGATCTGGTCGGTTCGATCATCGGCATCGCGGAAGGCATCGAGGTCGACGGTAACCGGATGTCCCTCTCCGAGGTCACCGGCTACGCGGAAGCCGCGCTCAAGGAGGTGATCGAGACCATCCAGGTCATCAACGACCACTCCAAACGGATGATCGCGGCGCTCGACCAGGCCGCCGCGCAGGTCGCTCAGACCGAGAAGGCGATCGTCGAGATCGAGCGCATCAACAACAGCGCCAACCTGCTCGCCTTGAACGCGATGATCGAGGCCCACCGCGCCGGCGATGCCGGCCGAACCTTCGTCGTGGTCGCGAACGAGGTGCGCGACCTCTCCAAGGCGACCAACCAGATGGCCGAGACCATGCGGCGGGACGTCACCGGGGTGGCGAACGGCATCCGCAGCACGCACGACATTCTGGAGGCCGTCACCAAGCTCGACCTCGACAAGCACTACGTCGCGCGGAGCCGGCTCGACAGCATGATGCGCGGTCTAACCGAGCAAAGCCGGCAATTCGAAGCCGCGCTCAGCTCGGCGATGGGCCGCTCGAGCGAGATCGCCACGCTGATTCGCGAGCTGGTGACCGGCATCCAGTTCCAGGACCGCAGCAAGCAGAATCTCGAGCAGGTCGTGGGTGCGCTATCGGTGCTCGACGGCGCCCTCGCGGAGCTGTCGTCGGAAAGCGCCCACGTCACGAAGGGCGCCGAGATCGAAGCGACGGCCGCGGCCGACGAGCAATGGATCCAGGAGATGATCGAGCGCTTCACGCTCGGCGACGTGCGCAAGCGGTTCATCTCGCGGGTGGTTCTCGGCGAGGAAGAGCCGGCGGTTGCCGACGTCGACCATCGGGGCAGCGTCGAGCTGTTCTGAACATTCGGGGCGGGACGATACGGGGTGAACTGATGCGGTGACGCGTGTTCTTGATCGCGGTCGATCGAGGGAGAAACACGGATGACGAGAAAGCGAGCGTTGGCGACGACGACTGGCGCGCGCGTGTCGGGCGGCTCGACCGCATCGGCCGATCCGGGCTGCAAGCCCTCCCCAGCTGTTGAGCTCGACTCGAATCGAAAGACGTCAACGCGATGAGCGCGCGTCTCGGCCTCCTGTCACGCGACTGCGGTCCACTCGATCTCACCGACCTGGACCAACCGCGCCCGCCGGTCACCTTCGGTGACCAGCTGCTCGGGATCCTTTGCGCCCTGAAGCGACGCGAGAGGTTGCACGACATCGTCCGCGTGTCCGTAGCCAGCTACGACGCGCCGACCGACATGCTCAAGACGTTCGCGTCGACCGACGGCAGGAGTAGCCCGCTGCAGCACTATCAGGCACCCCTGTCGCGACTGCCCTCGCTCCAAGCCGCCGCCGCAGACAGGCACTTCCGCAATCTGCCCGATCTGAGCGCGCCCGACGTGGTGCCCACGGCGCATACCAAGCAGCTCCTCGACGCCGGGATACGCTCCAGCTTGGCCGTGCCGATCCACGCGAAAGGCAAACTCATCGGCTTCGTCTTCTTCGACGCAGCGTTGCCTCACCTCTTCGGCAAGATCGTGTACGACCAACTTTGGCCCTACGTCCATCTCGTCGCCATGATGCTCGTCAACGATCTCGAGCTGACCCGGATCGTCCGCGCGGCCGTGGAGACCACGCAGGCGTTGGCGCGCTACAAAGACCCGGAAACCTCGAGCCACCTGCAGCGAATGTCGCGGTTTGCGAGGATCATCGCGACGGCGCTCGCGCCTCGCCTGAAACTTACCGACGAGTTCATCGAGCATCTGTTCTGGTTCGCGCCGTTGCACGACATCGGCAAAGTCGGCGTTCCCGATTCGATATTGCTGAAGCCCGGATCGCTCACGACGGTGGAGTTCGAGCAGATGAAGCGGCACGTCGATTACGGCGTCGAGATCGTCGATCTCCTGACCGATCGTTTCGAGCTCGCAGGTCAGCCGCACGTCCGTCTGATGCGCAACGTGATCGCGTGTCACCACGAAAACGTCGACGGCTCCGGGTATCCCGCGGGCCTGACGCGCGATCAGATCCCCATCGAGGGGCGCATCGTCGCAGTGGCGGACGTATTCGACGCGCTCACCAGCGAGCGGCCCTACAAGCGGCGCTGGACCAACCATCAGGCGCTCGAGTTCATACGGAACCATCAAGGCACGCGCTTCGACGAGGGCTGCGTGGTCGCGCTGATCGAACACATGCCCGAAATCGGCGAGGTGCAAGATCAGTTTACCGACGTCTTCCAGGTCTGAAGAAGACGTACATCGAACGGGGGAGAGGCACGATGACGACAATCGAAAGCGTTCGCGATGACGCGGCCGCGCGCGCCGACCAGCGCCGGCAATGGCTCGAACGGGCCGGCTGCGAGCTCCAACTGGCGGAGACTTGGGAGCCGGCGGGCAATCCCGAACGCCTGGTGGAGCATCTCGATCGTTTGGTCGAGGCGTCGGCGAGCGCGGATGCGTTGACGGCGGGCGACAAGGCCGACATACGCGACCGCGCCCGCGCCATCAAGCTGAAAGCCTGTCAATGCCACATCGACGTGCTGCTCGAGCAGGCGATGAGCGCCAGCCGGGACAAGGAGCGTCAGGTCGAACGCGGCGAGACGTTGCGCCTGGTCAATGATGCGCTCAACGTCGCCGCACGGCTCGGCCTCGCCGAACCGATCAGGCAGGGCATCAAGGATCGACTCGACATCATCCGCCAGACGTCGGCCGCGGGCGACAGCACGACGGCCAAGGTCAACGCCGAGCGCGAGGCCGCTCGCGAGGCGTCGCGGATGGACGCCGCTCATCCGCGGGAGCAGCGGATGTTCACGCGTTGGCACGACCCGGCGCTCACGATCGCGATCGCGGGCCGCGCGTACGGCACCGCCGACTGGTCGCTCGGCGGCGCGCTCGTCGCCGACGTCGAGAACCGGGGTTGGCGGTGCGGCCAGGCGATCGACGTCAGGATCGGGCTCGACGCCGGCAAGCTCTACGCCGACAAGATGGTGATCGTGCGCTATAGCGCCGAACAGAAGCGCCTGGCGATCCGCGCCCGCCGCTTCGCCTCGGTGCTGATGCAGGTCAAACGCGACTGCGACCGGGCCGGTGTCGAGCCCACGTAGCAGATGCGACGATGCCCACGACGTCGTCCGGGGCGACCGCGCAGAGCGCCGTCTTGACACGCACCATCCTCATCGTCGAGGACGATCCGGACGTGCGTGCGAGCGCCGTCGCGGCTCTCGAGGATGCCGGCTACGCCGTCCTCGAGGCGGCGACCGGCGATCGGGCCCTGGTGGCGTTCGACGCGCATCCCGAGATCGACCTCGTCCTCACCGACATCGTCATGCCGGGCATCGACGGCTTCAAGGTTGCGGACTGCGCAAAGCACCTGCGCCCTGCGGTCCGTATCGTCTACACGACGGCCTTCACCCACCGTGCGGCGGATCATCTCGGGGTCGTGCACGGACCGATCCTGCTCAAGCCCTACCGACCCTCCGAGCTGGTCGCGGCGGTCTCGCAGGCGCTGACCTGACCGAGATCGTGCGCCCCCCCGCCATCGAGCGCCTCAGTGCTTCTCGATGTTCCAATAGACGTTGACGGTGGCGGTTAGAAGTCCCGTGACGTTGTTGCGCCACGCGAGCGGCTGGGCGTACTGACCGACCGGCACGAACGGGACAACCTGCCACAGCCGGCGATGCAGCGCTTCGAGCGCGGCGCGCTGCGCAGCGGCATCGGGCGCGCGCACGTAGGCGCGCTCGAGCGCGTCGGCTTCCTCGTCGCACGGCCAGCCAAACCAGCTCTTGCCGCCGCAAGTCTCGCCGATCGCGAAGTTGGTCAGCGGGTTGAACATGGTGCCCGAGGTCAGGTTGGTGTTGAACAGATTCCAGCCGCCGTTCGCCGGCGGATCCTTCTTGGCGCGGCGCGCCAGCATGGTACCCCAGTCCGACTCGCGCACCTCGACGGTGGCGCCGATCGCCTGCAGGTTGGCTGCGGTGACGTCGCCCAGCGCGCCGATCGTCGGGATCTCGCGCGTGGTCAGCAACACGAGCGGTTCGCCCTTGTAGCCGGACTCGGCGAGCAGCGCCTTGGCCCGCTCGAGGTTGCGGGCACGCAGGCTCTCGGCGCCCGCCTCGGTCTCGTTGCTGGTGCCGCAGATGAAGAACGACCAGCATTCGCGCCACCATTTCGAATCGTCGCCGTAGGCGGCGTGCATATATTCCCTCTGGTCGCCCATCAGTGCCAGCGCCTGACGCGCCTTCGGGTTGTCGAACGGCGGGACGAGGTGGTTCGGCCGGATGATGCCGGTGTTGTCGACCGGATTGACCCGGCCGATGGTCACCCCGGGCACGTTGGCGAGCAGCGGCACCTGGTCGAGCGGCACCTGGTCGATGATGTCGATCTCGCCCTTCTGCAGGGCCGAGGTTTTGGTCATCGGGTCGGGCAGCACGATCCATTCCATGCGGTCGACCTTGACGACCTTGCCGCCGGCCAGCCCGTTGGGCGGCTCGGTGCGCGGCAGGTAGTCGGGGTTCTTTTCGTAAACCACCTTGACGCCGGGCACCCATTCGGCGCGCACGAAGCGGAACGGGCCGGAGCCGACGGTCTCGGTGACCATTTGGAACGGATCGGTCGCGGCGTCCTTGGCGCGCATGATCACGGGGACCATGCCGCTCGAGCTGGCGAGCGCCATCTCGACGAACGGGAACGGCTCCTTGAGGCGGATCTCGAAACGCCGGTCGTCGAGCGCGACCAGCTCGGCCATGAAGGCGGCGAGCTGCTGGCCGAAGCCGTCGCGCACCATCCAGCGCTTGAGCGACGGCACGACGTCGCGTGACGTCACCGGCTGGCCGTCGTGGAAGCGCAGGCCCGGCCGCAGCACGAAGTCGTACACCAGCCGGTCGGACGACACGGTCTCGGTCTCGACCATCTGCGGCCGTGGCACCAGCGTCTCGTCGAGCGCGAACAGCGTGTCGTAGATCAGATGCGCATGCATCGTCGTGATGGTCGCCGTGTTGGTGTGGGGATCTAGTACCCTGAGGTCGGCGTGCGGCGTCACGCGCAGCACGGTCTCGGCCGCGGCGCGCGGCGCGGACAACCCCGCCAGACCGATCGTCAACGCCAGCAACAGGATACGCGTCATCGTCACCTCCCTGACGAGCCCCAGGCCATCTTCGCAAGACCTGGACCAATGCGCGATCCCGGTCGACACTGCGCCGCGAGCCGCCTGGAGGGACCCATGGCAAAGCGCGTGCTGGCCGCCCGCTTCATGCACGAGACCAACACGTTCAGCCGGGTCAAGACCGACCTGAGCGCGTTCCGGCGCCGCGACCACCACCTCGACAACGAGATCCCGGCCGCGCTGCGCGGCACCGGGTCGGCGTTCGGCGCCACCTTCGAGGCCGCCGACACGTACGGGTGGACCCTGGTGCACCCGATCTCGACTGCCGCCAACCCGTCCGGTCTGGTGACCTCCGACGCCTTCGAGCGCGTGTGCGACCTCATCCTGGGCGCGGCCCGCGACCAGGGGCCGCTCGACGGCGTGCTCCTGCACCTGCACGGCGCCATGGTGACGGAGACCCATGAGGACGGCGAAGGCGAGCTGCTGGCGCGGTTGCGCCGGGTCGTCGGGCCAGCGGTGCCCGTGGTCGTGACCTTGGACCTGCACGCCAACGTGACCCAGGCGATGGTCGATCACGCGAGCGCGCTGATCGCGTTTCGCACCTATCCGCACATCGACGCCTACGAGCGCGCCCACCAGGGCGCGGCGCTGCTCGACCGCGCGATGCGCGGCGAGGTCAAGCTCAAGACCGTGCTGGCGCGCCGGCCGACCATCTACGGCCTCAACCACGGTCGCACCCAGAGCGGCCCGATGGCCGAGCTCCTGAAGCGCGCCGATGCGCTCGAGGCCAGCGGCGACGCGCTGGCGATCAGCATCTGCGCCGGCTTCACGCGCGCCGACATCCACGACGTCGGGCCGTCCGTCACGGTGACGGGCGACGGCGACGATCCGCGGCTGCAACGGATCGCCGAGGAGTTCATGGACTACGCGTGGCGCACGCGCGACGAAAGCTCGATCAAGCTGCTGCCGGTCGCCGAGGCGATCGCGCTGGCGCGCCAAAGCCAGCCGGGCGACAAGCCGCTGGTGATCTCGGACTTCACCGACAATCCGGGCGGCGGCGGTTATGGCGACGCGACCGCGCTGCTCGCCGCGATGGTCGAGGCCGCGCTGCCGTCGGTGGCATTCCATGCTTTGTGCGATCCCGAAGCCGTGCAGGCGGGGCTCGAGGCCGGGCTCGGCCGCGCGACGCTGACGGTCGGCGGCAAGACCGATCCCGCGCTCGGCGGCGGCCCGCTGACCTTGACCGGCGAGATCACGACCATCACGAACGGCCGCTTCGTCGCCTACGGCCCGATGGGCGGCGGGGTGGCGCGCGACTACGGGCCGTCGCTGGTGTTCCGCGTCGGCGGTATCGACATCGTGCTGATCACCAACAACGGCCAGGCCAACGACCTCGGCCAGTTCACCTCGCTCGGCATCGACCCGGCGCGCTATCAGACCGTCGCGGTCAAGTCGATGCATCACTTCCGCGCCGCCTTCGAGCCGATCGCGCGGCGCGTCGTCGAGGTCGATACCGGCGCTTTGTGCAGCGAGATCTACTCGCCCGAGCTGTTCCGCAAGGTGCGCCGGCCGGTCTATCCGCTCGACAGGATCTGACAGGAGGAGCGTCGCATGTACCGCCCCAATCCGCTGAAGCAGCGGCTCGCCGCCGGCAAGAAGGCGCTCGGCTGCTGGCTGCAGACCGCGAGCCCGATCGCGGCCGAGATGCTGGCGCTCGCCGGCTACGACTTCCTCCTGATCGACAACGAGCACGGACCGGCCTCGCTCAGCCAGTCGGTGGCGCTCCTGCAGGCGATGTCGGCGACGCCGGCGGCCAGCGTGATGCGCGTGCCGTGGAACGATCCCGTCTACCTCAAGCGCGCGCTCGATATCGGCGTCGAGGGCGTGATGATCCCCGCGATCGACACCGCCGAGCAGGCCGCGCAGGCGGTGCGCGCCTGCCGCTATCCGCCCAAGGGGTTCCGCGGCAGCGCCTATCAGGTCGTGCGCGCGAGCAACTACGGCATCGGCACGCCGGACTATTTCGAGACCGCCGCGGACAATCTCCTCGTCATCCTGCAGATCGAGTCCAAGCGCGCGGTCGACAACATCGAGGCGATCGCGGCCGTCGACGGCATCGACATGCTGCTGATCGGTCCCAACGACCTCGCCGGTACCGTCGGCAAGCTCGGCCACATCGAGGACCCCGAGGTGATGGGCCTGATCACGCGCGCCGAGCGCGCCATCAAGGCGGCCGGCAAGCTGCTCGGCTCGATCGCATTCGCCGGACGCAGCTTCCAGCAGATGTTCGACCATGGCTACGACCTGATCGCGGCGTCGACCGACATGACCCTGATGCGCGAGGCGGCGCTGGCCGAGGTACGCGGCCACCGCACCCGCAACGGCTGAAGGCGCCGGCGCCACGCCTGGCGGCGCGGCACAATCGGCCCGTCAGTTTCCGCCGGCGGGCGGCAAGGCTTGCCGCCCATCCAGGTACTTTACCAAGAATTAACTACGTGAAATCAGACGCTTAACGATTGGATCGGACCTTGCACCGCCGGCCCTGTGGTCAAGCCGATCAGTCCCTATCTGCTGCGTCCGCTCCGCACGCTGGAGCAGGCGCAGCGCGACCTCGAGACGCAGCGCCAGGACGCCCCGGCCGGCGGTCCCTCGACCGCGCCCTCAGGCCCCGCTCCGACCCCCAGCACGCCTGAAAAACCCAGCAATCCCAAAGATATCGTGACGATCGGCGGCCAGGACGTGCCGCTCGAGCCGCCGGCTCCGCCGGCCCAGCCCGCGCCGGGCAGCCAGCTCGACGTCAAGGCATGAAGTCTCGCGGTGCTTGACCCGAGTTCAAATTTCGAATAGATGAATCAGCTAGTTATGGGCTGTCATTGAGTTTTGAAATCAGGGTGAGGCGCTAACCGAGGGACATGCGGCGACGGGACTTCATCATCGGCGGCCTGATGGGCTCGATTGCGGTCGGCGCGGCGCACGCCGCCACACCGGCCGCCAAGCGCGCCAAGAAACCCGCGCCCAAGCCCAAGCAGATCGTCGCGGTCGACGCCGGCCACGGCGGCAAGGATCCGGGAACGATCGGCGTCAACGGCACCTACGAGAAGGACATCACCTTCGCGGTGGCGACCGATCTCGCACGCCGGCTGGAGGCGACCGGGCGCTACGAGGCCGTGCTGACGCGCACCGACGACAGTTTCATCGCGCTGCCCGAGCGCGTGCACTTGGCACGCGCCGGCCGCGCCGCGCTGTTCGTCTCGCTGCACGCCGACTCGGTGCCCAACCCGCACCAGCGCGGCTTCTCGGTCTACACGCGCGCCGAGCAGGCGACGGACGCCATGACGGCGGCGCTCGCCCAGCGCGAGAACGACGCCGATCGCTTCGTCGGCGTCGACTTCTCGACCCATTCGAAGGCGGTGCGCTCGATCCTGTTCGACCTGATGCACCGCGAGACCGAGAACAACGCCACCTTGATGGCGCAGACGGTGGTCGCCAAGCTGCATCCGCCGTTCACGCCGCTGCAGCGACCGCACCGCGAGGCCAATTTCGCCGTGCTGCGCGCGCCCGACATTCCCTCGATCCTGGTCGAGATGGGCTTCCTCTCCAACGTCGAGGACGAGAAGCTCCTCAACCAGACGGGCTACCAGGCCAAGATCGCCGACCGCATGGTGGCCGCGGTCGACGGCTTCTTCGCGCGCACCGCCGCGATCTAGCCTGGTCCATAATCCTTGACCCTAGCCAAGGGGTCCAAATCGCTGTATGTTCATGTTTTGTTCTGGAACCCCATGGCACAGACATCGGCGATCGAATGGACTGACGCGACCTGGAACCCGGTGACCGGTTGCACAAAGGTCAGCGCGGGCTGCGACCATTGTTATGCCGAGCGGTTTTCCGAGCGATTCCGCGGCGTGCGGGGGCATCCGTTCGAGAGCGGGTTCGATTTGACCCTTCGGCCAGACCGCCTTGAACAACCGCTCTCGTGGCGGCGACCGCGAATGATCTTCGTCAATTCCATGAGCGATCTCTTCCATAAAGCAATCCCACGACCTTTCGTCGATTCGGCTTTCGCAGCGCTGGAGAAAGCT
>DATJNS010000041.1:0-4291 GCA_035507915.1 Candidatus Sulfotelmatobacter sp.
GACCTCGTCGCAGCAGCTTCTCGCTGACGCCCAGACCCGCTGGCAGAACGCGCGCGCCGCCTTCCAGGACACGATGCGCGTCCAAGCCGGTGTCGTCACCAACCTCAACAACACGCGGACGCAGATCAACGCGCTCGTCTCCTCGAGTCAGTCGGCGACAGGCTCGCTGCAGGCGGCCCAATCGGGAAACCAGCTCGTTGCCTTGCAGACGACGCAGCTCGCGGACCTCACAGCGCTCATGGCGTCGATCGCGCGCGCACAAAGCCTCGATGCCGCACGCACGCTCGAGGCGCAGGTCCAAGCGCAGGCACAAACCGCCAACTTCCTCAACTACGGCCCGGGCTACCAGCCCGGCGACGCGCAGATGTTCCATTGATGCGCGGCCGGCCGCTCAATGTGCCTGCCGTCGCGCGTGCGCTCGGTTTCGCATTGGTCGCGATCGCAATGGTCATCGCAGCGCTTCATTTTCACGCGCCCACGTCTCGCATCGAACCGCATCACAAGAATTCCTTGGCCGCCAGCGGTCCGCGCGCCGATGAGCTGAAGCGGTGTCAGCTCATCGCGAGCGAGGCAAAGGACGACGCTGCGTGCGCGGCAGCCTGGGCCGAGAACCGCCGCCGCTTCTTCGCCGATGCGCCCGCACCCGCCGCTCGGTCGGCAGGAGCCCAGAGGTAGGCACTCATGGGCGGCACCGGCGTCATCGACAATTTCCTCGGCACCTTCACCCAGTACATCGATTCCGGGTTCGGCCTGGTGCAGGGAGATGTGCGCTGGCTCGCCAGCACGCTGATCGCCATCGACATCGCGCTCGCGGGCCTCTTCTGGGCGATGGCGCCTGACGAGGACGTGCTCGCGCGCCTAATCCGGAAGACGCTCTATATTGGCCTCTTCGCCTTCATCATCGGCAACTACAACAACCTCGCGCAGGTCATCTACAACAGCTTTGCCGGGCTTGGCATCAAGGCGGGCGGCGGCGCGATCAGCGCTACGCAGCTTCTGCAGCCGGGCCGCATCGCCGAGGTCGGCATCGATGCAGGCAAGCCGATCCTGACCGCCATCTCCGGGATGATGGGCTTCACCAGCGTCTTCGCGAACCTGGTGCAGATCGTGATCCTGCTGGTCGCCTGGCTGATCGTCATCATCAGCTTCTTCGTGATGGCGATCCAGCTCTTCGTGAGCCTGATCGAGTTCAAGCTGACGACGCTCGCCGGCTTTGTGCTGGTGCCGTTCGGGCTGTTCGGCCGCACCGCTTTCCTCGCCGAGCGTGTGCTCGGCAACGTCGTGTCGAGCGGAATCAAGATCCTGATGCTCGCCGTCATCATTGGCATCGGCTCCACGATCTTCAATCAGTTCACTAGCGGCTTCAACAATCCGCCCACCATCTCCGACGCGCTCACGCTGATCCTCGCAGCGCTGTCGCTGCTGGGGTTGACCATCTTTGGACCCGGCATCGCCAACGGGCTCATCGGCGGCGGGCCACAGCTCGGCGCCGGCGCTGCCGTCGGCGCCGGACTGGCGGCGGCGGGCATCGGAGCCGCCGGGATCGCCGCCACAGCCGGAGGAACGGCCGCGGCCGTCGGCGCGATCGCCGGTACGGCGCGCGCCGGCGCAGCCGTGGCGGGCGGCGCCAGCGCGGCCTATCGCGCGGGTGGCGCTCTTGGTGTCGCCCAGGCCGCCGGCTCTGCCGCCCTGAGCCCGCTCCGCCGCACCGCCGCCGGCCTGAAAGAGAGCTTCGTGTCGGGCGAGCGTGCCGTCATGCGCAGCAACGCGCCATCAAGCGCGAATGCGCCGTCCTCCTCCTCCGACGACCCGCCCGCCTGGGCGCAGCGCATGAAGCGCAGCCAGACCATCACCCGCGGCATCACCGCCGCCGACCATGCGATCCGCTCCGGCGACCGGCCTAGTGGCGGGCACCAGGTCGATCTTTCCGAAGGGGAATAGCCCATGTTCCGACGATCGACCGTGCGCTACGGCAAGACGCCAGAACCCGAGACGCCCTATCAGCGCGCCGGTCAGGTCTGGGACGAGCGCATCGGCTCCGCCCGCGTGCAGGCGAAGAACTGGCGTCTTGCCTTCCTCGGGGCTCTGGCGCTCAGCGGCGGGCTTGCCGTCGGCCTCGTCTGGCAGTCCGCGCGCGGCACGATCACGCCCTGGGTCGTCGAGGTCGACAAGCTCGGCCAAGCCCGGGCCGTCGCACCGGCCGTTGCCGACTATCGGCCAACTGATCCCCAGATCGCGTGGCACCTCGCGCGCTTTATCGAGGAGGTACGCAGCATTCCAGACGACGCGGTCGTGCTGCGCCAGAACTGGCTCGACGCCTACGACTACGTCACCGACAAGGGCGCGCTCGCGCTCAACAATTACGCCCGCACCAGCGATCCCTTCTCCAAGGTCGGGAAGATCCAGATCTCGGTCGAGGTCTCGAGCGTCATCCGCGCCTCCGACGACAGCTTCCGCGTGGAATGGGTCGAGCGCCATTACGCCGACAATGCGCTCGCCTCGACCGAACGCTGGAGCGCGATCCTCACCATCGTCGTGCAGATGCCGACCGACGCCGATCGGCTGAAGAAGAACCCGCTCGGCGTCTACGTCCACGCCGTCAACTGGTCAAAGGAGCTCGGCTGATGCGCACCATCAAGTATTCCGCTCTCTTGCTTGCGTCCCTCTCGCTCGGCGCCTGCTCGACCACCTACAAGCCGCCAGCCATCAGCTATGACGACACGCTCCGACAGGCGGGGCTAACACCCGAACCGCCGAAGCCGGTACGAATCGTCGAGCTGCCGAAGCTGCTGCCATTGCCGGGCCAGCTCAAGCGACTCCCGGCGAACCCGAAGGCTCCGCCGGAGCCAGCCGATCCCCATGTCCGCGTCGAGCAGGCCAACGGCGCGGCACGCGTGCAGCCCACGCGGGCTGGCTATCTCAACGCGATCCAGGTCTATCCCTTTTCCGATGGCGCGCTCTACCAAGTCTATGCTGCGCCTGGCGAGATCACCGATATCGCGCTCGAGCCGGGCGAGCAGCTGGCGGGCACGGGGCCCGTCGCCGCGGGCGACACGGTGCGGTGGATCATCGGCGACACCGAGAGCGGCGCCGGCCCGGCGAAGCGCGTCCATATCCTGGTGAAGCCCACGCGCCCTGACCTCGTCACGAACCTCGTCATCAATACGGACCGCCGGACCTATCACCTCGAGCTGCATTCGGACCAGAAGACCTACATGGCGTCGGTCTCCTGGGCTTATCCGCAGGACCAGCTCATCGCCCTCCGCCAACAGAATGCCGTAGCCGACGCCGCTGCAGCGGTCGCCACTGGCGTTGACATCAACGCCTTGAACTTCCGCTACCACATCGAAGGCGATAACCCGCCCTGGCGGCCGCTGCGCGCCTTCGATGACGGCCGGCAAGTGTTCATCGAGTTCCCGTCCGGAATTTCGCAAGGCGAGATGCCGCCGCTCTGGGTCATCGGCGCGGAGGGCGACGGCCAGCTCGTGAACTATCGCGTCAGAGGCAACCACATAATCGTCGACCGGCTGTTCGCCGCCGCCGAGCTCAAGATCGGCGGCGAGCACCAGCAGGTCGTACGTATTATCCGCACTGATGGGAGGCCGCGGTCGTGACGGATTCGTCCCGGGAACAGGAGCGGCCGAGTGAGGCAGCCCGCCCTGCCGAGGACATGCGGTTGCGGGCAAGTCGGCCGCCGGTCACCCGGCTGTCGCGCAAGGTCCTGCTCGGTCTCGGCGCGGTTGCCGCCATCGGGATCGGCGGCGCGCTGCTGTTCGCTCTCAAGCCGCAGCAACAGCCGAACGGCAGGGAGCTTTATAACATCAACAACCGCAACACGCCCGACGGGCTCGCGAACCTGCCGCGCGACTATACGGGTCTCCCGAAATCTGTGCCGCAGCTCGGTCCACCGCTGCCGGGCGATCTCGGAAAGCCGATCCTGAACGCCGGCGCGCCCGCGCCCGGCATGCCGACACCGACACCCGGTCCCAGTCCCGAAGAGCAGCGTGTGGCGCAGGAGCGCGAGGCTGCCCGCACCAGCCACCTCTTTGCGACAACCAACGCGCCGCCGACCGCGATGGCACCTCCATCAGCTCCCAGCCAGTCCGCGCCGACTCCGGCGAACGCTTCATCGGACCTTACATCCCAAGAGCACAAGGTTGCGTTCCTCAACGGCAGCGTCGATCGCCGCACTACCAGTCCCGACCGCATCCAACCGCCGGCCAGCCCTTACGTCCTCCAAGCGGGCGCCGTGATTCCAGCGTCCCTGATCACCGGCCTGCGATCGGATTTG
>DATJNS010000042.1:0-13776 GCA_035507915.1 Candidatus Sulfotelmatobacter sp.
TGCGCCGTCGAGATCGTGATCCCGCGCGCCTTCTCCTCCGGCGCCTTGTCGATCTGGTCGTACGCCGTGTACGTCGCGCCACCGGTCTCCGCCAGCACCTTCGTGATCGCGGCCGTCAGCGACGTCTTGCCGTGGTCGACGTGACCGATCGTCCCGATGTTGCAGTGCGGCTTCGTCCGCTCGAATTTCGCCTTCGACATGGTGGCTGTTCCTTCTCGTTGATCAGGCCATCTTGGCGCGAACTTCGTCCGCGACCGCTTGCGGGACCTGCTCGTAGTGGTCGAATTGCATCGTGTACTGCGCGCGCCCCTGGCTCATCGAGCGCAGCGTGTTGACGTAGCCGAACATGTTGGCGAGCGGCACCATCGCGGTGATCACCCGCGCGTTGCCGCGGCTGTCCATGCCGCTGACCTGGCCGCGTCGGCTGTTCAGATCGCCGATCACGTCGCCCATGTAGTCGTCGGGCGTCACGACCTCGACCTTCATCACCGGCTCGAGCAGGCGCGGCGCGGCCTTGGGGATGCCCTCGCGGAACGCCGCGCGCGCCGCGATCTCGAACGCGAGCACGCTCGAGTCGACGTCGTGCGAGTCGCCGTCGGTCAGGAACGCCTTGAAGTCGATCACCGGGAAGCCGGCGAGCACGCCGCTCTCGCGCGCCGACGCCAAGCCCTTGGCGACGCCCGG
Source organism: Candidatus Sulfotelmatobacter sp. (assembly GCA_035507915.1). Classification (GTDB taxonomy): domain Bacteria; phylum Pseudomonadota; class Alphaproteobacteria; order Elsterales; family Elsteraceae; genus JACQAI01. The sequence continues at coordinate 685 of DATJNS010000042.1, forward strand.
AATGAACTCCTTGGGCACCGACCCGCCCACGACCTCGCTCTCGAACTCGTAACCCTCGCCCGGCTTGGCTGGCTCGAAGCGCAGCGCGATCTTGGCGTACTGGCCCGAGCCGCCGGTCTGCTTCTTGTGGACGTAGGTGATCTCGGCGGTCTTCGTGATGGTCTCGCGGTAGGCGACCTGCGGCGCGCCGACGTTGGCCTCGACCTTGAACTCGCGCTTCATGCGGTCGACGATGATCTCGAGGTGGAGCTCGCCCATCCCCTTGATCACGGTCTGGCCGCTCTCGTGGTCGACGGTGACGCGGAACGACGGGTCTTCCTGGGCGAGCCGGGCCAGCGCGACGCCCATCTTCTCCTGGTCGGCCTTGGTCTTGGGCTCGACCGCGACCTCGATGACGGGCTCGGGAAACTCCATGCGCTCGAGCACGATCGGGTGCTGGGCGTCGCACAGCGTGTCGCCGGTGGTCGTGTACTTGAGGCCGGCCAGCGCGATGATGTCGCCGGTGCGGGCTTCCTTGATGTCCTCGCGGCTGTTGGCGTGCATCTGCAGCATGCGGCCGATGCGCTCGCGCTGATCCTTCACGGTGTTCTGGGCGTAGCTGCCGGCCTCGAGCACGCCTGAATAGACGCGCGCGAAGGTCAGCGAGCCGACGAACGGGTCGGTCATGATCTTGAAGGCGAGCGCCGAGAACGGCGCGTCGTCGGACACCGGGCGGCTGTCCTCGTCGTCGGAGTTCAGCTTCTTGCCCTTGACCGCGGGGATGTCGGTCGGCGCCGGCAGGTAGTCGACGACGGCGTCGAGCAGCGGCTGGACGCCCTTGTTCTTGAATGCCGAGCCGCACAGCACCGGCACGAACTTGTAGGCCAGCGTGCCGCGGCGGATGCACTTCTTCAACGTCTCGACGCTCGGCGCTTCGCCGCCCAGATAGGCCTCGAGCGCGGCGTCGTCGAGCTCGACCGCCATGTCGACCAGCTTGGCGTGCAGCTCGTCGGCTTGCGCCTTCACGTCGGCAGGTATCTCGTCCTCGTAGAACTCGGCGCCCAGCGTCTCGTCCTTCCACTTGATCGCCTTCATGCGAACGAGATCGACGATGCCGATGAAGTCGCTCTCGACGCCGATCGGAAGCTGGATGACCAGCGGCTTGGTGCCCAGCCGGTCGACCATCATGTCGACGCAGCGCTGAAAATTGGCGCCGATCCGGTCCATCTTGTTGACGAAGCAGATGCGCGGCACGCCGTACTTGTCGGCCTGGCGCCACACCGTCTCGGACTGCGGCTCGACGCCGGCGACCGAGTCGAACACCGTGACGGCGCCGTCGAGCACGCGCAGCGAGCGCTCGACCTCGATGGTGAAGTCGACGTGGCCCGGCGTGTCGATGATGTTGATGCGGTGGTCGTTCCAGAAGCAGGTCGTCGCGGCCGACGTGATCGTGATGCCGCGCTCCTGCTCCTGCTCCATCCAGTCCATGGTCGCGGTGCCTTCGTGCACCTCGCCCATCTTGTAGGCCCGTCCCGTGTAATAGAGCACGCGCTCGGTGGTCGTCGTCTTGCCGGCATCGATGTGGGCCATGATGCCGATGTTGCGGTAGCGCTCGAGCGGAGTCGTGCGGGGCATGGGGAGGAGCCTTTCGGGCGTTCCGTGGGCGGGCCGGACCGCCGGTTACCAGCGATAATGGGAGAAGGCGCGGTTCGCCTCCGCCATCCGGTGCGTATCCTCCCGTTTCTTGACGGCCGCGCCGCGATTGTTGGCGGCGTCGAGCAGTTCGGCCGACAGCCGGTCGACCATGGTGTTCTCGGAGCGCTTGCGCGCGTGCTCGATCAGCCAGCGGATCGCCAGCGCCTGGGCGCGCTCGGGGCGCACCTCGACCGGCACCTGATAGGTGGCGCCGCCGACCCGGCGCGAGCGCACCTCGACCGACGGCTTCACGTTGTCGAGCGCGTCGTGGAACATGCGCAGCGCGTCGGCCTTGGCCCGGGTCTCGATCTTGTCGAGCGCGCCGTAGACGATCTGCTCGGCGACCGACTTCTTGCCGTCGTACATCAGGCAGTTCATGAACTTGGTCACCACCATGTCGCCGTACTTGGCGTCGGGCAGGACCTCGCGGCGATCGGCGGCGCGGCGGCGTGACATCGGATCGTCCTCCCCTTACTTCGGCCGCTTGGCGCCGTACTTCGACCGGCGCTGGCGGCGGTCCTTGACGCCTTGGGTGTCGAGGGTGCCGCGGATGATGTGGTAGCGCACGCCGGGCAGGTCCTTGACGCGCCCGCCGCGGATCATCACCACCGAATGTTCCTGCAGATTGTGGCCTTCGCCTGGGATGTAGCTCGTGACCTCGAAGGCGTTGGTCAGGCGCACGCGCGCGACCTTGCGCAGCGCCGAGTTGGGCTTCTTGGGCGTGGTCGTGTAGACGCGCGTGCAGACGCCGCGCTTCTGCGGGCAGGCCGCGAGCGCCGGCACCTTGTTGCGCGTCCGCGGCGCCTGGCGCGGATGGCGGATCAGCTGGTTGATCGTCGGCATTCAACCCCTTCCTTCGCGGCCGTCCGGCCAAACAAAAAATCGGGGCGAAAATGCTTTCGCCCGCGACGTGTCGGCCTCGCGTCCAGTGCGCGCCACCCCGAATAGCCAGCGGCGCGACGATGTAAAAAGCAGCCTTAGTGGGCGCTGCGTCTCCGGTAAGCCGGACTACCAGCCCCCAAAAAGTGCGCGGATACTAGTGACGCCCCCCACCCCCGTCAAGGAAAAGTAACCAATCGGGATGGACCGGGCCAAACCCTTGGCATGCCAGGCGATTTTCCCCTCGGCGGGCACCCGCTGGAAGCCCCGGAATGGCAGCCGTGCGCCGCCTGCCGGGAGAGGCCTCCACGCCTGTCGTCAACCAGTCCCGGCACGCGCCAGGGCAGCACGTCGCCGGGTAGCGAGTGGCGGGTCGGGCGGCGACGCAATCGTTTCGATTGGGGGCGCCGGCGCCAGGATACTGGGGGAATGCAGGCGGGCGGCCGGCGCGATGGGCGCTTGGGCCGGCGGGGCCGCGTCGACCGCGACCGCCGCGGCGACCGGCTGGGCGGGTGAGGCCGGGATCGCCGGGGCGTCGTCAGCCGCGGCGGCGTCCGCCGCGGCTGGATCGGACGCCGGCTCGTCGGCCGGCGCTGGGGCGGTGGGTGTGTCCGCGTCCCCGCCGCGCAGTCGGTCCGCGCCGCAGGTCACCCGGCCGTGGCGCTCGAGGAAGCGCGCGAGCGTGAGCGCCTCGTCGGGGGTGATCCGGCCCGCCGCGAGCTCGGCGAGCACCGCGTCGAAGCGCTCGGCGAGCGGCGCGTCGGCCGGCAGGTCGAGCTCGACGGCGCGGCCCCGCGGCCGCGGATCGATGCGCGCCAGCACGAAGCGCGCCGCGACCATGTCGCCGGCGAGCGCGCGCTCGACGATCGACTGGGCGATCCGCTCGGCATCGCCCGCCGCGAGCGCGCGCGCCAGCACGGTCGCGCGGTTCAGGGTGCCGGGCTGCTTGCCCGCCGGATTACCCGAGTGCCCGGGCTCGAACCGCCCGCGCGCGTCGCGTGATGCCGCGCCCATGATCGCCTCCGCGTGATTCCATCGATGGGCGACGGTGTCGGCGATCTTTCATGACACGACCAGCGGGTGCTCATGTCGCTGGACCCCGAACGGCACAGCGCTTCCGCGCGGCCGATCGACCCACCTCGGTTCCCACACCGCCGTGCGGCCTTTTGTCAGCGAATATCAGAGGGATATCTCTCTCCACTGGCATGCTTCCTGCACAGATTTTGGGCGCCGGAAGGGGAATCGGCCGTGCGGCTTCGTTCACGAACCTCGAAGCGTCCACCATCGGCCCCGGGCGCCAACGGTGTCGTTGTCGCGCAAATCGGTCTGCTCGTCGGCGTGCTCGGCTTGTGGCAGGCCGGCTGTTGGGCCGGGCTGATAAGCCCACTGAAGGGCGGCAGTCCGATCGGGATCGTCCGCCTGCTTTGGGCGGGACTGGCGAGCGGGGAACTGGCCGAACACGCGGCGATCACGCTCGGCGAAGAGGTGCTCGGCTTCGCTATCGGCGTCGGGCTCGGCACGATGGCGGCACTGGCGCTCTGGTGGCTGCCGACCCTGTCGAAGGCGCTCGCGCCGCTGGTCGCGATCTGCAACGGCATTCCCAAGATCGCTCTGGCGCCGCCGATGATCGTCTGGTTCGGCATCTTCGAAACATCGAAGATCGCGTTGGCGGCGATCATCTGCCTGTTCATCGCGTGGCTGTCGGCGACCGAAGGCGTCCGCCGCGTCGACCCCGACAACATCGACATGATCCGTGCGATGGGCGCGTCTCCCTGGCACATCTTCCGCCGCATCGTCATTCCGTCGTCGCTGCCCTGGATCGTCTCGGCCCTCAAGGTGAGCATCGGATTTGCTCTGGTCGGCGCCGTCGTCGGCGAGTTCGTGGCCTCGAATCACGGCCTCGGGTACTTGGCCGTCCAGGCCGCGATCTACTTTCAGATCAGCAAACTGTGGATGGTGGTGGTCGTCATCGCGATGATCGCAGCAGTCCAGTATTTCGCGGTGCTGTGGCTGGAGCGCAGGTTCCTTCACTGGGCGACGAGCGAGCACCCGTAAACACGCCCGGACGTCGTGCAAGGCGACACTTGGTGCAGGGGAGTAGCGGCATGAGCAACCTAGGACTGACGCGCCGACAGACGATCATTGGTGGAGTCGCGCTGAGCTTCCTGCCCGCTCGGGGTGCGCCGGCCAAGGCCATGGTCAAGATCACCGCCGCGGAGGCGGTGGAAACCATGTACTACCTGCCACTCTACGTCGCCAAGGAGAGGGGCTTCTTCGAGCAGGAAGGGCTCGATGTGACCATCTTCAATGCGCAGCAGCGAACGATCGCGCTGCGGGCGGTGATCGCCAAGGATGCGTTTTCATACAACGGCGATCCCGCGGAGCCCGCGTTGGCCCAGCAAAAGGGCGAGAACGTCAAGAACATCGGCGTGCTGGTCAATCGGGCGGCCCAGGTCGTGCTCGGCAAGGCAGGGACGTCCAAGGACCCAAAGAGCTGGGCAGGCCAAACGATCATCGTCCCGCGACCGCCACATACGGCGGTGTCGCTGATCCAGATGACGCTGATCGACGCCGGATACGCAAAGACCGATACGGACGGGCTGGTGTGGACGTTGAAGGGCGGCAAGCCCGCCGACGCCGTGCGATTGATTCCGGTCGTCGCCGGGTCGGAGTTGAGCGCCCTGATGGCCGGACAAGCTGAGCTGGGGCTGACCAACGAGCCCGGGACGTCGAACGGCGTCGCCGCCGGCCTGGAGATCGTCATCAGCTTTGCCGAGCAGTTCGGCCCGTTCTATTTCACCAGCTTTGCCGTCCTCGGAGAGATGATCGCCAAGCAGCCCGACCTGGTGCAAGCCTTTGCCAACGCGATGACGAAGGCGATGGTCTATGGCCACAAGAACCCCGACGGAGCCGCCGAGGTTGCGGTCAAGCGTTACAGCGATTCCGACCCCAAGATCATGAAGGCGGCGGCCGAGCGGATCATCGCCCAAGGTGCCTACCCGGAAAACCTGGTGGTGACGAAGGCCTCGTACGACAACAACTTCACGCGCCTCCTGACCGCCACAGCCCACCCGGCGGCCGGATATCCGTTCGACAAGTTGATGGACCTCAGCTTCGCCGAGAAGGCGGCGAAGACGATCAAGCCCGAGGACATCTGACGGTCGGCCGACAGGGTCCGTCGACGCAATCGCGCTTGGACCGCGAGATGACGATCGGGCTCACGAGCCAAGCCCCGATGCCGGCGTCGGCGCCATCGCCGACGCCGCGCGTCGCGTTCATCGGCGTCCGGAAGGTGTTTTGGCAGGGCACACGCGAGATCGTTGCGGTCGAGGACCTGACCTTCACGGTCGAGGATCAAAAGTTCGTCAGCATCATCGGCCCGTCCGGTTGCGGCAAATCGACCGCCCTCAAGCTGCTTTCGGGCCTCGATCGCCCCAGCGCCGGGCGGATCTTGGTGGACGGCGTCGAGGTCGACGGGCCACAGGCGAAAGTCGCCTTCATGTTGCAGAAGGATCTGCTGCTGCCGTGGCGCACCGTGCTGGGCAACGTGATGCTGGGCCTGGAACTGAGGCCCATGTCGAGCGCCGAGCGGCATGAGCGAGCGATGGCGCTGATCCAGCGAGTCGGGCTCGACGGGTTCGAGGCCTCCTATCCCAAGCATTTGTCGGGCGGCATGCGCCAACGCGTGGCGCTGGCCCGCACCTTGGCGGTCGATCCCGAGATCCTGCTGCTCGACGAGCCGCTGTCGGCGCTCGACTACCAGACCAAATTGCGCATGGAGGAGGAGCTCGTGCGCATCCTCGCCGAGGAGCGCAAGACGGTGCTGCTCATCACACACGACATCGCCGAGGCGGTGTCGGTGTCGGACAAAGTCCTGGTTTGCTCGGGTCGCCCGGGCAGGATCAAAGCCGAGCACGCGATCCCCCTCGCCAAGCATCATTCTCCCGAGGCAGCGCGCAACAATCCGGACTTCGTCCATTACTTCGATCTGCTGTGGCAGGAGCTGAGGACGGATGTCGCGGTCTGAGGCCGCTTCAGTGGCGGCGACGGAAACGCGAGCTTTGGAGCGCGCTTTGCGCGGCAGGCTCGATCGCTGCTTCGCGCAAATCCCGTGGCGCGTTCTGGGATTGCAAGTCGGCCTTATCGGGCTATTGCTTGTCGCGTGGGAGGGGACCGTACGCGCCGGACTCGCCGATCCGTTCTTCTTCGGCGAGCCCAGCGAGATGATCTCCTACGTCGCGGCGACGCTGCTCGACGGATCGCTCCTCTACCACGGTTGGGTCACCCTGTGCGAGCAGGCGATCGGATTGGTGCTGGGCACGGCCGTCGGCTCCGCGATTGCGCTCGCGCTATGGTGGTCGGGGTTCCTGTCTCGGGTTCTCGAAACATATGCCGTCATCATCAATGCGACGCCCAAGATCGTGATCGCGCCGCTGCTCGTCGTGTGGTTCGGACTCGGGATGGCGTCGAAAGTGATGATCTCGGCGTTGGTCACAGGCGTGGTCGCTTGGCTCGGCGCGTTCGACGGGGTGCGGCGATGCGATCCGGACCAGAGCGATCTCGTGCGAGCGCTGGGCGGAGGCGAGCGCCAAGTGTTCGTCAAGATCGTTGTCCCGAGCACCATGCCCTTCGTCTTTGCCACGCTGCGGCTCAACGTCGGCTTTTCGCTGATCGGCGTGATCACAGGCGAGTTCCTGTCGTCGACCGCGGGCCTCGGCTACCTGGTCGACAGCACCTCGAAAGCCTATGAGATGAGCCACACGCTCGGCGCGATCGCCGTCATCGCCGTGATCGCGGCGGCGGAACTGTGGGCGCTGTCGCGCCTCGAGGCCCATCTGATGCACTGGAGCGACGACATCGCTCCGGCGCCGACGAGCTGAAGGAGCTGCCGATGAGCGACCTCACGGCACTGACCGCGTCCGAGGTGCTGAGCCTCTATCGCGGTGAGAAGGCCTCGCCGGTCGAAGTCGTCGAGGCGTGCCTCGCCCGGATCGCAGCACGCGACGTCGCGGTACGCGCGTGGGAACATGTCGACGCCGACCACGCCCTCGCCCAGGCGCGCAGCCTGCGATCCGATGCCGCCGGATTGCTCCATGGGGTGCCGATCGGCTTCAAGGACATCGTCGACACCGCCGAGTTGCCCACCGCCTACGGCTCGCCGATCTATGCAGGACACCGCCCGGCGCGCGACGCCGTTTGCGTGACCACCTGCCGTGCCGCCGGGGGCCTGGTGCTGGGCAAGACCGTCACGACCGAGTTTGCCGGTCGGAACCCCGGCAAGACCGCGCATCCGCTCGATCCGTTGCACACGCCTGGCGGCTCGTCGAGCGGCTCCGCCGCGGCGGTCGCCGATCGGCACGTCTATCTCGCGATCGGCAGCCAGACGGCAGGGTCCACCATCCGTCCGGCCGCCTATTGCGGGGTCCACGCCCTGACACCCAGCAGCGGCTCGGTATCCTTCGGCGGAATGAAGCATCTGTCCGAACGGCTGGACAGGATCGGCTTGTTCGCTCGCTCGGTGCCCGACCTCGCGCTGTTCCGCGCGGCGCTGGTCGGCGCGCGAGCGGCGGCGATTGCGCCGGTCTCCGGGAAACTTCGCGCCGGCTTGTGCCGAACGCCGTATTGGGACCGCGCGAGCTCGGCCGTGCGCGCCGCGATCGAAGTCGCCGCGTCGCGGCTCGAGGCCGCCGGCGTCGCGCTTCGGGAGATCGCCTACCCGGACACGTTCGGCGATGCCGAGGAGCTGTGCTGGCAAGTGATCGAGTTCGAGGCCGCACGCAATTTCGCCGGGGACTATGCGAGGCGCCCCCAATCCCTGTCGGCGTGGATGCGCGCCTCGATCGAACGCGGGACGCGCCGTGGACCCGAACAGCACGAAGCCAATCTGAGACGGCTCGCGGTCGCGGAAGCCTGTTTCGACACGATCTTCGAGACGGTCGATTTTCTGCTGGCGCCCTCGGCCGGCGAGGAAGCGCCGCTCGGCCTGTCCGACACCGGGTCGCCGATCTTCAACCTGCCGTTTCACATCGCCGGACTGCCGGCGGTCAGTCTGCCATTGGGCGTCGGCCCCGGTGGTTTGCCGATCGGGCTGCAGGTCATCGGGCCGCGCTACGCCGATGGAAGGCTGCTCGACGTCGCGGCCGCGATCGAGGCACGTCTCGGGGTCGCCTCCGCGTGATTCGATCGATGGATGCCGGTGTCGGCGATCTTGCCGGGTGACGGGGGCCTACCCGCGACCTGCGATGAATGCGAGTTTGACGGACGGTGCTCGCCGGGTGCCTACGGTCCAGGCACGATTAGCAAAAGAAAAACGGCCGGCACTCGCAGGAGCGCCGGCCGTCGTCGCTTGTGGCGCTGGACCTACGCGGTGCGCGCGGTGCGCTTCTCGATCATCGGCGCCGGCTGAGCCGCCGACGGCTCGGCCTCGACGGCCTCCTTGTCGCGCTCGGCGGCGACGCCGCGCAGGCGGTTCATCACCGAGCCGGTGCCCGCCGGGATCAGCCGGCCGACGATCACGTTCTCCTTCAGCCCCTCGAGATGGTCGACCCGGCCCGACACCGCGGCCTCGGTGAGCACGCGCGTGGTCTCCTGGAACGACGCCGCCGAGATGAACGAGTTGGTCTGCAGCGACGCCTTGGTGATGCCCTGGAGCACCGGATGGGCGACCGCCGGCCGGAGCTTGTCGGCCTCGGCCTTGAGGTTGACCGCGTCGAACTCGGGCTTGTCGACCTGCTCGCCGATCAGGAAGGTCGTCTCGCCGGCGTCGTCGATCTCGACCTTCTGCAGCATCTGGCGGACGATCACCTCGATGTGCTTGTCGTTGATCTTGACGCCCTGCAGCCGATAGACCTCCTGGATCTCGTTGATCAGGTAGTTGGCCAGCGCCTCGATGCCGAGCACGCGCAGGATGTCGTGCGGCACCGGGTTGCCGTCCATCAGCAGGTCGCCCTTGCGGACGTAGTCGCCCTCCTGCACCGAGATGTGCTTGCCCTTGGGGATCAGGTACTCGATCGGATCGCGCCCCTCCTCGGCGGGCACCACCAGGATGCGCCGCTTGGTCTTGTAGTCGCGGCCGAACTCGACCCGACCGTCGACCTCGCTGATGATCGCGTAGTCCTTGGGCTTGCGCGCCTCGAACAGCTCGGCGACGCGCGGCAGACCGCCGGTGATGTCGCGCGTCTTGGAGCTCTCGCGCGGGATGCGGGCGAGCACGTCGCCGGCCTTGACGGACTGGCCGCTCTCGATCGAGAGGATCGCGTCGACCGACATGAAGTAGCGCGCCTCGAGCCCGTTCGCGAGCTTGATGACGTTGCCCTTCTCGTCGCGCAGCATGATGAGCGGCTTGAGGTCGTTGCCGCGCGGCTGCTGCCGCCAGTCGATCACCACCCGGTTCGAGATGCCGGTCGATTCGTCCAGCACCTCGCGCACGGACACGCCCTCGATCAGGTCGACATAGTGCGCGATGCCCTCGCGCTCGGTCAGGATCGGCAGGGTGTAGGGGTCCCATTCGGCGAGCCGCTGGCCCTTCTTCACCTTGGCGTTGTCGTCGTACAGCAGCTTGGCGCCGTACGGAATACGGTGGCGCGCCTTCTCGCGGCCGGTCTCGTCGAGCACCGCGAGCTCGCAGTTGCGGCCCATCACGACCGGCGTCGCCTGGCTGTTGATCACCACGTTGCGGTTGATGATCTTGATCACGCCGTCATAGGCGGCCTCGACGCTCGACTGCTCGGCGCCGCGCTGGACGGCGCCGCCGATGTGGAAGGTCCGCATGGTGAGCTGGGTGCCCGGCTCGCCGATCGACTGGGCGGCGATCACGCCGACCGCCTCGCCGACGTTGACGCGCGTGCCGCGGGCGAGATCGCGCCCGTAGCACGAGCCGCACACGCCGCTCTTGCTCTCGCAGGTGAGCGTCGAGCGGATGCGCACGCTGTCGATGCCGGCCTGGTCGATCTTTTCGACCGCGTCCTCGTCGATGATGTCGATCGCCTTCGCGATCACCTTGCCCGACAACGGATCGACGATGTCGTCGCACGTCGTGCGGCCGAGGATCCGCTCGGACAGGGGCGAGATCACCTCGCCGCCCTCGACGACGGCGCGCACCGTGATGCCCTGGTTGGTGCCGCAGTCCTCCTCGACGATGATGCAGTCCTGCGCGACGTCGACCAGGCGGCGGGTCAGGTAGCCCGAGTTGGCGGTCTTGAGCGCCGTGTCGGCCAGGCCTTTGCGGGCGCCGTGGGTCGAGTTGAAGTACTCGAGCACGGTCAGGCCTTCCTTGAAGTTCGACACGATCGGCGTCTCGATGATCTCGCCCGACGGCTTGGCCATCAGGCCGCGCATGCCGGCGAGCTGCTTGATCTGCGCCGCCGAGCCGCGGGCGCCCGAGTGCGCCATCATGTAGACCGAGTTGATCGCCTCGCCGTCGCTCTTGTCCTGCATGACCTTCATCATGGCCTCGGCGACCTGCTCGGTGCACTGCGACCAGACGTCGACCACCTTGTTGTACTTCTCGCCCTGGGTGATCAGGCCGTCGAGATACTGCTGCTCGTACTCCTTGATCTTGGCCTGGGCGTCGACGACCAGCGCCTCCTTGGCGTCGGGCACGATCAGGTCGTCCTTGCCGAACGAGATGCCGGCGTGGCAGGCGTGCGCGAAGCCGAGCGCCATCAGGCGATCGGCGAAGATCACCGTCTCCTTCTGGCCGCAGTGGCGGTAGACCACGTCGATCACCGCCGAGATCTCCTTCTTGGTCAGCAGCCGGTTGATCAGGTCGAAGCTGATCAGCGGGTTGCGCGGCAGGATCTCGGACAGCAGCATGCGCCCGGGCGTCGTCTCGACGCGCAGCGTGATCGGCTCGTTGTTGCGGTCGACCGTGTGGTAGCGCGCCTCGATGGGCGTGTGCAGGGTCACGGCCTTGGCCGCCAGCGCGCGCTCGATCTCGCCGACATCGGCGAAGGCGCGGCGCAGGCGCTTCTTGGTGCGCTTGTCGAGCGGCGCCTGCGAGATCTCCTCCATCGTCATGTAATAGAGGCCGAGCACGATGTCCTGGCTCGGGACGATGATGGGCTTGCCGTTGGCGGGCGACAGGATGTTGTTGGTCGACATCATGAGGACGCGCGCCTCGAGCTGCGCCTCGAGCGACAGCGGCACGTGGACCGCCATCTGGTCGCCGTCGAAGTCGGCATTGAAGGCCGTGCAGACCAGCGGGTGCAGCTGGATCGCCTTGCCCTCGATCAGCACCGGCTCGAACGCCTGGATGCCGAGGCGGTGGAGCGTGGGCGCGCGGTTGAGCATCACGGGGTGCTCGCGGATCACCTCCTCGAGGATGTCCCAGACCTCCGGCCGCTCCTTCTCGACCATGCGCTTGGCGGCCTTGATGGTCGAGGCGAGCCCGTAGAGCTCGAGCTTGGCGTAGATGAACGGCTTGAAGAGCTCGAGCGCCATCTTCTTCGGCAGGCCGCACTGGTGGAGCTTGAGCTCCGGCCCGACGACGATGACCGAGCGCCCCGAATAGTCGACGCGCTTGCCGAGCAGGTTCTGCCGGAACCGGCCCTGCTTGCCCTTCAGCATGTCGGACAGCGACTTCAGCGGCCGCTTGTTGGCGCCGGTGATGACGCGGCCGCGCCGGCCGTTGTCGAACAGGGCGTCGACCGCCTCCTGCAGCATGCGCTTCTCGTTGCGCACGATGATGTCGGGCGCCTTGAGCTCGATCAGCCGCTTCAGGCGATTGTTGCGGTTGATGACGCGGCGGTAGAGGTCGTTGAGGTCCGACGTCGCGAAACGGCCGCCGTCGAGCGGCACCAGCGGGCGCAGCTCGGGCGGGATCACCGGGACGACCTCGAGGATCATCCATTCCGGCTTGGCGCCCGACTCGACGAACGCCTCGACCAGCTTCAGGCGCTTGACCAGCTTCTTGCGGCGCGCCTCCGACGAGGTCTCCTTGAGCTCGGTGCGCAGGCGCTCCTGGTCCTCCACGAGCTCGATCTTGCCGAGCATCATCTTGAGGGCCTCGGCGCCGATCTTGGCCTCGAAGCTCTCGTCGCCGAACTCCTCCTGGGCGGTGACGAACTCCTCCTCGCTGTGCAGCTGGCGCAGCTTGAGCGAGGTCAGGCCCGGCTCGGTGACGACGTAGTTCTCGAAATAGAGCACCCGCTCGAGGTCCTTGAGCGTCATGTCGAGCAGCAGGCCGATGCGGCTCGGCAGCGACTTGAGGAACCAGATGTGGGCGACCGGCGAGGCCAGCTCGATATGGCCCATGCGCTCGCGCCGCACCTTCGAGAGCGTGACCTCGACGCCGCACTTCTCGCAGATGATGCCGCGGTACTTCATGCGCTTGTACTTGCCGCACAAGCATTCGTAATCCTTGATCGGACCGAAGATCTTGGCGCAAAAGAGCCCATCCCGCTCCGGCTTGAAGGTGCGGTAGTTGATCGTCTCGGGCTTCTTGATCTCGCCATAAGACCAGGAGCGGATCTGCTCCGGCGAGGCGATCTGGATCTTGATCTGATCGAAGCTCAGGCTCGGGCCGGTCTGGCCCAGGAT
>DATJNS010000043.1:0-5307 GCA_035507915.1 Candidatus Sulfotelmatobacter sp.
GACCGGTTTGAGCAGGGCGTTGTAGAGCTCGTTGGCCAGGGCGACGTCGAAGCGTGGGATCTCGCCCGTCGTCTCGGCCTGCGGGTCGAGCGCGTGGCGCAGCTGCGCGACCGCGGCGTTGAGCTGCTTGCGGCTGAGCGCAGCCTTGGCGAACACGCTCGGCCCTTGCTGCCGCACGGCCCAGGCGAACGTCGCGTCGTCCGACACGTAGGTGGCGAACAGCGCCTCGCCGGGCTTGAGCGCGGCACGCGCCGCCTCGATCGTCGCCGGCTTCGGGTTGACGAGCTGCGCGTAGTCGGGGAAGCGCCGCGCGATCTCCTGACGCAGGCCGTCGCGTGACGTGCGCAGCTGATTGATCTGGTCGCGCAGCACGTCGATCGCGTGCGCGTCCTGCTGGTCGGCTGGCGCCGACAGGGCGTCGGCCAACGTGCTCTCGAGCCCGGCGAGCTCCTGGCCGGTGTCCTGCTCGCGGCGTGCCAGGTCGGTCAGCGCAGGGTCGCGCAACGTGACGCGCGCGCTGGCTTCATCGAGGGCTTTCTGCACCGTCTGGCCGCGCGCCGCGTCCGCGGCTTGGAAGGCATCGGCCGCGGCGTCGATCCTGGCGTTGGCCTCCACCGGCGTGCCGCGGATCTCCGCGAGCAGGCGAATGTAGGCGTCGAGCAGCAGGCGCAGCCGCTGCGCATTGGCGGTCGGACCGTCGTCGGCCGATTGCTGGGGTTTCGACAGGAGCGTCGGGATCGCGTCGCGAAACGCCCGGAGCGCCGGCTCGCGCTGCCCCTGCGCGGCCAGCACCATGCCGACGAAGCCGCGTGCGAACGCGGTCGGGTAGCTTTGCTCGCCCATGAACTTGCGCCGGTGCTCGAGCAGGCGGTTCGCCATCGCGAGCGCCTGGTCGAACCGTCCGGTCTTGATCAGCGCGGTCACCCAGTCGAAATTGCCGAAGCCGAAGTGGCGCGTGCCGATCGGGTCGCCCGCGAGGCCCGCCATCATGGCGTCGAAGCTCGCCGCCGCGTCGGCCCAGCGCCCCTGGGCGACCAGCGCGCTGCCCAGCTCGCCGCGCGCGCTTGCCAGGCCCCACGAGCGGGATGCGTCGATCGCCTCGAAGATGGCGATGTTGGCGCGCGCGAGCCGCTCGGCCTCGATGGCGCGGCCCTGCTCCTTGACCGCGAAGGTCAGCACGGACAGCCGTTGCGCGGTCGACGGATGGTAGCGGCCGAAGGTCTTGAGGGTGTTGGTCAGCGCGCGGCGGGCCTCAAGCTCGGCTTCGACAAGCTTGCCCTGCTCGCGCAAGGTCGCTGAAAGCTCGGCGATCAAATTGTCGCGCCCGTTCTCCAGGAACTCGATCGGGGGCCGCTCGCTGGTGGCGGGCAGGTTGGGGACATTACGGATGAACTCGTCGCTCTCGTCGATCGCCGTGCGGTAGGTCGTTTCCGCTTCGCGATAACGTCCCCGGGCGGCGGCGAGCTGAGCCTCGGCGACCGCCACGGCGGCGCGCCAGGCGGGACGAAACAGCGCGAAGCGGTCGCCGCCCGCGGGCGGGGCCGCCTCGTTGGTTGGCCGTGCCGCGCCGCGGCCGACCTGCCGCGCTCCCTGCGGGCGTTGGCCGGTGCCGCGGTTCTGCATGTCGGCGTACAGCGTGCGCAGCTTTGCAACCCAGCGCTCCGCCTCCTGCAGGTTGCCGCTTTTCAGGTAGTAGAACATCAGCTGGCGATAGCCGCCGAACAGCCGGCCGCGCGCGTTCGCGGCTTCATCGACCTCGATGCGTTGCTGGCCGTAGCGGATCGCGTTGGCGACGTTGCTCGACTGGAATTCGGCCTGCGCGAGCTGCTCGAGGATGCGGCTGCGCTCGCTGCCCGCCTTCTCGGCAAGGGCCAGGGCTTGCCGCAGGTCGTCGACCCGCTGCGTGACGCGCCCGACCTGCCCGGCGGCGTTGCCGCGCCGGTAATAGAACTCGGCCAGCTCGGCGACCGATTGCCCGGCGGGCGGTTGCTCGTCGGCAGCCGCCTTTGCGGCCGCGGCCTTTTGTGGGTCCGGCTTGTAGGCGCCGAGCACGCCCGTGATGTCGCTGACCGTGCGCGGCGGCGCCCCGGTCGTGAGCGATGCGGCCTCCGCGCCGGCCGGCTCCGCCGCCAGCGCTCCGACCGATCCAAACGCCGCCGGGACCACAGCGCACAGCACAGCCAAGCCGACCCGGGCGACCCGCATCGATAACGCACTCCCATGGCTGATTTGTGCTAAATATACCATCCCGAGAGATGGCGGGTGTGGCGCCGTTCACAACATGTCGTACGGCGCCCACGTCGACCGCCCGCGCAACCGACGAGATGGCGATGGCGAGCGACCGCGACGCCGAGATCCGCAGCCTGTTCCAGCGCCATCCGCTGTTTCACAGTCTGACCGCCGCTGAGCTCGACGACCTCCTGGCGCACGCCAGGGTCGTGCGCTACCCGGCGCGCGCGCCGCTGTTCGCGCGCGGCGATCCCGGCGGTCAGATGATTGCGGTGGTCTCCGGCCGCGTGCGCATCAGCCTGACCGGACCCGACGGCCACGAGCTCATCCTCAACGTGATCGAGGCCGGCCAGCTGTTCGGCGAGATCGCGATGCTCGACGGCCGCGACCGGACCGCCGACGCCACGATCGTCGAGCCGGCCGAGCTCCTGATCATCGATCGGCGCGACTTCCTGCCGTTTCTCGCCCGTCATTCCGAGCTCGCGGTGCGCCTGCTCCTGACCCTGTGCGAGCGCATGCGCACGACCACCGACCAGCTCGAGGACATCTTCCTGCTGCCGGTGACCGCGCGGCTCGCCAAGAAGCTGCTCCAGATGGCGGCGGCGCACGGCCAGCCGGGTGCCGGCGGCGTCAAGATCGGCGCGCGGCTGTCCCAACGCGAGCTCGGCGGCATGCTCGGCGTATCGCGCGAGAGCATCAACAAGCACCTGGCGGCCTGGCAGAAGGCGGGGCTGGTGAGCGTCGAGGGCGGCGCCATCACGCTGCTCGACCGGGACGAGATGACGCGCCTCGCCGAGGGCGGAGAGCTACCGTTCGTGCCGCCGGAACCGGCCGAGCGCGCCGGCCGCGGCCGGCGCCCGGTGATGTGAACGCCTTCATAACCGGTTACCGACCCGCCATGGTGAAATCCTGTTCGCCGACCGCGCGTGACCAGAGGGTGGCGCCGCTTCGCCAGAGGGTCTCTCGGATGCCCGTCATGACTCGAGCGTTTCTGCTGACGGCCGCCGTTTCGGTGATCGTTGCCGGGATCTGGCCCGCCGCCGCCGCCGAGCCGGTGGCTGTCGTCGAGGACGTCCAGGGGCCGATCAAAGGCGTGCAGCCGTTCGATTACCTGACCACGGGCACGCGGCTCGAGGTGCCGGCCCACGCCACGCTCGTCCTCGGCTATCTCAAGTCGTGCGCGCACGAGACCATCACGGGCGCCAAGCTCGTGATCGGCACCGAGCAGAGCGCGATCGACGGCGGTCAGGTCACGCGCGAACGGGTCGAGTGCGACGGCGGCCGCATGGAGCTGACCGCCAGTCAGGCGGCCAAGAGCGGCGTCATGGTGTTCCGCGGCGTGCCCAAGCCGGCGTCGTCCGCCGCTGGCCCGCAGGCGCAGCTCACGGTCTACGGCGTGAGCCCGATCTTCACGCTCGCGGGCGCCGGGCGGCTCGAGATCAAGCGGCTCGACGCGACCGGCCAGCCGCCGCTCGATCTCCCGGTGACCAAGGCGGCCGGCGCGCGCGTCGCCGTGCTCGACCTCGCGCGTCAAGACGTCGCGCTGGCGCCGGGCGGGATCTACCAGGCATCGAGCGGCGCGCAGAGCGTGATCTTCAAGGTCGATGCGCTCGCCAAGCCGGGCGCGATCCCCGCGGTCGGCCGGCTGGTCCGGCTGCCGTAGCCCCGCGCGTCGGAGGCGTCGCGATCGTCATGAAGCCGCGCGATCTGCTGGCTGCGGTGGCCGCCGGGACGCTCGCGACCGCGGTCACGCTCCTCGGCACCGGCGATCTGCTCAAGGGCTGGTCGATCGACGGACTGTTCTGGCTGCGCCATCAGGCCTACGGCGCGCTGCATCCGGCGGCGAGCTCGCCGAGCGCGGTGATCGCGATCGACGAGGAGACCTTCCGCACCCTGCCGTTCGCCGAGCTGCCGCAGCCGCTGTGGACGCCGCAGCTCGGCAAGGTCCTGAGCACGGTGCTCGACGCGGATGCCGCGGTGGTCGGCTTCGACGTCATCCTGTCGACCTCGGTCGAGCCGTTCCTGCACGGCTACGACCGCGACTACATGATCGCGCTGCAGCGGGGCGGCCGCGCGAACCGCGTCGTGCTCGGCAAGGTGCAGCACTCCCAACTGCCGATCGCGCCCTATCCGGGCTACAGCTTCGCGGTCGGCAACGCGCGCAACATTCGCGCGACCAACCTGGTCGGCGATGACGACGAGGTCATCCGACGCGCGCCGCTGACCTTCCAGGCCGACGATCGGCAGACCGGAACCCGGACCGAAACGGCCTTCGCGCTCGAGCTCGCATCGCGCGCCGCCCGTGCTCCGGTCGATTGGTCGAGCGGGCCGGTCACCCTCGGCGGCTGGCAGATCCCGCAGCGCAACGACGCGATGCTGCTCAACTTCGACGGCGGCGGCGCCGACGTTCCGGTCTATCCCCTCGGCGACATCTATGCCTGCGCCGCCGCCGGCAAGCTCGACTATTTCCGCGAGCACTTCGCCGGCAAGGTCGTGCTGATCGGATTGATCGCCGACGTCGAAGACCGTCGGACGACGTCGCGGCGGTTGATCAACGGTCCCGACGAGGCGGGACGCCAACCGCGCTGCGCGACCGAGCCGCTCGCCGCGCTTCAGGGTCCGCCGATCGTGCGCGATACCGTCCCCGGCGTGCTGATCCATGCGACGGCGATCAACAATCTGCTGCGCCACGACGTGCTGCGCGAGCTGCCGCCGACCGGCGACGCGGCGATCACCGGCGGCGCCGGCATCCTCGCGGCAACCGTCAGCGTCCTGACGCCCCTCGGCGTGGCGGCGGCGGCGCTGGCGGCCGGCGTCGTGCTTTACGGCGCGCTCGCGACGGTCGCCATGCACGGCGGGCTGGTGCTGCCGCTGTTGGCGCCGCCGATCGTGGTGGCGCTCGCCTTCGGCCTGATCCTCGTCTACCGCATCATGATTACGGACAAGGACAAGCGCCGGCTGCGCCAGATGTTCGCGCGCTATCTGTCGTCGGAGCTGGTCGACCAGATGGTGAAGGAGGAGCGCCTGCCCGAGCTTGGCGGCGAGCGGCGCGAGATGAGCTTCCTGTTCACCGACGTC
>DATJNS010000044.1:0-13413 GCA_035507915.1 Candidatus Sulfotelmatobacter sp.
TGCGCCGAGCCCGGCCATTTCGGCCCGCACAACATCTACGAGAACCGGGCCGGCGCCTGGCAGGACCCCTCGACGGTGTTCGTGACCTACCAGAACGCCGGGCTGCGCGCGTTCGACATCGGCAATCAGTACCAGCCCCGCCAGACGGGCTACTTCGTCGCGTCACCGCCGGAGCCGGCCGCCCCGGGCGGCGAGCAGGTCCCGCTGCACTCAGCCGACGTCTTCGTGACGGTGGACGGCGTGTGCTTCCTGACCGACACCGACCGGGGGCTGTTCGCCCTCCAGTACACCGGGCGCTGAGGGATGACCACCAGCGTCCAGCTGGGCCGCGGCGAGTACGCGTACCGGGTCGCCGAGGGCTGGGGCGAGCTGCCCGACGGCTGGGAGATGAGCGACGTCGGCGGCGTCGCCATCGACCGGGCCGACCGGGTCTACGTCTTCAACCGCGGCGACCATCCGATGATCGTCTTCGACCGCGACGGCACCCTGCTCGGGTCGTGGGGCGAGGACGTCTTCTCCCATCCGCACGGCGCTCACATCGGCCCGGACGACTCCATCTACTGCACCGACGACGGCGACCACACCGTGCGCAAGTGCACGCTCGAGGGCAAGGTGCTGCTGACCATCGGCATCCCGGGCGAGCCCGCGCCGTTCGTCAGCGGCAAGCCGTTCAACCGCTGCACCCACACCGCGCTGTCGCCGAGCCAGGAGATCTACGTCTCGGACGGCTACGGCAACGCGCGCGTCCACAAATACGCGCCCGACGGCAAGCTCCTGATGTCGTGGGGCGAGCCCGGCACCAAGCCCGGCCAGTTCAACATCGTGCACAACATCTGCACCGACGCCGACGGCTGGGTCTACGTCGCCGACCGCGAGAACCACCGCGTCCAGGTGTTCGACGGCAAGGGCAAATACGAGGCGCAGTGGAACAACATCCACCGGCCGTGCGGCCTGTGCATGCCCTACAAGAAGCAGCCGGTGTGCTACATCGGCGAGCTCGGCCCGGGCGGCAAGGTCAACGAGAAGATGCCCCATATCGGCCCGCGCCTCAGCGTCGTGACCCACAAGGGCGAGCTCCTGTCGCGCATCGGCGACTTCGAGGGCGACGGCAAGCCGAGCAAGTTCATCGCGCCGCACGGCGTCGCGATCGACTCCCAGGGCTCGGTCTATGTCGGCGAGGTCTCGCGCACCCACATGAAGAACTGCGGCCACCCGGTGCCCGAGGACCGCGACCCGCATTGCCTGACCAAGCTCCGCAAGGTCGCGTAGCCATCCCGGTCGTTTCACCGCAGAGGCCGCAGGGAAGGCGCAAAGGCCGCGGAGGGGCTGCAGCGCTCCGCGCATCCCCGTCGTTGCCTCGGCACGCTCTGCGCCTCCTCTGCGTCCTCTGCGGTATTTGGACCGCCCCGACGCCACCCGCTTACGCCTCCGACTACCCCGAGCGGCCGCTGCGCTTCGTCGTCGGCTTCACGCCGGGCGGCCCCAGCGACGTGCTGGCGCGCACCATCGGGCAGAAGCTGGGCGAGCGGCTGGGGCAGCCGGTGGTGACCGACAACCGGCCCGGCGCCGGCGGCAACCTGGCCGCCGAGAGCGTCGCCAAGGCGCCGGCCGACGGCTACACGCTGCTGATGGGCAACATCGGCATCCTGGCCGCCAACCCGGCGCTCTACCGCCATCTGACCTACGATCCGGCCAGGGATTTCACGCCCGTCATCCTGGTCGGCGACCAACCCAACGTGCTGGTCGTCAACCCGAGCGTGCCGGCCCGCTCGGTCGCCGAGCTGATCGGGCTCGCGCGCGCCTCACCCGGCCGGCTCAACTACGCCTCGTCGGGCAACGGCTCGCCGTCGCACCTGACGGCCGAGCTGTTCAAGACGCTGGCCAAGGTCGACATCGTCAACATCTCCTACCGCGGCGCCGTCCCGGCCCTCACCGATCTGATCGCCGGCCAGGGCGTCCAGCTCATGTTCGCCACCTCGGTGTCGGGGCGGCCGTTCATCGAAGCCGGCAAGCTGCGCGCGCTCGCGGTGACGACCGTCGGGCGCGCACCGACGTTCCCCGGCCTGCCGACGATGGCGGAAGCCGGCGTGCCGGGCTGCGTGTCGACGACCTGGCACGGCGTGGTCGTGCCGACGGGAACGCCGCAACCGATCGTCGAGCGGCTCAACCGCGAGATCGATGCGATCCTGAAGCTGCCCGACGTGCGCCAAGCGCTCGCCATCCAGGGCGTCGACATCATCGGCGGGCCGCCAGCCGCCTTCTCGGCCTATATTGCCGCCGAAGGTCCGAAATGGGCCGAGATCGTGCGCCGGTCGGGCGCCCACGTGGACTGAGACGCCGATTGCGGGATTGGAGCGGAGACCGTCGATGACCGGAACCAACGGCGCGCTGGCGCGCAACGTCAAGCGTGTGGCGCATCTCGACCTGCCGGGCGCCGGCCAGGTCTACGTCAACGGCAACTACTGCTACGTCGGTCACATTCCGAACAAGGCGCGGCTCGGCACGACCATCCTCGACGTGTCGGACCCGCGCCATCCGCGCACGGTCGCGACCATCACGCTCGACGATCCGAACTCGCACAGTCACAAGGCGCGCGTGGTCGGCGACGTCATGATCGTCAATCACGAGCGCAACAACACCGGCATCGGGCGCAAGGCCGAGCAGCTGCCGGCGTTGCGCGCCCGGCTGCGCGAGGCGCTCGGCCGCGAGCCCACCAACGCCGAGCTCGCCGAGAAGATGAGCCTGCAGGAAGCCGACATCCCGAAGCTGCTGGAGGCCGAGCAGCAGCCCTATCGCGACGGCGGCTTCAAGATCTACGACGTGTCGAAGCCGGCCGAGCCGCGCCTGATCGCCTATCAGCGCACCGGCGGCATCGGCGTCCACCGCTACGACATGGACGCCCAACATGCCTACATCTCGACCGAGATGCCCGGCTATGTCGGCAACATCCTGGTGATCTACGACATCCGCAATCCCGAGCGGCCGACCGAGGTGTCGCGCTGGTGGATGGAGGGTCAGCATCTGGCCGGCGGCGAGACGCCGCGCTGGGAGGGCCGTTCGCACCGCTTGCACCATGCGATGCGCCAGGGCGACCGGCTGTGGGCCGGCATGTGGCACGCCGGCATCCGGATCATCGACATTGCGGACGTCACCAAGCCGAAGACGATCGGCGCCTACAACTACCACCCGCCGTTCCCCGAGCCGACCCACACGGTGCTGCACGTGCCCTTCACCGTCGGCGGCCGCGACGTCGCGGTCGTGATGGACGAGGAGGACCAGTTCTACAACGCCGCCGAGACCGAGGCGCGACGCGGCCGACCGCACGCCAGCCTGTGGGTGTTCGACGTCGCCGATCCGGCTGCCATCGCGCCGCTCTCGATGTTCCAGGTCAGCGAGCTCGACTCGCCGTGGAGCCGCACGCCGGGCGGCCGCTTCGGCGCGCACCAGTTCCAGGAGCACATGAAGGACACGCTGGTCTATTGCGCCTGGTTCGCCGGCGGCCTGCGCATCGTCGACATCGCCGACCCCATGGCGCCGCGCGAGGTCGGCCACTTCATTCCCGAGCCGGTCGGCGGCCGGCCGAGCCCGCAGAGCAACGACGTCGACGTCGATGCGCGCGGCCTGATCTACCTGGTCGACCGCAACGTCGGCTTCGACATCCTCGAATTCCAGCGCGGCTGATCGCCCGCGACATCGGAGGGTCTGCGCACCACTCCCCTCGTCATGCTCGGGTTCATCCGGGTTCATCCCGAGGATGACGACCTTGCGGTCGCATCGAGCCGATCAGCGATACTTCGCCAGGTTGGCGCGGATGCGGTCGAGGATCGGGATCTTGGGGTCGGGCAGCGGGAAACGCGTGCCCGTGATGGTCTCGAAGGCGTCGATGTAGATGCGCGCCGCCTCGAGCACGACGTCGTCGGGGATCGGCGGGACGGCGTCCTTGTAGGGGTCGCAGCGCGCCACCACCCAGTTGCGCACGAAATCCTTGTCGAAGCTCTCCGGCCGGTCGCCGGCTTCGAAGCGCGCCGGGTAGCTGGCGGCGAACCAATAGCGGCTCGAGTCGGGCGTGTGGATCTCGTCGGCGAGCAGGATCCGGCCGTCGTCGGTGAAGCCGAACTCGTACTTGGTGTCGACCAGGATCAGGCCGCGCTCGCGCGCCCAGGCGCGGCCGTGCGCGAACAGACCGTGCGCGTAGTCCGAGACGGTGCGCCACTGCTGCGCGGTGAGCAGCTTGCGGCCGATGATCTCGTCTTCGGTCAGCGGCTCGTCGTGCCCACCGTCGAACGCCTTGGTGGTCGGCGTGATGATGGTCTCCGGAAGCTTCTGGTTGGCCTTGAGCCCGTCCGGGAAGCGGTGGCCGTACATCGTGCGCTCGCCCGCCTTGTACATCGACAGGATCGACGTCGAGGTCGTGCCGGCCAGGTAGTCGCGCACGACGATCTCGACCGGCATGATGGTGAGCCGCCGGCACGCCAGCACGTTGGGATCGGGGTAGTCGATCACGTGGTTGGGGCAGATGTCGCGCGTGCGGTCGAACCAGAAACGCGCCAGCTGGGTCAGCACCTGGCCCTTGAGCGGGATCGCCGTCAGGTTGCGGTCGAACGCGCTCAGCCGGTCGGTCGCGATCAGGAGCCGCGTGCCGTCCTTGAGGTCGTAATTCTCCCGCACCTTGCCGCGGTAGTGCCCGGGCAGGCCTGGGATCTCGGCATCCCGCAGGATATTGGCGAGGTAGGGCTTGAGCCCCGCGACGTCGACCATGGTCCGGCGCGGAGCGGCGTCAGCCGGCCAGCGCGATCGAGATCGCCTCGCGACCTTTCGGCGTGTCGACCACGCGCATCGAGACGCGCTGGCCCTCCGCCAGGTGGGTCAGCTGGGCGCGCTCGAGCACCGAGATGTGCAGGAACACGTCCTTGCCGCCGTCGCCCACCGTGACGAAGCCGAAGCCCTTCTCGCCGTTGAACCACTTCACGGTCCCGGAAAGCTCGACCGCGGTCGAGGGATCGGGCGCGAAGCGCTGGGGCCGCGAGCCGCCGCCACCGCCAGGGCCGCCTGGACGGGGCGGCCGGCGATACTCGCTGGCCGCGCTCTCGTCGACCTCGAGCACATGGGTGATCTGCCGGCCCTTCTGGCCCTGGCCGACATGCACCTTGAGCTTGGTGCCCGGCGGCACCGTCTCCCGCCCGGCGGCCTGGAGCACGCCGATATGCATGAAGGCGTCGCCGGTGCCGTCCGACAACTCGGCGAAACCGAAGCCCTTTTCGGGGTTGAACCACTTGACCGTGGCGTCGACCACCGGGCCCTCCGGCGGGCCTGGACTGAACGAGCGCGCCGGCGGTCGCATACCGCCACCACCACGAGGCTGCTCCGGCATGAAATAATCGTCGTCAAACCCGCGCCGCCGTGGATCGCGGAATTCCTTACCTTTGCCCATCAACCCCCGCCCGTCTCGTCTGGTTTACCGGTAGTGTAGCATCCGCCCCCATAAACGTCGCGCGGGACGAGCGTCTGGTCAAGCAACCGATTGATGAACCGCCGCCGACGCCCCTAGGATCGCCACCCCCCGCCCGTGCCCGAAGCCCGCTGCGAGCCCTGGTCTCGATAACCCCATGGACGTCGACGAAGCCCTCCGCACCCGGCGATCGGTGCGCGCATTCCTGCCCGACCCGGTACCCGAGACGACGGTGCGCCGCATCCTGGAGCTCGCCGCGCGGACGCCCAGCGGCAGCAACACGCAGCCCTGGCGCGTCCACGTGCTGACCGGCGCCTCGCGCCAGGCGCTCAGCGACGCCGTCCATGCGTTCCGCAATGCCAATCCGGGGGTCGATCATCGCCAGTACGAGTACTACCCGGTGCATTGGCGCGAGCCTTACCTGGCGCGCCGGCGCAAGGTCGGCTGGGATCTCTACGCGCTGCTCGGCATCGCGCGCGGCGAGACCGACAAGGCGTTCCGTCAGCACGGCCGCAACTTCGATTTCTTCGGCGCGCCCGTGGGCATGATCTTTACGATCGACGGCGCGCTCGAACGCGGCAGCTGGATCGACTACGGCATGTTCCTGCAGAGCGTCATGCTGGCGGCCCGCGGGTTCGGGTTGCACACCTGTCCCCAGGCGGCGTGGATCTATTTCCACGACATCGTCCGCCGGGTGCTCGGCCTGCCGGACGGCGAGATGGTGGTGTGCGGCATGTGCCTCGGCTTCGAGGACCCCGCGGCCCCCGCCAACCGGCTCGAGACCGAACGCGCGGCGGTCGACGACTTTGCGACGTTCACGACTTAGGCCGCCCGCGACTCAGTCCGCGGCCGCCGCCTGGCGCCCGCGGCGCGGCTCCTCGCGGCCGCGCAGCGGCACCTCCTTGAGCGCGAAGGCGCCGACCAGCGCGCACGCCGACAGGACGGCCGCGACCGAGAAGACCATCGCGAAGGCGTGCCGGATCGTGTGGCTGAGCGACAGCAGCAGCGCCGGCGTCAACGCGCCGCTGCTCTCGTCGAGATGGAACAGCGCCAGGCCCGGCGCGGCGCCGAGCGCCTCGTGGCCGGGCACCGCGACGGCGCCGGCGTCGAGGTCGCCGATCAGCACCGCGCTCAGCAGCGAGACCACGAACGCGCCGCCCATCAGGCGGAAGAACATCAGGCACGACATGCCGATCCCGGTGTCGCGGATGTCGAGCGCGTTCTGCACGACGACCGTCATCGGCGACAGCTGGAAGCCGAACGACAGGCCGAGCAGCGTGGTCGCCGTGACGTCGAACAGCGGAAGGTGACCGAGACCGATCAGCGCGATCAGGCCGCACATCACCGTCGTCGTCGCGGTGCCGATGATCGGGAAGATGCGATAGCGCCCGGTGCGGCTGACCAGCTGGCCCGCCGTGAACGAGCCCAGCACCGCGCCCACCGTCAGCGAGATCAAGCGGATGCCCGCCTGGTTCGCCGGCATGGCGCCGACCAGCTGGTAGTTGATCGGCACCAGCATGACGAGCGCGATCATCACGCCGGAGTTCAGGAACGAGATCAGGCTCGACAACGAGAACGTCCGGTTGGCGAACAGGCGGAGCGGCAGCATCGGGTCGCTCGCCACGCGCTCGCGCATGATCAGGCCGCCGATGAAGAGCACGCCGAGCAAAATCGGGCCGACTACCTCGATCGACAGCCAGCCGCCGGCTTTCTGGGCCTGCCCGACGCCGAGCAGGATCGGCGTCGTCGCGCAGAGGATCAGGATCGCGCCGGCCCAGTCGATCACCGGCTTGCGCGTCGGCACCGGCAGGCGCTTGAGCGCGCGGTTCGACAACGCGAACGCACCCGCGGCGATCGGCAGGTATGTCCAGAAGATCCAGTGCCACGACAGGTAGTCGACGAACAGGCCGCCGAGCACGGGACCCATCGCGTTCGAGACCGTGAACACGCTGGTGAAATAGCCCTGGATGCGACCGCGCTCGCGCGGCGGCACGATGTCGGCGACCGTCGCCTGCGAGACCGCGCGCAGACCGCCGCCGCCGATGCCCTGAACGATGCGCGCCGCGATCAGCTCCGGCATCGAGTGCGACAGCGCGCACAAGACGGCGCCGCCGGCGAACAGCAAGATCGCGCTCAGCAGCAGCTTGCGCCGGCCGTAGAGATCGCTCAGGCGCCCATAGATCGGCGTCGTGATCGTCGAGGCGACGAGATAGGCCGAGACCACCCACGGGATGAGCTGCCAGCCGTCGAGGTCGCGCGCGATCGCGGTCAACGAGGTCGCGACGATGGTCTGGTCGAGGCTGGCGAGCAGCATCGCCAGCACCAGGCCGATCATGATCGACGCGACCTCGGGCCGCGAGAAGGTGATTGTTTCGGGACCCGCCATCAGGCTCGGAAGCCGGGGATTAAGACGGCATTATGGCTGCCATGACCAACTCAGCAAGCGTCGTGCCGCCGACCGACCGCTGGGACGCCGAAATCGACCTGCTGGTCGTCGGCGCCGGCGCGGCCGGCATGACGACCGCCCTGGTGGCCGCGCTCGAGGGCCTCAAGGTCCTGGTGTGCGAGAAGTCGAGCCAGGTCGGCGGCACCACGGCGACCGCCGCCGGCACCATCTGGGTCCCCGGCTCGAGCCAAAGCCGGCGCGCCGGGCTCGCCGACTCGCCCGAGGCGGTGCGGCGCTATCTCGACGGCGAGCTGGCGGAGTTGGCGTCCGATCCGGTCGCCGACCGGCGCCGGCGCGCCTTCCTCGAGACCGGCCCGGAGGCGCTCGACTACCTGGAGGCGCGCAGCGCCGTCGTCTTCGTGGCGCCGGCCAAGCATCCCGACTACCACGCGCGGTCGGGCGCGGCGCTGGCGGGCCGCGCGCTCATCCCCCCGCCGTTCGACGGCCGCACGCTCGGCGCCGACTTCGCCCTGGTGCGGCCGCCGCTGCCCGAGTTCATGGTTCTGGGCGGCATGATTGTGGGCAAGGACGACATCCCGCCGCTGCTGGCGCCGTTCGCCTCGTTGCGCGCGCTGCGCCATGCGCTTGGGCTCCTGCTGCGCCACGCCGGCGATCGCCTGCGTCATGCCCGCGGCACCCGCCTGGTGATGGGCAATGCGCTGGTCGGCCGCCTGCTCTTCAGCCTGCGCGCCCAAGGCGTGCCGATCTGGCTCGACAGCCCGGTGCGCGCGCTGGTGCAGGACGGCGGCCGCGTGCTCGGCGCGGTGGTGGCGAGCCCGTACGGCGGCCGGCGCGTGCGCGCGCGGATCGGTGTCGTGCTGGCCGGCGGCGGCTTCGCGGCCAGCGCCGCCTGGCGCGCCCGCCTGCTGCCGCAGCCGACGGCCGCGTACACGCCGGCCTTCGACGGCGCCGCCGGCGAGGGCCTGGCGCTCGCCGAGGCGCTCGGCGCCGCGCTCGACGACGATCCCGCGCGCGGCGGCCTCTGGACCCCGGTCTCGGTGCTGCGCCGCGCCGACGGCAGCGAGGCGGTCTATCCCCACATCCTGCTCGACCGCGCCAAGCCGGGCCTGATCGCGATCAACCGCGCCGGCCGGCGGTTCGTCAACGAAGCTGACTCGTACCACGACTTCGTGCTCGGCATGTATCGCGCGCACGCCGGCGTGCCGACGATCCCCGCGCATCTGGTGTGCGACCGTCGGTTCATCCGTCGCTACGGCATCGGTCTCATCCACCCGGGCACGCGGCGGCTGCGCCGCTTCATCGACGCCGGCTACTTGATCGCGGCCGACACGCTGGCGGACCTCGCACGCCGTCTCGGCGTCGATCCGGCGGCGCTCGCCGACACCGTGGCGCATCACAACCGCTGCGCCGAGACCGGCATCGACGATGCCTTCGGGAAGGGCGCGAGCGAGCTCAACCGTTTCAACGGCGATCCGCTGCATCAGCCGAACCCGTGCCTCGGCCCGATCGCCGAGCCGCCGTTCTTCGCCGTCGCGGTATGGCCGGGCGTGCTGGCGACCAGCGCCGGCCTCAAGACCGACGAGCACGGCGTCGTCCAGGATCGCGCCGGCGCGGCGATCCCGGGGCTCTACGCCTGCGGCAACGACATGGCCTCGGTGATGCGCGGCGCCTATCCGGGGCCCGGCACGACCTTGGGGCCGGCGCTCGTGTTCGGCTACCGCGTGGCGCTGCACGCCGCCGGCAAGCCGGTCCAAGCGGGACGCAACGCGCCCACCGCATCGTCGGATTGATCGCGGGCGCTTCGACGGTTCCGGAACACGGTTCGCGCAAATTCCGTTGGCTTGGCGAGACGCCTTGCGCGAGCGCGCATGCGGCGAAACTTGGCTCGGGAGATCACGCGATGCGCGGCATTCTGCTCTGGCTGCTCGGGATTCCGATCCCGGTCGTCATTCTGCTCTACCTGTTCCACGTCATCTGAGACGTGGCGAGCTCGGCGGCCGGATCGCGGCGGCCGCCTAGGTGTTCATCGCGTCGAAGAA
Organism: Candidatus Sulfotelmatobacter sp.; assembly: GCA_035507915.1. Taxonomy (GTDB): domain Bacteria; phylum Pseudomonadota; class Alphaproteobacteria; order Elsterales; family Elsteraceae; genus JACQAI01. Next base: position 9,896 of record DATJNS010000044.1, read on the forward strand.
GTCGGCGTTGCTCTTGGTCTCCTTGAGCTTGCCGACCAGGAACTCCATCGCGTCGACGACGCCCATCGGCATCAGGACGCGACGCAGCACCCACATCTTCGAGAGCGTGCCCTTGTCGACCAGCAGCTCTTCCTTGCGCGTGCCCGATTTCGTGATGTCGATCGCCGGGAAGGTGCGCTTGTCCGAGAGCTTGCGGTCGAGAATGATCTCGCTGTTGCCGGTGCCCTTGAACTCTTCGAAGATCACCTCGTCCATGCGGCTGCCGGTGTCGATCAGCGCGGTCGCGATGATGGTCAGCGAGCCGCCTTCCTCGATGTTGCGCGCCGCGCCGAAGAAGCGCTTCGGACGCTGCAGCGCGTTGGCGTCGACGCCGCCGGTCAGCACCTTGCCCGAGGACGGCACGACGGTGTTGTAGGCGCGCGCCAGACGCGTGATCGAGTCGAGCAGGATCACGACGTCGCGCTTGTGCTCGACCAGGCGCTTGGCTTTCTCGATCACCATCTCGGTGACCTGCACGTGGCGGCTCGCCGGCTCGTCGAAGGTCGACGAGATGACCTCGCCCTTCACCGAGCGGTCCATGTCGGTGACCTCCTCGGGACGCTCGTCGATCAGCAGCACGATCAGGTAGACCTCGGGATGGTTGGCCGAGATCGCGTGCGCGATGTTCTGCAGCATCATGGTCTTGCCGGTACGCGGCGGCGACACGATGAGGGCGCGCTGGCCCTTGCCGAGCGGCGAGATCAGGTCAATCACCCGCGTCGTCAGGTCCTTGCGTGCCTCGGCGAGCGCCTTGTCGGCGCCGCCGCGCTTGCCGCGGTCCTTCAAGGTCAGCGCGCCGGTGCGCGGCACCGGCGCGGCGTCCTCGCCGTTGCCTTCGCCGTTCTTGACGCGGCTCGGCGCCGGCGCGGCGACCGCCTGGGCGGCGCCCTTGCGCGAGTCGGTGAACGGCAGCTTTTCCTCTTGCTCGAGCTCGAGGTGGAGACGTTGTTCGGGGTAGAGCGGCGTCAGGTTGTCGAAGTTGATCCGGTGGCGCACCTTCTCGGGCGCCTCGAAGTTGATGGTGTTGACCTTGAGGAGGGCGAAGTAGCGCTCGCCGTCCTTCGGCGCGCGGATCTGGCCTTCGACCGTGTCCCCGGTGCGCAGGCCGAAGCGGCGCACCTGGCTCGGGCTGACGTAGATGTCGTCGGGCCCGGGCAGATAGTTGGCCTCGGGCGAGCGCAGGAAGCCGAAGCCGTCCTGCAGGATTTCGAGCACGCCGTCGCCGAAGATCGGGACCTCGTTGTCGGCGAGCTGCTTCAGGATCGCGAACATCATGTCCTGCTTGCGCAGGGTGCCCGCGTTTTCGATCTGCAGCTCCTCGGCGAACGCCAGGAGGTCGGACGGCGACTTACGCTTCAGTTTTTCGAGATGCATTGATGGGTACCGTGTGGGAGGTGGCCGCGGGCGGCGGATGCGCCGGGCTATGCCGTTGAGGGCCGGTCGATCGACCGGCGACGCGTCCTGTCTTGGAGGGGACGGGAGATTGGCCTCGGCTGGGCCTCTCGGGCGCCAGATGTAACCAAAGCCGAAACCGCTGTCAAACGGAGATGTTACACGGGAAACCTCGTCTAGAAAGGTTTCACGACAATGAAGATCACGATGCCGACCACCAGAACGGCCGGGATTTCATTGACGATCCGATAGAAGCGCGCGCCGTGCCGATTGCGATCTTCGGCGAATGCCGTCCGCCAGCGCGCGAAGACATGATGGAGCACGGTCAACCCCGCGACCAGCACGAGCTTCAGGTACATCCAGGCGGCGTGCCAGTCGACGACGCCCGGCGTCGCCAGCAGCAGGCCGCCGAACACGAACGCGCCGACCATCGCCGGGTTCATGATGCCGCGCAGCAACCGCCGCTCCATCACCTTGAACGTCTCGGACTGCGCCGAACCCACCAGCGCATCGCTGTGATAAACGAACAATCGCGGCAAATAGAGCAGACCCGCCATCCAGGCAATGATCGAGACGATGTGCAGCGCCTTGATCCAAGGATAGAGCGCGCTCAGGGCCGCGCTCATGCCGCGCTCGCCATCGCGCACGCCATGGTCGCCGGACACAGCCGGTGCCCCGCGCCGGAGCAAGCCCCGGGCTCGCGTGCCATCGCATCACGCACCAGCCGCGCCAAGCCGTCGATGAACAGGGGGTCGTTGCCGACGGTTGGCACACGCACGAACCGTGGCACGCCCGCCTGTTCCGCCAAATGGCGATACTCGATGTCGAGTTCGACCAGAGTCTCGGAATGCTCCGACACGAACGCGATCGGACAGACCACGATCGGGACCCGATCGGCGCCGGCACGACGGATCTCGTCGTCGGTCGACGGCCCGATCCATTCGAGCGGACCGACTCGGCTCTGGTAGCACACGACCCAATCGAGCGCGGGCACGCCGACCGCCGCAACGACAGCCGCCACTGTGCGCTCGACCTGCGCTTGGTAAGGATCGCCGCCCGCCACCACCCGCTTCGGCAGACCATGCGCGGAGAACAGCACCCGGGCACGGCCTTCGAGGCCGCCGTCACGCAACGCGGCCCTCACATGCCCCGCCGTCGCCGCGACGAATCCCGGATCATCGGGATAACAGCAGACCAGCCGACTCGGCGTCGACAGCCCGGCCGCGTGCGCCGCCCGCTGCCATTCCGCAACCGACGACCGCGTCGTCGTTGTCGAGAATTGCGGATAGAGCGGCAGCAGGACGACCTGGTGCGGCGCGAAACGCGCGACGGCCTTCGCCGTCTCGACCGCCCGCGGCCGCCAGTACCGCATGGCGATGAAGACGCGCAGCGTCTCCGCATCACCAAGCGCCGCGGTCAGCGCATCGGCCTGCGCTTGCGTGTTTGCCAACAGCGGCGAGCCGCCCCCCAGGCGCTCATAGATGCGCTCCGCCACGCCGGCGCGGCGGTGGGCGATCAGGCGCGCCAAGATCGGGCGCAGCGGCCATGGCACACGGATGATCGCCGGGTCGCTGAACAGGTTGACGAGAAAGGGCTTCACGGTCGCGACCGAGTCGGGTCCGCCGAGATTGAACAGCACCACTGCAATACGTGGGTTCACGCGTGCACCAGTCGCACGAGCTCGGCCACGTGCTCGGGCGGCGTTTCCGGCAATATGCCGTGTCCCAGGTTGAAGACGAACGGGCCACCACCGAGCGCGCTACGGATGCGAGCGACTTCCGCCGCGAGCGCGGCGCCACCGACCACGAGAATCTGGGGATCGAGATTGCCCTGCAACGTATGGCGCGGTTGCAGACGTTGACGAGCCCAATCCAGCGGCACGGTCGTGTCGAGTCCGAGGCCTGCGGTACGCACAGTCTCGCTCACCGCGAGATAATTGGCTCCCACACCACGTGGAAACAGGATCACGGGAACCGCAGGATGACGCTCTCTCAGCCGTTCCACGATCCGCGCATTCGGCTCGATGACCCAGCGCTCGAAGGCCGGGGCAGCCAGTACCCCAGCCCATGACTCGAACAGCTGGATGA
>DATJNS010000045.1:0-11407 GCA_035507915.1 Candidatus Sulfotelmatobacter sp.
TCAGCCGCAGCGAGCGCCCCGGCACGTCGACGCCGTCCCTGACGGCATCGGTGCCGAGCAGGCAGGCGTCCTCCTCGGCGCGGAAAATATCGATCAAGGTCGCGGTCTCGAGCGGATCGACGTGCTGGGCCAGGAGCTTGAGCCCGGCTTCGTCGAGCGCCGGCGCCAGGCGCGAATGGACGGCGCGCAGCCGTGAGATCGCGGTGAACAGGCCGAGCGCGCCGCCGCCGGCGGCGAGGAACAGCGCGCGATAGGCGGCTGCGACCTGGCCCAGATCGTCCTTGCGCACGTCGGTGACGATGAAGACGCGGGTCTGCGCGGGATAGTCGAACGGCGAGGGCACGCGCGCGCGCAGCGGCGGCGCGGCGAGGTGCAGCACGCCGTTGCGCGCCTCGGCCGCCGCCCAGTCGGCCGCATCGTCGCCGGTGCCGTCGGTCAAGGTCGCCGACGTGATGGCCGCGCCGTGCGCCGGCTCGATCACGGCGAGCGCGAACGGTCGGGTCGGGTCGATCCAATGGCGGTACATGCCGACGTCGAGGTCGCGTCCGTCGATGCGCTCGATCTGCAGCCAGTCGACGAACTCGGGCGGCGTCGCCGCGGCGAGCGCGTCGAGCATCGCGATCCAACCGGCGAGCGGCACCAGCGCGCGCCGGTTCAGGCTGCGGCCGATCGCCTCGATGCGTTGGCGCGTCGTGCTGTCGAGCGTCTCGGCGTCGGTCTCGAGGCGCCGGAGGAGACGCGTATGCAGGCGCTCGAGCGGCGCGCGCAGCTTGCGCAGGGCGGCGGCCGCCTCGGCGCCCGTCTCGACGAGACCGTCGATCGGCGGATGCAGCTCCGTCTCGAGCCCGTGGACGTCCTGGTGGCGCGAGGTGCGCGCGTAGACTTGGCCGCGCACCTTGTCGAGGAAGCGCTCGAGCGCGCCGGCCGGCCGCGCCTCGGCGAGGCGCGCGGGCCACCCGTCGCCGGGCAGCTCGCGCGCCGCCGCCAGTGCCTGGTCGAGCGCACCGACGGCCTGCTCGTCGCCCGCCGCCAGATCCTCGACCCGCCGCTTGAGGCCGCGCGCGCGGCTGGCGCGGCCGCCCTCGGCGCCGAGCAGCCAGCGGCGCAGCTCCTCACCCTCGCCGCCCGACAGGTGCGCCGAAAACGCGTTGTCTGCCGCGTCGAACACGTGGTGGCCTTCGTCGAACACCAGGCGCGTCGGCAGCACGGTGTCGTCGTCGCCGCCGAGCGCGGCCTGCACCATCACGAGCGCGTGGTTGGCGATCACGATCTGGGCGCGCTTGGCGCGCCGGATGCTGCGCTCGATGAAGCAGCGGTGATAGTGCTGGCAGGCCGAATAGATGCACTCGCCGCGGCGGTCGGCGAGCCCGAGCGTGCGCGGGCGGCCCAGCAGCTCGGGCAGCCAACCGGGAAAGTCGCCGCCGGTGAGGTCGCCGTCGCGCGACGCCGCGGCCCAGCGCGCCATCAGGCCGAGCGCGATGGCATTGCCCGGTTGCGCCGGCAGCGCTTGCACCGCCTCCTCGAGATTGAGCAGGCAGAGATAATTCTCGCGGCCCTTGCGCACGACGGCCTTGAGCATCTTGAGCTCACGCGTCGGAAACAGGCGATCGAGCTCGCCGTCGATCTGATGCTGCAGGTTGCGCGTGAAGGTCGAGACCCACACCGGCCCCTCGTTCTTTTCGGCCCACAGGCTGGCCGGCGCGAGATAGCCCAAGGTCTTGCCGACGCCGGTGCCCGCCTCGGCGAGCACGACCGTCGGCTCGCCCGTGCGGTCGCGCGGCGCGAACGCCGGCGTCAGGGCTGCGGCGTAGTCGGACTGGCTCGGGCGCGGCTCGGCGTCCGCGCCGACCAGCTCGGCGAGCCGGCGCCGCGCCTCGTCCTGCTCGACCGGCTCGTGTCCGGCGGGCGGCGGCGGCGCATGCTCGGAGATCTCGGGCAGGCCGCGCCATACCGCGAAGCCGCGCGCGCCGGGCGCCACGCCGGCGAGCGCGGCCTGCACGTAAGGCCCCCACGTCCAGCCGGCCGCCGCCATCGCATTGCCGAGCGTCGCCGCTTCGGGATCGCGTGCCTGCGCCAGCTCGGCGAGCAGCGCGGCCGCGATGCGCGGTAATGCGAGCGCCTCGCCGGCGCGCGTCGGCGCGCAGTCGAGGCCGAGCCGCTCGGCGAGGCCGCGCGCGGTCGGCACGCAGAACTGCGCCGGGCGCACGAAGGCGAACAGCTCGAGCACGTCGTGGCAGCGCAAGCCGGGCAGCTCGAGCCGCCGCGCCAGCGCGCGGGCGTGGCAGACCAGCGGCACCGCGCCCGCGATTCGCCGCCGCGCCTCCGCCGGCGCAAGCTCCGCGAGCTCGCCGTCGGGCGACAGCGCCAGAATCAGCCGTGCGCCCGCGACGACCGCGGGCACGTCGGGCAAGGAGATGCGGTCCGGCGGCATGGGCGCGACTATATCGGCTGCGGCGCCGCGCGCACCGCTAGCTTGTGAGGGTGATGCCGGGCCACTATGTTCCGGCCGGTCTCACGGGCGATCTCGGACGAAGTGGGTTCCGCTGTGGTGCCGGCGCGGCGGCGGAGCGGTCGAATGGCGGAAGAGCGAGAAGAAGAGCAGAACCTGTTCCGGCGCGCGCGGCTCGACAAGCTGCAGGCGCTGCAGGGGCTCGGCGTCGATCCCTACCCGTACGGCTTCGCGCGCACCGACGAGGCCGCGCCGCTCGACCGGCGCTACGCCGAATTGCCCGTCGGCGCGGTCACCCAGGATCGCGTCGCGGTGGCGGGGCGCATCCACGCCATCCGCAACAGCGGCATGTTCATCGACCTGCACGACACCACGGGCAAGATCCAGATCTTCGGCCACAAGGATTTTCTGGCCGCCGAGCAGCTGGCGCTGCTCCGCCTGCTCGATCTCGGTGATCTGATCGGCGTCGAGGGTGTGGTGCGCCGCACGCCGCGCGGCGAGCTCACGGTGAACGCCGCCCGCATCACCCTGCTCGCCAAGGCGCTGCTGCCGCCGCCCGAGAAGTTCCACGGGCTGGCCGACATCGAGACGCGCTACCGGCAGCGCTATCTCGACCTGATTTCCAACCCGGCGAGCCGCGAGACCTTGCGGCGGCGCAGCCTGATCGTCTCGGTGATCCGGCGCCTGCTGATCGAGCGCGGCTTCCTCGAGGTTGAGACGCCGATGCTCCATACGATCCCGGGTGGCGCGACCGCCAAGCCCTTCGTCACCCATCACAACGCGCTCGACATGGAGCTCTACCTGCGGATCGCGCCCGAGCTGCATCTCAAGCGGCTGATCGTCGGCGGCCTGTCCGAGCGGGTGTTCGAGATCAATCGCTGTTTCCGCAACGAGGGGCTGTCGCCGCGTCACAATCCCGAGTTCACCACCCTCGAGCTCTACCAAGCCTATGCCGACTACGCCGACATGATGGACCTGACCGAGGTCTTGATCGGCGGCGCTGCCGAGGCCGCTTGCGGCTCGACGCAGGTCAGCTACGCGGGCACCACGATCGATCTGACGCCGCCGTGGCCACGCCGCTCGATGGCGGGCCTGGTTCAGGACGAGACCGGGATCGATTTCCTGGCGCTCGACGGCGCGGCGGCGGCGGTCGCCGCGGCGCGCGGCCTTGGCTGCGATATCGCTGCCGAGTCGAGCTGGGGCCATGCGCTCGAGGCGGCCTTCGCGCATACCGTCGAGCCGGGTCTGATCCAGCCGACCCACGTGACCGACTTTCCGCGCGACATCTCGCCGCTCGCCAAGGCGCATCGCGGCGGTGATCCGCGTCTGGTCGAACGCTTCGAGACCTACGTCAACGGTTGGGAAGTCGCCAATGCGTTCTCCGAGCTGACCGATCCGCGCGATCAGCTGGCCCGTTTCGAGGCTCAGATGCAGGCGCGCGCCAGCGGCGACGAGGAAGCACAGATGCTCGACGCGGATTTCGTCGCCGCGCTCGAATACGGCATGCCGCCGACCGGCGGGCTGGGCATCGGCATCGACCGGCTCACGATGCTGCTGACGGACAGCGCATCGATCCGCGACGTCATCGCCTTTCCGACCATGCGGCCGCGTGGCTGAAAAATGCGTTCTTACTGACTCGCCCAGATGATGCGCGCCATCCAGGCGAGCTCGGCGATCGCGATGTTGAGCTTCGGGTGCGCCGTGTTGAACGGCGCCAGCTCGACGCTGCGCGACCCGTCGCGCTGCAGCACCTTGGCCAACAGATCGCCGGTCTTGAGCCGGACCACGACCCGATCGCCGCGCCGCGCGCTGGCGGTCGGCGAGACGATGATGACGTCGCCGTCGCGGTAGCACGGCTCCATGCTCTCGCCGGTGATCTCGAGGGCGAAGGCCGTCGGGTCGTCGATCGCGGGAAACGCCACCTGGTCCCACGCGTCGCCCGCCGGGCATCCGCGCTCGTCGAACATGCCGGGCTCGCCCGCCTGGGCGTAGCCGAGCACGGGGATATGCCGGTGCGGCGAAGCGTTGCTGTCGATCAGGCTGACGAACTGGGCGAGCGAGCATGTCGTCGCCTCGAGCACTTTGGCGAGGCTCTCGGTCGACGGCCAGCGCAGCTTGCCGTCGCGCGTCACGCGCTTGGACTTGTTGAAGGTGGTGGGGTCCAGCCCGGCCCGCCGGGCGAGGCCCGAGGCCGTCAGCCCCTTCTCGCCAGCCAGACGATCGAGCGCCCGCCAGATGTCGCTGTGGCGCAGCATCGCGCGCGCTTGGGGGATGGCGGATCGGGCGGTCACAGGACTAAATTCCCCTAGACGACAGCCGGGATGCGGCCCCCGGCAGCCTGTCAAACCTCAAACTAACGGTAAATTATCCATTTTTCATCCATCGGTTGTACCGATTCCTGTCGCGGGCCCTGCGGCATGGGTCCGGCCACGGGGCGGGCGGTGCTCGATCAGGCGGTTTCTCCCAACCGGCGCTTCGGCTAGTGTGCGACGCCATGGCGGCTTCGCTCATCTATCACTTGGCACGTCGCGCCGATTTCGAGCGCGCGCACGAAGCGGGTCGCTACGACGGCGCGCGCGAGGACGCGGCCGACGGCTTCATGCATTTCTCGACCGCCGATCAGGTCGTCGAGAGCGCGGCGCGCCACCGGGCGGGCGAAACCGACCTGATGCTGGTGGCGGTGGATCCCGACCGGCTCGGCGGCGCGCTGCGCTGGGAGCCGGCGCGCAATGGCGCGTTGTTCCCCCACCTTTACGGCCCACTTTCGCTCGATACGGTCGCGTGGGTGCGTCCGCTGCCTGTGGGATCCGACGGACGGCACCGGTTTCCGCCCGAGCTCGCGCGCGGCGCGTGACGAGGACGCTCTAGGCGCCGGCCATGTTCACGCCGTCCCACCTCGTCGGTCTGCTCGTCTACGCGGCGATCGCGCTCGCCATCGCGGTCGGGCTGCCGCAGGTCGCGCCGGTCGGCTTCCTGACTGCCCCCGTGGTGATCAGCGCCCTGATCGGCCTCGTGGTGTTTCTCGTCCTGATGCTGGTCCACGAGGCTGCGGCGCGCCACGGCACCCTGAAGGCCTTGGCCGGACGAATGCTCGGGCTCGCCGACGTCGTCTCCCGGCAGCGCGAGGAGGTGCGCCAGATGCGCGACGTGCAGCGCGCGCAGTCCGCCGCGCTCGAGGGCGCGGCCGAGGTCGAGACCGTCGCCAAAGAGCTGCGCGGACTGCGCGCCCAGGTCGACCAGCTGGCGGCGCGCCGAGCCGCCGCGCCGGCGACGGCCGGGGCCTATGCCGGCGAGCCGCAGCTCGAGGTGCCGACGATCGACCTCGACGACCCGCGCGTGCTGCGCAGCGTGGTGCGCGACGCGCTGGGCGCCGACCGCGTCGATCTTTACGTCCAGCCGATCGCCACCCTGCCGCAGCGCAAGGTCGAGTTCTTCGAGTGCTTCCCCTACGTCCGCATGGAGGATGGCACCACCATCCCGGCGCCCCGCTACCTGCCGGTCGCGCAGGAAGCCGGCCTGATGGCGTCGGTCGACAACGCGACCCTGTTCCGGGTCGTGCAGCTGGTGCGTCGGATGCGGCGGCGCCAGCAGCCGGTCGGCTTCTTCTGCAACGTCTCGGGCGCGACCCTCAACGACGCCACGTTCTTCGCCGACTTCATCGGTTTCATGCGCGACAACGCCGATCTGTCGAGCACGCTGATCTTCGAGATCAGCCAGTACGATCTCTACCATCTGAAGCCCGGCCGCGAGCCCGGCTTCGCCAGCCTGGTCGAGCTTGGGTTCCGCTTCTCGCTCGACCAGATCACCAATCTCGATCTGTTCGTGTCCGACCTCAACGCGCAGGGCTTCCGCTATGCCAAGCTCGACGCGGCGACGCTCCTGGAGAAGCTCGACCGCGCGGGCGACCCGCGCTCGCTCAAGCGCGCGCTCGATCGCGGCGCGATCGACCTCGTCGTGTCGGGCATCGACACCGACAAGACGTTGCTGGACCTGCTCGACTACGCCATCGATTTCGGCCAGGGCGCGCTGTTCGGCGAACCGCGGCCGGCCGACTGACCCGGGACCGCCCATGATCCGGCTGCTCGAGGGCCTGGCGCCCGTCGTCGACGCGTACGACGCCTTCATCGTCGATCTGTGGGGCGTGCTGCATGACGGCGCCAAGCCGCTGCCCGGCACCGTCGAATGCCTGACCGCCCTCAAGGCCGCCGGCAAGCGCGTCGTGCTCCTGTCCAACGCGCCGCGGCCCGCGGCGCCGGCGATCGCGCGCCTCGGCGAGATCGGCTTCGCGCGCGAGCTCTATCAGGACCTCATGACCTCGGGCGAGGAGACCTGGCGCCACCTGGTGCGGCGCGACGACCCGTGGTACGCCGCGCTCGGCGAGCGCTGCTACATGATCGGTCCGCCGCGCGATCTCGGCATGCTGACCGACGTGCGCGCCGAGCGCGTCTACGACATCGATGCGGCCGACTTCATCCTCAACACCGGCGCCGACTTCGGCGACACGGTCGAGACGTTCGAGGATCTGCTACAACGGGCCCGCGCGCGCGAGCTGCCGATGATCTGCGCCAATCCGGATCTCGAGGTGCTGATGCGGGGCAAGCGCGAGATCTGCGCCGGTGCATTGGCGGTGCGCTACGAGGCGCTCGGCGGCGCGGTACGCTACCACGGCAAGCCGTACCGCTCGGTCTACGAAGCCTGCTTCGCGCTGCTCGACGACCCGCCGCGCGAGCGCGTGTGCGCGGTCGGCGACTCGCTGCGCACCGACATCGCGGGCGCCGCGGCCGCCGGCATCGACTCGATCCTGGCGACCGGCGGCATCCATGCCGAGGCGCTCGGCGTCGGCCCGGGCGAGCTGCCGGCGCCCGAACGCCTCGAGGCGCTGTGCGTCGAGGTCGGCGTCCGGCCCCAGATGGCGGCACCCGGCCTGCGGTGGTGAGGCGGGGCCCGGATTTGGCGTCGGACGGATTCCTGCCTAGTATCTAGGGCAACGGTCGTAAGGATCCGCCGCCGTGTCCGACGCTCGAAAACCCGGTTTGGCCGAGTGGCAAGCCCTGGTCGCCCAGGAGCTGGCCGGCGCCGAGGCCGCCAGCCTCGACTGGGTGACGCCCGAAGGCATCGCGGTCAGGCCGCTCTACACCGCAAGCGATCTCGAGGGCCTGGAGTCGGTCGGCGGACTGCCCGGCTTCGCGCCGTTCGTGCGCGGCCCGCGCGCCACCATGTACGCCAACCGGCCGTGGACGATCCGTCAGTATGCCGGCTTCTCGACCGCCGAGGAGTCGAACGCGTTCTATCGGGCGGCGCTCAAGGGCGGCCAGATGGGCTTGTCGGTCGCCTTCGATCTGGCGACCCACCGGGGCTACGACAGCGACCACCCGCGTGTCGTCGGCGACGTCGGCAAGGCGGGCGTCGCGATCGACTCGGTCGAGGACATGAAGATCCTGTTCGACGGCATCCCGCTCGAGAAGATGAGCGTGTCGATGACGATGAACGGCGCGGTGCTGCCGGTGTTGGCCGGCTTCATCGTCGCGGGCGAGGAGCAGGGCGTCGACCAGGCCAAGTTGTCGGGGACGATCCAGAACGACATCCTCAAGGAGTTCATGGTTCGGAACACCTACATCTATCCGCCCGAACCGAGCATGCGGATCGTCGCCGACATCATCGGTTACACCGCGCAGCACATGCCGAAGTTCAACTCGATCTCGATCTCCGGCTATCACATGCAGGAAGCCGGGGCGACCGCGGTGCAGGAGCTCGCCTTCACGCTCGCCGACGGGCTCGAGTACGTGCGCGCCGCGCTGTCGACCGGTATCGCGGTCGACGCGTTCGCGCCGCGCCTGTCGTTCTTCTTCGGCATCGGCATGAACTTCTTCATGGAAATCGCCAAGCTGCGCGCGGCGCGGCTGCTGTGGGCGCAGCTGATGGCGCCGTTCAAGCCCGTCAAGCCGGCGAGCCTCAGCCTGCGCACGCACTGCCAGACCTCGGGCGTCAGCCTGACCGAGCAGGATCCCTACAACAACATCGTGCGCACCGCGATCGAGGCGCTGGCGGCGGTGCTCGGCGGCACCCAGTCGCTGCACACCAACTCGTTCGACGAGGCGCTGGCGCTGCCGTCGCCGTTCGCCGCGCGCATCGCGCGCAACACCCAGCTGATCCTCGCCGAGGAGACCGGCATTCCGCACGTGATCGACCCGTTGGGCGGCAGCTACTACGTCGAGAGCCTGACCTGCAGCCTGGCCCGCGCGGCGCGGACGCTGATCGACGAGGTCGAGGCGCTCGGCGGCATGACCAAGGCGGTGGCGTCGGGCATGCCCAAGCTACGCATCGAGGAGGCCGCGGCGCGCCGGCAGGCGCGCGTCGATCGCGGCGAGGAGACCATCGTCGGGGTCAACAAGTACCAGCCGGAAAAGCCCGACAAGGTCGACATCCTCAAGATCGACAACGCGGCGGTGCGCGAGCAGCAGGTCGCGCGCCTGCAGCGCATCCGCGCGAGCCGCGATCCGGCGCGCTGCCGCGCCGCGCTCGATGCCCTGACCGAGATGGCGCGCAGCGGGCGCGGCAATCTGCTGGCCGGCGCGATCGAGGCGACCCGCGCGCGCGCCACGGTGGGCGAGATCTCCGACGCGCTCGAGGCGGTGTTCACCCGCCACAGCGCCACCATCCGCAGCGTCTCGGGGGTCTACGGCTCGGCCTACCAGGGCGACGCCGGGTTCCAGCGCATTCAGGGCGAGGTCGACGCGTTCGCGCGCGAGGAGGGCCGCCGGCCGCGCCTGCTGGTCGTCAAGCTCGGCCAGGACGGCCACGACCGCGGCGCCAAGGTGATCGCCACCGCGTTCGCCGACATCGGTTTCGACGTCGACATCGGCCCGCTGTTCCAGACCCCGGAGGAGGCGGCGCGCCAGGCGATCGAGAATGACGTCCACGTGATCGGCGTGTCGTCGCAGGCGGCCGGCCACATGACCCTGGTGCCGGCGCTGATCGCGGCGCTGCGCAAGCTCGGGCGCGGCGACATCCTGGTGGTGTGCGGCGGCGTCATCCCGCCGGGCGACTACGAGGCGCTGACCAAGGCCGGTGTCTCGGCGATCTACGGACCGGGCAGCAACATCCCGGCCGCCGCGAGCGAGATCCTGCACCTCATCGAGACGCGCCGCGCCGCGGCATGACGCGCGCGCCCGAGGGTGCCCCGCGCGTGTTCGACCGGGACGCCGTGCGCCGCCACCGCGACCGCGCGGCGGATCGGTTCGACCACCACGATTTCCTGTTTCGCGAGATCGGCGACCGGCTGGTCGAGCGGCTCGACGAGGTCAACCGCCGGTTCGTGCGCGTGCTCGATCTCGGCTGCCGCACGGGACTGCTGCGCGCACCGCTTGCTGCGCGTGCGGGGGTCGAGACGGTCGTCGGCCTGGAGCTGTCGCCCGCCATGGCGTCGCGCGCCGGCCAGCCCGCGGTGGTCGCCGACGAGGAGCTGCTGCCGTTCGCCCCGGGCAGCTTCGACCTCGTGGTCAGCAATCTGGCGCTGCACTGGACCAACGACCTGCCGGGCGCGCTGGCGCAGCTGCGGCGCGCGCTCAAGCCGGACGGCCTCCTGCTCGCGGCGATGCTCGGCGGGAACACGCTCGCCGACCTGCGCGCCGCGCTGATCGACGCCGAGCTCGCCGAGACCGGCGGCGCGCGACCGCGCGTCTCGCCGGTCGCCGACGTGCGCGACGCCGGAATGCTGCTGCAGCGCGCCGGCTTCGAGTTGCCGGTGGTCGACGCCGACACGATCTGGGTGATCTATCCCGATGCGATGGCCTTGATGCGCGATCTGCGCGGCATGGGCGAGACCAACGCGGTCGCCGAACGCCCGCGCGCGCTGACGCGCCGCGGCGTGCTGGCGCGCGCCGCCGCCGCCTACCCGGCCCGCGAGGCCGATGGTCGCATCCGGGCGGGTTTCCAGGTCATCTTCCTGACCGGTTGGGCGCCGCATGCGAGCCAGCCGAAGCCGCTTCGGCCCGGCAGCGCCACCGCTCGGCTCGCCGATGCGCTCGGCAGTGCCGAGCACGGCGCCGGCGAGAAGATCGGGCCGGGAAAGCGGTGAGGCGCGTCGGTCGTTCCCGGTGGCAGGGTGGGGAGCGCGATTGTCGGCGATCGTCCTAGCGGTGGCCGCGCACCGGGACGTAGACGTAGGTGGTGGTCACTTGCGGCTCCGGCTTGAGCATGAAATGGGTCGTCGCGGTGGTGATATCGGGGCTCCAGTCGTCGATGCTCTGAGCACAGTGCATGGTCGGCAGATGCCCCAGCGCCTGGACCGGCAGGTTCTCGTTGGAGAGCGGGCGCTGAACGACCTCCAGGAAATGCGGACGCATGCGCAAGGTGTGCGCGTCCGTCTTGAACTCGATGTAGGATTGGTACGACTGGAACAGGCTGGGCGCTGCTTGGACGAATTTGGCCGATCCGTCGATGAACGCGACGCCGCAGGCCCCCAGCTTGCCGTTGCTCTCGAACGCCCGAACCACGACGGTCAGCTTGAACGGTTCGTTTGCGTAGGTGCCGTGACCGCCCATCACGTGGAACATCCCTTGCGGCGCTTGGTCGGGCAGAGGGGCGTTCTGGGTGCTGGCGCCGGTTGTCAGATTCCGTCCGCAGCCGGCCATCAGCGCGGTCGCCATGAGGATGGCGATGTATCGGATCATTGGGGTGCGCGTCAACAATATTAAGTTGTTTTTGCGCCCCAATCTGCATCAAATCGAGAATTTGAACAAGATGATATTCAACTGTCTCGGCATTCCGCAGTCGCCCGGCCTACAGGAAATCCCGCAGCATCGCGACGAGCGGCTTGTCGGCCGGTGGCATCTCGTAGTCGCCCAGCCGGCTCGGCCGCACCCAGGCGAGCGTCTGGCCCTCGAGCGGTGCGACGGTGCCCTGCCACTTGTGGCACACATAGAGCGGCATCAGGAGATGGAAGTCGGGATAGCCATG
>DATJNS010000046.1:0-3824 GCA_035507915.1 Candidatus Sulfotelmatobacter sp.
TGGGCAGCCTGGCGCGCCATCTCGACGTCCTGCGGCTGGCCGAGGCCGCGCGCGTCGACGTCGCCGACGCCGGCAAGACCTACGTCAAGGCCGGCCGGCGCTTCGGCATCGCGAGCCTGCGCGCGCTTGCCGCCGCGGTGCCGGCGCCCGACGGCTGGTCGCGCACCGCGGTCGACAACCTGAGCGACGACCTGGCCGACCACCAGGAGCGCATCGCGCGCCGCATCCTGCGCACGCCGCACGGCATCGACGAGTGGATCGAGCACAACCGCGAAGCCATCGCGCGGCTCGACCAGGTGGTCGCCAACCTGCAGACCGGCGGCGCCCCCGACCTCGCGCGCCTCGCGGTTGCCGAACGCGTGCTGCGCGAGATGCTGGATTAGGCCTTGCGCGCGCGCGGCCGCGGCGCCGCGACGTAGCCGAACGCGGCCGACAGGCGGTCGGCGGCGGCGCGCACGGCGCGCGCCTTGCCCTGCAGCGCGGCGATCGAGACGCGCCACACCGGGCCCGAGATGCCGATGGTGCCGATCACGCCGCCGGTGAAGTCGCGCACCGGCACGGCCAGGCAGCGCACCTCGGAATCGAACTCGCCGTCGTCGATCGCGACGCCGGTGCGCGCGACGGCCGCGAGCTCGCGGCGCAGCGCGTCGGCGCGCACGATCGAGCGCGGCGTGTGGGGCTCGAGCTTGGTGCGCGCCAGGAAGCCGTCGAGCGCCGCCGGCTCGAGCGCGGCCAGGATCACCTTGCCGAGCGCGGTGCAGTGCGCCGGCCGGATCACGCCGACCCGGTCGGCGAGCTGGAACGCGCTGTGGCCGGCGGTGCGCGCGATCACGATCACGGCATCGCCCATCCGCACGCCGAAATGGCCGCACTCGCCGGTGGCGCGCGCGAGATCCTCGAGCACCGGGGTCGCCAGGCTGGTCATCTCGATCTCGTCGAGCGCGCCGGCCGCCAGCGCGAACAGCGGCCGGCCGACGCGGTAGCGCTTGTCGTCGGCCGACTGGCGCACGTAGCCGAGCGCCACCAGGGTGCGGACCAGATGGAAGGTCGTGCTGGTGTGCAGCCCGACCGCCTTGCTGAGCGCGGCGAGCGGGGTGCCGTCGCGGTTGCGCGCGACCTCCTCGAGGATCGCGAAGGCGCGCGCCAGCGACTGCACGCCGCCGCGCGCCGGCGCCGCGCGCTCGCCGGTCCGCGACGCCGGATGCGCCGGCGCCCGCGCCTGCCGCGGCTTGCGCGCCGTCTTGCGCGCGGGGGCGGCCGCCTCAGCGCGGCGCGGCATCGTCGGTCACCGGCGACGTGACGACCAGGAACACGAGATCGGAGACGCCGGTGTTGGAGATCGCGTGCTCGACGCCGGGCGGCAGGAACACGTAGTCGTGCTTGCGCACGACGTGGCTCTTGCCGGCGATCTCCATCAGGCCCTCGCCCTCGAGCACGTGATAGACCTGCTCCTGCACCTTGTGGGTGTGGCGCTCGACGTGCGCCATCGGCTGGTACATCGAGATGCGATAGTCGATGTGGCGCGCGCCCGCGGTCTCCGGCATGACGAGCGGCTTCGACAAGGCGCCGCCGAAATGGCCGGGGAACTGGCGCCACGGCACCTCGGCGACGTGGCGGATGAACGGACGGCGCTCGGGATCTTTCGTGTCGGGCATGGCGGGTCTCCTCAGCGCGCCGCGGCCGGATCGCCCGGCAGCCACCGTTTGCCGAATGCGGGCTCGCGGAAGGGTGTCGGCGGCAGCTGCCAGGTGCCGGTCGCCGGCGGACGCACCTCGGCGTCGACATGGACGTCGAGCAGAAACGGCTTGTTCGCCTTGACGGCGTGCTCGAGCGCGCCCTTGAAGTCCTCGGACTTCGCGACCGTCAGGGCGTCGACGCCGCTCGCGCGCGCCCACGCCGCGAAGTCGGGGTTGTAGGGCTTGTTGTTCGGGCCCTGGTAGAACGCGGTGCCGAGCTCGCGGCCGCCGAACATGCCCATCTGGATGTCGCGGATCGACGCCCACGAGAAGTTGTTCCAGATCACCCAGACGACCGGGATGTCGTACTCGACCGCGGTGCACAGCACGTGCGGCACCATGGTGAAGCAGCCGTCGCCGGTGACCGCGACCACCGGCCGGTCGGGCGCGGCGAGCTTGGCGCCGAGCACGCCCGCGGCGCCGAAACCCATGCCCGAGAAGCCCCAGGAGTTCAGCATGGTCTGGGGCCGCCGGGCGCGCCAGAACTGCATGTACCAGTTGTGGTTGACGCCGACGTCGCAGGCGAGGATCGCGTCGTCCGGCAGCACCGCCTGGCAGTCGGCGACCACGCGCTCAGGCCGGATCGGCGACGCGTGGATGTCGAAGTTGGGCCGCGTGAAGGCGTCCCACTCGGCCTGCCAGCCCTCGATGTCGGCGTGCCAGGCGGCGAGCGCGCGCTCACGCCGCGGCGCGCGCCGCTCGAGCTCGCCCAGCAGCTGGCGCAGGACGGTGCGCACGTCGGCCAGCATCCCGAGGTCGGGCGGATAGTTGCGGCCGAGCTCCTCGGGGTCGAGATCGACGTGGATCAGCTTGGTGTGCGGGAAATTCCACGAGTAGCCGGGGAGCCACGACGACGCCGAGCGGTCGTCGAAGCGCGCGCCGAGCGCGATCACGAGATCGGCGCGGCGGCCGGCCTGGTTGGCGGGGAACGCGCCGTTGCGCCCGATGAAGCCGAGCGACAGCGGGTCGGTCATGTCGAGGCAGCCCATGCCGTTGGGCGACGAGATCACCGGGATGGCGAGACGCTGGGCGAACTGGGTCAGCTCGCGGCCGGCCTCCGACAGGGTCGCGCCGTGGCCGATGAACAGCACCGGGCGCTCGGCCGCGAGGATCATGTCCATGGCGGCGGCGATCTCGTCGGGCGCGGCGCCGCTGCGCTGGGCGTTGTGGCGCGGCGCCGGCGGCGGCAGCTCGACGTCGTCCTCCTCCTGGAACACGTTGAAGGGCACGTCGACGTTCACCGGACCGGGCCGGCCCGACAGCATCGTGGTCATCGCCTGGCGCAGCGCCAGCGGCAGCATGTCGACGCGCGTCGGCTGGAAGCTGCGCTTGACCACCGGGCGCACGATGTTCGGGAAGTCGGCCTGGAAGTGCCGGTTGATCTCCTGGAACGGGCTGCGGTTGAACTGCTGGGTCGGCACGTTGGCCGTGATCGCGAAGATGGCCGAGCTGTCCGACAGCGCGACCTGCAGCGGCATGATGATGTTGCACGAGCCCGGGCCGCACGACGTCAAGGTCGCGACCGGCTCGTGGCGCACCCGGAAATAGGCGTCGGCCATGTGCGCGGCGACCTGCTCGTGGCGCGGCGACACCAGCTTGATGCGGTCGCGCACCTGGTAGAGCGCGTCCAGCATGCCGACGTTGCCGTGGCCGCAGATGCCGAACACGTAGGGCATCTTGTTGGCGATCAGGTAGTCGGCGATCAGGTCGGCGCCCTTCATCCGTGGCATGCGGTCTCTCCTCGCGGCGGGGTCTGCCGTATTCAACGATATCGGATGGCTTCCGACAATATGAGAAATGCTCCGCACCGTCATTGCGAGCGAAGCGAAGCAATCCAGAGTCGCGCGACGGCCGGCTGGATTGCTTCGTCGCTACGCGCCTCGCAATGACGCTTCGTTTGTGCTGGCCCGGACGTTGGTGTTTGATGGCGCACGCCGGATTGAAAACGAGAGGTCAGCCATGGCGACCTATCTGAAGCGGCGGCTGTCCGCCGCCGAGACCGATGCCGCCGATGCCAAGGTGCGCGCGACCGTCGAGGGCATCATCGCCGACGTGACGGCGCGCGGCGACGCGGCGGTGCGCGAGCTG
>DATJNS010000047.1:0-21984 GCA_035507915.1 Candidatus Sulfotelmatobacter sp.
AAGACGATCAGGAACAGGATGAGCGGCTCGAGCGCGATGTCGCCGCTCGCGGCTGCCCAGCCGATCACCGGCGGCAGCGCGCCCGCAGCGCCGCCAATCACGATGTTCTGCGGCGTGCGACGCTTGAGCCACATCGTATAAACGACAACGTAGAAAAAAATGGCGAAGGCGAGTAGTGCCGCAGCCGTCAGATTGAGCGCGAGGGCAAGGAGCGCAACGGCACTGCTCGCCAGGATCAGGCCGAACGCCAGCGCCTCCCGGCGCGAGACCGTCGCACGCGGAATCGGACGCCCAGCTGTGCGAGTCATCACCGCATCGATGTCCGCGTCGTACCACATGTTGAGCGCGCCAGCCGCCCCGGCCCCGCCGGCGATTGCGACGATCGCAACCAAGCCAAGGACCGGATCGAGGTGAGTCGGGGCGATCACCAATCCGACCAGGGCGGTGAACACCGTGAGGACCATCACCCGCGGCTTCATCAATGCGACGAAATCGCACAGCCGCGCCGACAAACTGGGCAGATACGCCAGCCGGAAGCGCGACAAGACAACCGCGGCCATCATTGCGCGTCCGGCGAGACGTACGCGATGGCGGCAGCGCCGCCCCCACCGCTGCGCAGACCGGGCCGCTCTTCGTGAGCGCCGGAATTGACCGCGAGGCGGCGGTTTTCCAGCCCCAAGTGCCCACACGGCGATCGGAGGATCGGTCCCGCGACGACCGGGACGTCGCGGCGCGATGCGACCGGATCGATCGCCGACGCATCCTCGGTCTCCGTTGTCCGCATGCGTGACCCCCGGACAGGTTCGAGCCATGCACTGGTGGGCTTTCCACCGTTCCCACGCTCGGAACTCACCCCTCAGAGGAGACAGCTGGGATAGATCCGGAGAGCGGCCATTGTACTTTGGTATCGCTTTGCAGGTCGAAACGGCCGCAGGCTTTACCAGGTTCTCCGACACCGGATGGCCGGCGCAAGCGAGATGCGCCGCGATAGCCGCGCACGGCCGGCCGGCGCATCCGGTGAACGCTGGTGCAGCGGCGCGCCCTTCCCGGCCGCCGGTTAGACGCCTCGGAGGTCGCGCGAGAATCGCCCCTCTCTTGGGGCTCTCCTCGCCATGCCGCGCCTTACGGCGTCAGCGCATCGAGCAACGCTTTCGCAGCGCGCAGGTCCGCCATCTCGAAACCCTCGGTGAAGCGGCCATGGACCGGCGCCAGAATCTGTGCGGCTTCGCGGGGGCGTTTCTGGTTTACCCGCAGGCGCGCGAGGCTCACGGCCAGCCGGAGCTCCCAGAACAATGCGTCCTGCTCGCGGGCCAGTTCGACCCCTCGATTGAAGCTATCCTCGACCGCCAGGTCATCCGGATCGCGCAGCGCGGACAGTTCGCCTTTGACCCGGAAGGTTTCTGGCAGGAAACACCGGTTACCCGTTTGCGCCGCAAAGCGGAGCGCATTGTCGATCTCGGCGAGACCGTCGTCGATGTGGCCAAGCGCGCCCAGAGCCATGGCAAGCTCGACCAAGAAGGACGGATAGTACAATTGGTACCTTGTTTCCCGCATTTCAGCGAGGCCGCGGCGAAGCAGGTCGACCCCGGCGCCGGGATCGCCTCGTTTCACCGCCAGACTCCCGCGCACGCAAATCCCGGTGGCGTGGAAAGGCTTCCATCCGCGTATCGAGGCATAATTGATGGTCTCGTTGCCGTAACGGTCGGCGATCTCCAATTCACCGAGACTTAGGAAAACGTAACCGGCCGCCCATGCCGCGGGGCGACGCTGATCATAGGCGTGCTTTACGACGCCAGCCTGTTCGACCGCTTTCAATGCCCACTGCAACGCGGTATCCAGGAGGCCCCGCGAAAGCCAGCTGACGGCGATTTGGCCAGCGAAAATTGCGGGCATATCGCCAGCGAACCGAAGGGTATCCCGACCACGGCTTTCGATCGGATAGTGATCGATCACGCGCCGCGCGCGCTCGATCGCTTCAATGTGCGCGGCCCGATAAATCTGCGTCATGCCGAGCCAGCAATCGACCACCGCCCGCGATTGTGGATCGCCAAAGCCGCGGACCTCCTCGAATTGGTGAGCCAGGACGACGGCATCATCGAGTGCCGATGTGCGGTACAGGAACAGCCACAAACCATGCGTCGCGCGTTGCTGATAGTCGAAATCTGAGAATTCCCGCGCGAGCGTCAGGGCCTGCGTCAGTGCCTTGCGGGCGTCGTCATTCATCCCCCTTGTGAGGAGCCCCGTTATGCCAAAGCTGTATTGCAGGACCATTCCATGACGCGTGCCGGCGTCGCCGATCTGCGCCAGCGCCTTGTCGGCCCACGCGCAAGCCTCCGGCATCAGCGACGCGGCCGCCCAGAAATCCGCCGCGACGGCGGCAAGCGCCACCCCCAAGGAGGCGTCGCCGTCGTTGGAGAAAGCCCAGTTCAGCGCCGCGCGGAGATTGTCGACTTCGACGCGATAGCGCTCGAGGTCATCGATGGCGGCTTGCAGCTGCCCCTCGGTTCCGAACGGCGCGAAAAGCGCCAGACAGAATTCCGCCTGTCGCCGCGCCACGTACTGGGCTTCGCCACTGTCCCCAAGCTTCTCCAGCGCATAGGCTCGTGTCGTTTCCAGCAGGTACCAGCGGGTGCCTGCCTCGGATTCATCCCGCATGACCAGCGATTTCGACACGAGGTTCGCCATGCCGTCTGCCACTGCCGCCGCATCGAGCCCGGTGTCCGTCATGACGGCAGCGGCCGCGCCGACAGTGAAGCCGGCAGGAAAGACGGACAGGCGCCGCAGCAACAGCCGCTCTGCCTCGGGCAGCAGTTCATGGCTCCAATCGAGCACCGCCCGCAGCGTTCGGTGCCGCGGAAGCGCGGTGCGGCGGCCGCGGACCAACAGTGCGAAACGGTCGCGCAGGTCGGCGGTCAGCTGCCGGACGCCGAGCACGGCGGCGTGAGCGGCGGCGAACTCGATGGCGAGCGGGATGCCGTCGAGGCGTCGGCAGATCTCGCCGATCGACGCCGCGTTTTCGGCGCGCAGCGAAAAGCTGGCATCGAGCGCTTTTGTCCTGGCAATGAAAAGCTCCACCGCGCTGTGGCCCAATATGTGGTCCGGCTCGTGGTGCCCGACAGCGGGCACGTCGAGCGGCGGAACGCGATAGACGGCCTCGCCGTCGATCCGCAGCATCTCTCGGCTGGTGGCCACGATGGTGCTGCGTGGACACAGGCGCACCAGTGTCTCCGCCAGGTTGGCCACCGCGTCGATGACGTGCTCGCAATTGTCGAGCAGGAGCAAGAGATGTTTCGTGGCGACAGCGCGCGCCACACCCTCTGCCGAAATCTCGCCGTCGAGTCTCAGCCCGAGCACGCCGGCCACGGTGGACGGCACCAGGTCGGGATCCGACAGCGAGGCCAGCTCGACGAGCCAGCCGCCGTCTTCGAAAGCGGGGAGGAGATAGCGGACGGCTTTGATGGCGAGCGAGGTCTTCCCGATGCCGCCGGGACCCGTCAGGGTCACGACCCGATAGGCTGAGACGAGGTCTCGCACGACCTGTGCAGCTGCGGAGCGACCGACCAGACGCGTGATGACCGGGGGGAAATTGTTCGGCGGCGGCGTTTCGGTTGCACGCGTCGCTGGGGAAGCGATCGGCGCGGCCGCCGCCTCCCGCGGCACTGGCGTCCAGCTCCCGAGCAGGCGATAGCCACGGCCGGAGGCCGTCTTCAGCAAGCCGCGATCGGCGCCGAGCGCCTTGCGGACCGCGGCAATATGCACGTGGATCGTCGCCTCGCCGACGATGGCACCCGGCCACACCCGTTCCATCAGGTCGTCCTTGGTGACCAGCTCGCTGGCCGACTGGACCAGCACGGTGACGATCTCGAAGGCCCGGCCGCCGAGGGGCACGGGGATACCGCGCGACCGAAGCTCACGCCGGCCGAGGTCGATCTCCCATTGCTCGCACGCGTAAACGAGATTGGGATTGGCGTCGGACACTACGCACCGAGGGTCAGCCTGAGCGTTGCCGTTGTTCCCCTACCTCAGAGGGAACAAGCCGGAGTTTACTGACCAATACGTCGCGTGCAACCGCAGGTCATGTTCGCAAATGACCAAAGCGGGCGTCGGGTCGCAACCAAGGCCACGCGCAATTGCGGTGACAATTCACGCAACGGCCCTGTTCGCATCAGGGGCCGCAAAACCTAAGCTGGTGCTGGATTTGAGGCGCGACCATGAAATTCGGACTTGGACAATCGGCCCTGCGGGTCGAGGACGAGCGGTTCCTGCGCGGGCGCGGGCGTTATTCCGACGACATCACCCTGCCCGGCCAGGCGGCGTCCTATCTGCTGCGCTCGCCGCACGCGCATGCTCGCATCCGTGCGATCGACACACGCGCCGCGCTGCAGGCGCCCGGCGTGCTGGCGGTTTTCACCGGCGCCGATGTCGAGGCCGCCGGGCTGGGCAGCCTGCCGTGCCTGAGCGCCAAGGTGGTGCCGCTGAAGCGGCCCGACGGCCAACCGATCTTCCAGCCCCCGCACCCCGCGCTGCCCCGCGACAAGGTCGCCTTCGTCGGCGACGGCGTCGCCTTCGTGGTTGCCGAGACGCGCGATCAGGCGCGCGACGCCGCCGAGCTGATCGAGGTCGATTACGAGACGCTGCCGGCGATCACCGACACGCGCGCCGCCGCGGCGGCGGGCGCGCCGACGGTGTGGGCGGACTGCCCCGACAACATCGCCTTCCGCATCGAGCTCGGCGATCGCGCGGCGACCGACAGGGCATTCGCGCATGCCCATCATGTGACGCGCATCGAGCTCCCGATGCCGCGCGTCGCGGTCAATCCGATGGAGCCGCGCGCGGCGCTTGGCGAGTACAGCGCGTCCGACGGACGCTACACGCTCTACACCGGCAACCAGATGCCGCACGGCATGCGGGCCTGGCTTGCGGACAGCGTGCTGCGCGTCCCGGAGAGCCGCATCCGCATCATCAGCCCCGACATGGGCGGCTCGTTCGGGCTGCGCGCGACGGTCTTTCCGGAGATCCCGCTGGTGCTGTGGGCGGCGCGCCAGCTCGGAAGGCCGGTCAAATGGGTCAACGAGCGCTCGGACGGCATCCTCGAGGAGCAGGGCCGTGATTTCGTCATGCACGGCGAGCTCGCGCTCGACCGCGACCGCCGCTTCCTCGCCCTGCGCGTCGACGTCGTCGCCAACATGGGCGCGTATCTCGGCAACTTCGGCCCACACCCGGCGTTCGGCAACATCGGCGGCGTCGCCGGAGTCTACACCACGCCGGCCATCCATGCGCGAGCGACCGGCGTGTTCACCAACACCGGCCCGACGGGCGCCGTGCGCGGCGCCGGTCGGCCGGAGGCGACGTCGCTGATCGAGCAGATCATCGACAAGGCAGCGGGCGAGCTGGCGATCGATCGGGTCGAATTGCGCCGGCGCAACATCATCCCGCCGTCGGCGATGCCGTACAAAACGCCGCTGACGTACCACTACGATTGCGGCGAGTTCGAGCGCAACATGGCGCGGGCGCTGGCGCTCGCCGACGTCGACGGCTTCGCGGCGCGCCGCACGAGGGCCGCCGCCGCGGGCCGGTTGCGTGGCCTCGGCATCGCGAACACGGTCGAGCAGTCGGCCGGCGGCAACGACGAGGGCGGCGAGATCCGCTTCGACCGTCAGGGCAACGCCACCGTCCTGATGGGCACGCACTCCCACGGCCAGGGCCACGAGACGGTGTTCCGCCAGCTGGTGTCGGAGCGGCTCGGACTCGACTTCGAGGCGATCCGCTACGTCCAGGGCGACACCGACGTGGTCGCCTACGGCAACGGCACGGGCGGCTCGCGGGTGTCCGGCCTGGGCGGCAGCGCGCTGCTCGGCGCGGTCGAGAAGGTCATCGAAAAGGGCCGGCTGATCGCCGCGCACGCCCTGGAGGCGGCGCACCAGGACATCGAGTTCGCCGCCGGGCGGTTCGTCGTTGTTGGAACCGACAAGGCACTCGACATCCGCCAGGTCGCCGCCCTCGCGTTCCAGCCGGCCCTTCTGCCGCCGGGGATGGACAGCGGCCTCTCGGGCTTCGCGACCTTCGCGCCCAAGGCGCCGACCTTCCCGAACGCCTGCCACGTCGCCGAGGTCGAGATCGATCCCGAGACCGGTACCGTGAACATCCTGCGCTACGTCGCGGTCGAGGACGTCGGCACGGTGCTCAACCCGCTGCTGCTCGACGGCCAGATCCATGGCGGCATCGTTCAGGGTGCCGGCCACGTGCTCGGCGAGGTGATGCGCTGGGACGCCGACGGTCAGGCGCTGACGGGCTCGTTCATGGACTACGCCATGCCGCGCGCCGACGAGATGCCGTTTTTCGAAATCGAGACCCACGGCGTGCCCACCGCCCGCAATCCTCTCGGCGCCAAGGGTGCCGGCGAGGCCGGGACGGTCGGCGCGGTCGCGTGCCTGTCCAGCGCGATCCTCGATGCGCTCGCGCCGCTCGGAGTCACCGATCTGCCGATGCCCGCCACGCCGGACCGACTATGGCGAACCATCGTGGACGCTCGGAAGCGCGCGCCGACGGCATGACGCCCGCGCGCAGCCGCTTTGCCATCCAGTCGGCGACCGCGCAGCCCACGCCGTCCACCTGGCGCACGACGCTGTCATGGCCTCGACAGCCCTGCTTCACCTGCCCGCCCGCAAATCGCTGAACGCCTCGTCTAGCCGGCCCAGCGCCTCCTCCAGGACCAGCCGCGATGTGGCAAAGTTGAAGCGCAGCCAGCAGTCTCCGCCTGGTCCGAACTGTGGGCCGGGGCTCGCAAAAATGCGCGCCCGGTTCTTCACGCGGGCCGCGACCTCGTCGGACGCCAAACCGGTACCCGAAAAATCCACCCAGGCCAGATACGTCGCGTCGAGCCGCATCGAGCGCGCGCCTGGCGCCGCGGCCTCAATGCGCCGATCGAACAGGTCGCGGCTCGCGGTCAGATACGGCATCAACGCGTCCAGCCACGCCTCGCCCGTACGCCAGGCCGCCTCGGTCGCGGTCATCCCGAAGCTGTTGTACGAGCCGAGCCCGCTCGCCATGACACGCGCATCGATCGCGCGCTTCAGCGCCGCGTTGGCGGTGAAGCAGGCACCGACATGCGCGCCGGCCACATTGAAGGTCTTGGTCGCCGCGACTGTGGTGATCAGGCGATCGGCGATTTCGGGCGCGGCCGTCAGCGTCGGCGTATGCTTGGCACCGGCGAACACCAGGTCGCAGTGGATCTCGTCCGACACGAGCAGGAGATCGTGCTCGGCGCAGAAGTGAGCCAGCTCCCGGATCTCCTCGGGCGACCAGACGGTGCCGCCCGGATTGTGCGGGCTGCAGAAGAAGACCACCTTGGTCCGGGGCGTCAGCTTGGCGCGCAGGGCATCGAGGTCCATGGCATAGCGGCCATTACTCTCGACCAACGGCGAATCGAGGATGCGTCGCCCGTTGGCGACAATGATCCGACGGAAGGCGTGGTAGGCGGGCGGGAAGACCACCACCTCGTCGTCCGGGGCGCTCGTCGCCTGCAGGATGAGGCCGAGGCCCGAGACGACGCCCGGCGTCGGAGTCACCCAGGCGGGGTCCACCTCGAGCTTGTGCCGGCGCCGCATCCATTCAGCGAGCGCGGCCGCCCAGCTCCCGGTGTCGGCGTAGTAGCCGTAGACACCGCGCTCGGCCATGGCCATGAGCGCCTCGGTCACGCCGGGCGGCGCGGCGAAATCCATGTCCGCGACCCACATCGGGATCGCGTCCGGTGCGCTGATGCCCGACAGTTTCGCCATGTTGTCCCACTTGCTGGCATGCGTCCCGCGGCGGTCGATCACGCGATCGAAGTCGAACATGTCACCGGTCCCTGCTGTCATTCCGTGGCCCCAGATTGCAACGGCGCGTGTCGCCTGGCGAGCGCAGATCTCGCTCACGGCGAGGGGGCCGTCGTCCGGGTCCGTGTGCTGCCCGGCGTTGAGCGCGATTGCCAGCTCGAGCAGCTGCCCGACGACTTCGCCACCCATGACCTGCGCTACGCGGCAGCTACCCGGCCATACGAGCTTGATGTCGATTGAGGCACCATCGGCGAGATCGTCGGTGCGCAAGTACACCGACAGGCGGGCGCGCACGCCCTGCGGTCGCCAAGCTCGATCGCGCGACCCGTCAGGAGCCTAAATGATCGCTCGCTGGAAAAATTTTCTCGCCGGCCTGCAAAAGATCGAAAGCGGAACGACGCCGATCGCGAAAACGCCAACGCGCGCAACGCGCTGGTGGTGGGCGCACCAGGACTCGAACCTGGGACCCGCTGATTAAGAGTCAGCTGCTCTACCAACTGAGCTATGCGCCCGCCGGCTCCGGCGAGGCAGGCGTAGTAGCAAAGGCTCCGGGGTTTGTCGAGGCTTGGCAATGCGCCGCCGGACCGACCGCCCGGAGCGCGCCCGAGAGCGCCTCAGTCCTCGCCGACCCGCCGGCCGATGCGCACGTCGCGGTGCACCCAGACGCCGATCAACAGGCCGAACCCGACCATCGTCACGATCAGGGACGAGCCGCCGTAGGACACCATCGGCAGGGTCGAGCCCTTGGCCGGGATCATGCCCATGACCATGGCCATGTTGATGAACATCGCGAGGAACACCGCCGTGACGATGCCGATCGCGACCAGCCGGCCGAACTGGCTGGTGCAGCGGAAGGCAATCGCGTAGCCGTAGATCATGATCAGGAGATAGAGACCCAGCAGCGTCAGGCTGCCGGCCATGCCGAACTCCTCGGCCAGCATGGTGAAGATGAAGTCGGTCTGCTTCTCGGGCAGGAAGTTGAGATGGCTCTGCGTGCCGAGGCCGAAACCCTTGCCGAACATGCCGCCCGACCCGAGCGCGATCTTCGACTGGATGATGTGGTAGCCGGCGCCCAGCGGATCGAGCGTCGGATCGAGGAACACCCGCACGCGCGCCTTCTGGTAGTCGCGGAGGAAATTCCAACCGAGCGGCACCGCCGCGGCAATCGCGGCGAAGCCAAGCGCGAACTTCCACCAGCGCACGCCGACGATGAACAGCATCGCCGTGCTGCCCATCAGCAGCATCAGCGCGGTGCCGAGATCGGGCTGCTTCATGACCAGCGCGACCGGCGCCGCGACCAGGAGCGCCGGCACGGCCAAGTAGTGAATCCGCCCGACATCCTCGATCGACGCGGCATGGAACCAGCGCGCCAGCGCCAGCACCAGGGTGATCTTCATGATCTCCGACGGTTGCACCTGGATCACGCCGAGATCGAGCCAACGCTGCGCGCCCATGCCGATCGAGCCCTGCACCTCGACCGCGACCAGCATCAGGAGCGCGACGAGATAACCGAGATACGCCCAGCGCATCCAGAACCGCAGATCGACCAGGGCTACCACGATCATGAGCACCAGGCCGACGGCGGCCCGCGCGATCTGCCGGATCGCCCAGGGCTCGAGCGAACCGCCGCCCGCCGAGTACAGCATCGCGAAGCCGACGCCGGCCAGCACCAGGACGAGGAGGATCAAGCTCCAGTTGATCTGCCAGATCTTGCGCAGCAGGGACGTGCCCTGCCGACCGCTCGAGAGGCTGGTCATCATCCGCTCGCCTTCGGATCGGCGCCGGCGATGCGCCCGCCCGCCGGCTCGCGGCCGACATCGCGTTTCTGGACTTCGAGCAGGATGTCGCGCGCGAGCGGCGCGGCGGAATCGGCGCCGTGCAGCCCGTGCTCGACGACGATGCTGCAGGCATAGCGCG
Source organism: Candidatus Sulfotelmatobacter sp. (assembly GCA_035507915.1). Taxonomy (GTDB): domain Bacteria; phylum Pseudomonadota; class Alphaproteobacteria; order Elsterales; family Elsteraceae; genus JACQAI01. The sequence continues at coordinate 9,735 of DATJNS010000047.1, forward strand.
GTGCCTGGATCGGCGCGAAGCTGATGAACAGCGCGTGGTCGCGCTCGCGCCAGGGAATCTCGTCGTCCTTGCGCCGCGTGTTGCTGTCGCGCTCGACGGTCGAGATGCGGCGCACCTGGGCCGAGCCGGTCTTGCCCGCCATCTCGAAGCCGGGCTCGGTGATGCGCGCGCGGATGGCGGTGCCGTGCGGCTCGTTGCACACGCCGATCATGCCGTTGACCACCGGCGCCAACGAGCTCGCCGCGACGCCGAGCGAGGGGAACGGCGGCCGCTTGATGTCGTCGGGCGGCTTGCCGCCGACCGTCCGGGTCAAATGCGGCACCACCGCATAGCCGCCGTTGGCGATGCGCGCCGTCATCGCGGCGAGCTGCAGCGGTGTCACCAGCACCATGCCCTGGCCGATGCCGGCGTTGAGCGTCTCGCCCTGGTTCCAGGGATGACCCTGGGTCGCCCGCACCCACTCGCGCGTCGGGATCAGGCCCGGCCGCTCGCCCGGGATGTCGATGCCCATCTTGGCGCCGAGGCCGAAGCGCTGCGCCATCGCGGCCAGCTTGTCGATGCCGACGCGTTTGGCGGTCTCGTAGAAGTAGACGTCGCAGCTCTGCTTGATCGCGTTGTGCAGGTCGATCGAGCCGTGGCCGCCGACGTGCTTCCAGCAATACCAAAGGCGGTTGCCCAGGGCGTAGTGCCCGGGGCAGTTGAAAACCGTATCGGGCGTGATGACGCCGGCGTCGAGCGCGGCGACCGCGGTCATCATCTTGAAGGTGGAGCCCGGCGGGTACTGGCCCTGGATCGCCTTGTTGTTGAGCGGCTGCTTGGGGTTGGCGAGGAACTCCTCCCACTCGCGGGCATTCAGCCCGCGCGAGAACACGTTCGGATCGAAGGCAGGCGCCGACACCATGGCGAGCACCTCGCCGGTGTGGATGTCCATCACGACGGCGGCGGCGCTCTCGTCGGCGATGCGCTCGCGCGCGAACTCCTGCAGGCCGATGTCGAGCGTGAGCTCGACGTCCTTGCCCGGCACGGCATCCTGGCGCGAGAGCTCGCGGATCACGCGGCCGACTGCGTTGACCTCGACTTGGCTCGCGCCGGCGGTGCCGCGCAGGTCGAGATCCCGGGTCTTCTCGATGCCGCTCTTGCCGATGCGGAACTCGGGCAGCTCGAGCAGCGGGTCGCCGGTCAGCTCGGCCTCCGATACGGCGCCGACATAGCCCAGGATGTGCCCGACCGCCTCGGTGTGCGGATAGAAGCGGCTCTGGCCGACGTCGATCGACACGCCCGGCAGGTCCGGCGTGTTGATCTCGATCTTCGAGACGTCGTCCCAATCGAGGTTCTCGCGCACGGTCACGGGCACGAAGGGACGCTTGCGGCGAACGTCGCGGATCACGCGGTGCCGATCGGCGTCGCCGACCTCGATCAGCAGGCCCAAGCGGTCGAGCGTCTGCTCGATATCGCCGGCCTGCTCGGCGACGATCACGACACGGTAGTTGAGGCGGTTGAGCGCGAGCGGCTCGCCGTAGCGGTCGAGGATCCTGCCGCGCGGCGGCGCCAGCAGCTTCAGGTTGATGCGATTGTCCTCGGCCAGCACCTTGTAGCGGTCGGCCTCGACGACCTGCAGATAGTAGAGGCGCGCGACCAGCGCGCCGAACAGGCCGAGCTTGGCGCCGCCCAGGATCAGTGCGCGGCGCGTGAACGTCTGATCGCGCAGCTGATCGCGCTGCTTCGTCGAAAGCGGGGCGCGCGATCTCATACGCGCGCCAGCACGCGTCGGTGGGTTCGCACGAAGAACCACGCCAGGATCGGGAACACCGCGAGCGTGACGACGAACTGCAGAAGCGACGCGGCGACCGCGAGCGGCTCGCCCGCGAGCAACGAGGCGAAGGACCACGACACCGCGGCGGCCGCGGCGTCGACCAGCGCGAAGCCCGCCCACGCCATCGCGAACGGCTTGCCGACGAACAGGCGTCGCTGGCCCAGCACCACGCCATGGGTGCCGAGCAGGATCAGCGACGTGACGCCGAGCGGCGCGCCGGCCGCGAAATCTTGGATCACGCCGATCGCGAACACCGCCGAGGCGGGCATTAGATCGGGGCGATAGACCGTCCAGTAGAACACCGACATCAGGGTGAAGGCGGGCACCAGGTCGGTCTCGTGCGGCAGATGCAGCGGCAGCACGGGCACGAGGGCGAGGAACAGCGTGATGACGAACGGCGTCATGCAGCGCAAGGTCAGGTCGAGGCGCTGCAGCAGGGTGAGCGGCGGCGTCAGCGAGGTCATCGCGTACGCTACCGGTGGCTGGTCTTGGCGGGCGCCGGCGGCGGCAGGGTCGGCAGGATGCCGGTCAGGCCGTAGTCGAGCAACCTGACGAACTCGAGCCGCGACCAATCGACATAGGGCTGGACCAGGATGCCGTGATCGCCGACCTCGGCGATCACGCCGACCGGCAGACCGGCGGGCAGCGCTCCGCCGTGACCCGACGTCACGACCCGGTCGCCGGGCGACAGACGCGCCTCGGACGACACATAGAGGAGATGCGGCCGGCCGGTATTGTCGCCGGCGAGCACGGCCTGCTCGCGCGAGCTTTCGATCAGCACCGGAATCCGGCTGTTGAGATCGGTGATGAGCAGGACGCGGGCGCTATGCTCGCCGACCTCCGAAACGCGTCCCACCAAGCCCTCGCCGGACATCGCCGCCTGGCCCTTGGCGACGCCCTGGTCGGCGCCCACCGCAACCAGGATGCTGCGCACGAACGCGCCGCCCGAATCGCCGATCACGCGCCCGGTCACCTGATGGACCGCGGGGTCGGCCGGGAAGTTCAGCAGGCCGCGGAGCGCCTGGTTCTCGGCGTCGAGCCGCTGGGCCACTTGCTGCCACTGCTCGAGCCGGCGCACGTCGGTGCGCAACTGCTGGTTCTCCTGGTAGACGCGGGCGATCCGGCCGACCTCGCCGACCGCCGAGGACACCGCGTCGGCGGGCTGGCTCAGCGCCCCGAACACCGGCGCCAGCACGTCCAGCAGGGCGGTCCGCGCCCGCTCGACCACCACGACCTCGGCCTTGCCGAGCAGCATCAGGAGAAACGAGGCGGCGACCAAGGCCAAGAAAGCGAAGCGTGCCATCGCTGCCCGCATCGGGGCGGCGAACCGGAACACGGCTTCGGTACGGGCCTTCATGGCGTTGGGGGCGCGATCAGATCTCAGACATCAGGAGGCCGCAGCAACACATCGTAATTATTACACATTTTTTGCCGCATGACTCGACATTTCTTGACCTTTTTAGCCGCCGCCCACCCCCGGGCACGCCCGCTGGCGTCGCCGGGATGGCGGCGGGTCGCGTCAGTACGTGCCGATCAACACGTTGCGCAGCGTCTTCATCTCCTCCAGACAACGTCCGGTGCCCAGCGCGACGCACGACAATGGGTCGTCGGCGATCGAGACCGGCAGCCCGGTGGCGTGCCGCAGCACCAGATCGAGATTGCTGAGCAGCGCGCCGCCGCCGGTCAGAACGATGCCCTTGTCGACGATGTCGGCGGCCAGCTCGGGCGCGGTGTGCTCGAGCGCGACCTTGACCGCCTCGACGATCGCGCTGACCGGCTCGGCCAAGCTCTCGGCGATCTGACGCTCCGAGATCACCAGCTCCTTCGGCACGCCGTTCATCAGGTCGCGTCCCTTGATCTCCATGATGCGGCCCTCGCCGTCCTCCGGCGGACAAGCCGAGCCGATCTCCTTCTTGATCCGCTCGGCGGAGCCTTCGCCGACCAGCAGGTTATGCAGCCGGCGGATGTAGGCAATGATGGCCTCGTCCATCTTGTCGCCGCCGACCCGCACCGAGCGGGCATAGACGATGCCGCCCAACGACAGCACGGCGACTTCCGTGGTCCCTCCGCCGATATCAACAACCATCGAGCCGGTTGGTTCGGTGACCGGCAGACCGGCGCCAATCGCCGCAGCCATCGGCTCCTCGATCAGGAAGACGCGGCGGGCGCCGGCGCTCTCGGCCGACTCCTGGATCGCGCGCCGCTCGACCGCGGTCGAACCGGACGGCACACAGATGATGATCTGGGGCGACGCGAAGCTGCGACGATTGTGCACTTTGCGGATGAAGTGCTTGATCATCTCCTCCGCGACCTCGAAGTCGGCGATGACGCCGTCGCGCAGCGGACGGATCGCCTGGATGTTGCCGGGTGTGCGCCCGAGCATCATTTTGGCTTCGTCCCCCACGGCCAGCACTTGACGCTTGCCGCGCACGGTGGCGATCGCGACCACCGAGGGCTCGTTGAGCACGATGCCGCGGTTTTTCACGTAGACGAGCGTGTTCGCCGTCCCGAGGTCGATGGCCATATCCGCGGACAGCATGCCGAGCAATCGATAGAACATGGCGGGGAGATCAAACCTTTATTGGTTGGCGTATCGGATCGGCCGGACCGCGATTGGCAGCCGGCTCGCAGGCGTATGAGACAGCGCGGCCGGGCCGCTCGTCCGCCTTGCGAGGTAGCTTGCCAATACACGGACGGGCCAGCGATGTCCACGCCCGTGCGGCACCACGCGAACCCTACGCCGCAGGCGTTAAGCAGAGCTTGCCTGGCGCCGGTTTTTTGGCCGCGCCGTCAGCGATTTGTCCCGCCTGGCCCACGCCGGCGTCACGGCGGCGCGAGCCTCCTCCGGACGGCTCAACGGACCCCCAGGCTGGCGGCCTCGTAGGCGAGACCGAGCGGCACGATGTCGACCGCCTTGCGGCCGCCCTGGTGCACGACCCGGCCGGCGTGCCATGCGCCGATCCCGACCGAGCCGGCGAGCGCGATGACCTGGTCGGCGTCGGCGGCGGCGACCATCACGGCGAATCCGGCGCCCATGTTGAAGGTGGCGTAGGCCTCGCGGTCGTCGATCGGACCGGCACCTTGCATGAAACGGAACAGCGGCCCGGGATCGCCGACGACGTCGATCCGATAGACCAGGGGCGCGTCCAGCCGCATCAGCTTGCGCCAACCGTGGCCGGTGATGTTGACGGCATAGTGCAGCCGCACGCCGGCCCGTTGGCACGCGGCAACGAACGGCGCATAGATCACCGTCGGGGCGAGCAGCGCCTCGCCGTAGCTGCGGCCGTCGCCGATCGGGGTCAGATAACCCTCGGGCAGCCGTTCGGCCAGACGCCGGCACAGGGTGACGCCGTTGGCATGCACGCCCGAGCCGGCCAGCAGAATGATGGCGTCGCCGTCCGCGACGTCGCCCACGATGCGCAGCGACTTCGGCGCGATCCGGCCGAGCGCCGAGCCAGCCAGCACGGCCGTGCCCGGCTCGACGATCCCCCGCAGCGCCGGCGTCTCGCCGCCGCCCCAGGCGGCGCCGGCCTGGATGCAGCCGGCGGCGAACCCGGCGGCGAGGTCGCGACGCCGCTCCGCGTGCGCGAACCACTCGGCGTCACCCACCGCGGCGTGCATCGCGACTGAGACCGGCAGCGCCCCTGACGTCACGACGTCGTTGACGATCGTCGCCACGATGTCGACGCCGATGGCGTGGTAGTGGCTCCGGCCGGTCAGCGCCAGCATCGCGTCGGCGACCAGGTTCTTGGTCCCGAGCCCCTCCTCGACGTGGGCGAGATAGCAGTCGGGGAGCTCGATCAGATAAGCGCTTTCGCCGCGCACCGCGGCGGGCTCGGCAAGACCGTGCCGCGCCAGCGCGCCGCCGGTCATGGCGGCCGCCCGCTGGCATTCACGCTTGAACAGATCGAGCAGGTCGTAGTCGACGCCGCTCGCCGCATAATTGAGGTCGCTCATCGCTCCGGACGCGCGCGAGAATGCCCCTAATAGGCATGGGAGCGGCCGTGGCAGCAACCGCAAATCGGGGCGGACCGGACGCCCGCGGGCATCCTCGCGCGGTCCGCCGGCTTTCGCCAATCGTTCCTCAACCGTGTATGCTGACCAAAAAACGTCAAGGAGGCTCAGATGAAACGCATACTTGCGGTGCTGTGGGGGGACGACGATGGGGACGTCGTCCTCGGCTCGGCCTTCGGCGTGGCGCGCCTGTTCGGCTCGCGCGTCGTCGGCATCTACGTACGGCCGCCCGCCGGGGAGTTCATCCCGAGCGGCGATTTCGGCATGGCGCTGTCCCAGGACTATCTCGACCGGCTGCACCGTGAAAGCTCCGCCAAGGCGGCCCGCCTGCGCGCCGCCTTCCAGGAGGCCGCGTCGCGCCTCGACATCAAGCCGGGCGACGTCGGCGGGTCGGACGGCGTGTCGGCCGAATGGATCGAGGCCGAGGGCTCGGCGGCGATGTTCATCGGCAGCTACGGGCGCGTGTTCGACCTGATCGTCCTGCGCAAGCCCGATCCCAAGATCTCGGCCGAGACCGAGATCCTGCTGGAGGCCGCGCTGTTCGAAAGCGGGCGCCCCATCCTGGTCGTGCCCAACGCGAAGGCGGTGCCGCACGGCGGGACGACCGTGGTCGCATGGAACGGCTCGACCGAGACCGCGTCGGTGCTGGCGCTCGGTTTGCCGCTGCTGACCAAGGCGGGCAAGGTCGTCATCGTCACGATCGAAGGCGGCATGACGCCGGGTCCGACCGGCGCCGAGGTCGCGCAGTATCTCGCCTGCCACGGCATCACGGCGAGCGTGCGCCACGTCCAGCTCGAGGGTCAGACGACCGGCGAGACGTTCCTGCGCGAGACCACCAAGCTCGAGGGCGATCTGCTGTTCAAGGGCGCCTACACGCAGAGCCGATTGCGCCAGCTGGTGTTCGGCGGCGCCACCCGCCACATCCTCAGCAACGCGCAGATCCCGGTGCTGTTCGCGCGGTAGGACGACGGCGACCGCTCACCGTCGTTGCGAGAAGCGCAGCGACGAAGCGATCCAGCGGCCGGCGATTGGGGCAGTCACCCCAATCGTCTAGTTCTTGGTCTTGTCGACCAGCCGGTTCTGCTTGAGCCACGGCATCATGGCGCGCAGCTTCTCGCCGACCGCCTCGATCGGGTGCTCGGCCGACCGCTTGCGCATGGCCTTGAAGCTCGCTTGCCCGGCGGCGTTCTCGAGCACCCACTCCTTGGCGAACTTGCCGGTCTGGATCTCGTCGAGCACGCGCTTCATCTCGGCCTTGACGCCGTCGTTGATGATGCGCGAGCCGCGCGAGTAGTCGCCGTACTCCGCGGTGTTCGACACCGAATAGCGCATGTTGGCGATGCCGCCCTCGTAGATCAGGTCGACGATCAGCTTGACCTCGTGCAGGCACTCGAAATAGGCCATCTCGGGCGCATAACCGGCCTCGACCAGGGTCTCGTAGCCGGCCTGGATCAGCGCGGTGAGCCCGCCGCACAGCACGGTCTGCTCGCCGAACAGGTCGGTCTCGCATTCCTCCTTGAAGGTCGTCTCGATCACGCCCGCGCGGCCGCCGCCGATCGCCGAGGCGTAGCTCAGCGCGATCTCCTGGGCGTTGCCGGTGGCGTTCTGGGCGACCGCGACCAGGCACGGCACGCCGCCGCCGCGCACGTACTCCGAGCGCACGGTGTGGCCCGGCCCCTTCGGCGCGATCATGAAGACGTCGAGATCGGGGCGCGCCTCGACCAGCCCGAAATGCACCGAGAAGCCGTGCGCGACCGCGAGCGCGGCGTCGCGCTTCATGTTGGCCTTGAGCTCGTTCTGATAGAGCGCGGCATGATGCTCGTCGGGCGCCAGCACCATGACGATGTCGGCCTGCTTGGCGGCGTCGGCCGGCGCCAGCACCTTGAAGCCAGCGGCCTCGGCCTTGGTTGCACTGGCCGAGCCGGGACGCAGCGCCACGATCACGTCCTTGACGCCGCTGTCGCGGAGATTCTGGGCGTGGGCGTGGCCCTGGCTGCCGTAGCCGACGATGGCGATCTTCTTGCCTTTGACGAGGCTGACGTCGGCATCACGATCGTAATAGACGCGCATGGCGGGTTCCTTTGGGTTCGGTTGGTCTCAGAATGCGGCCGCGCCGCGGGAGATGGCAACGACGCCGGTGCGGCTGACATCGACCAGCCCCAGCGGCACCATCAGGTTGATGAAGGCGTTCAGCTTCTCGGGCGAGCCGGTCATCTCGAACACGAAGCTCTCGATCGTCGAGTCGATCACCCGGGCGCGGAAGATGTCGGCGATGCGCAGGCTCTCGACGCGCCGGTCGCCGGTGCCGGAGACCTTGATCAAGGCGAGCTCGCGCTCGACATGGGGACCCTCGACGGTCAGATCGCGCACCGCGTGCACCGGCACCAGACGCGCGAGCTGGGCCTTGATCTGCTCGATGATCATGGGCGTGCCCGAGGTCACCACGGTGATGCGGCTGAGCTTCCGCGACGCGTCCACCTCGGCCACGGTCAGGCTCTCGATGTTGTAGCCCCGCCCCGAGAACAGGCCGATCACGCGCGCGAGCACGCCCGGCTCGTTGTCCACCAGCACCGCGATGGTGTGTCGCTTCACCGCCTCCACGACCTCGACTCCTCGATCGCTCCGCACCGCGCGCCTCGGACTTGCCGCGCGCCGAGGCGCGCGCTCGGCACGGGCGGCTGATCGGCTCAGACGAGCACCATGCCTTCCTCGGTGGCACCAGGATCGGCGCGATCCTCGGGTCCGAGCAGCATCTCGTGATGGCCCGCGCCCGACGGGATCATCGGGAAGCAGTTCTCCTTGGGATCGACCGCGACGTCGACGATCACGGGACGCTTGACCGCGATCATCTCGCGGATCACGTCGTCGACCTCGCGCACCTTGGTGGCGCGCAGGCCGACCGCGCCGAACGCCTCGGCCAGCTTGACGAAATCGGGCAGCGCCTCGGAGTAGCTCTCCGAGTAGCGCCCGCCGTGCAGCAGCTCCTGCCACTGCCGGACCATCCCCATGTACGGGTTGTTGAGGATGAAGGCCTTCACCGGCAGCCGGTACTGCACCAGCGTCGACATCTCCTGGATGTTCATCAGGATCGAGGCTTCACCGGCGATGTCGATGACCAGCGCATCTGGGTGGGCGACCTGCACGCCCATCGCCGCCGGCAGGCCGTAGCCCATCGTGCCGAGGCCGCCCGACGTCATCCAGCGGCGCGGCTCCTGGAACTTGTAGAACTGCGCCGCCCACATCTGGTGTTGGCCGACCTCGGTGGTGACGCGCACGTCGCGCTCGCGCGTGAGCTCGTAGAGCCGCTGGATCGCGTATTGCGGCTTGATCACCTTGTCGGTGCGCTCGTAGCGCAGGCAGTCGCGCCGGCGCCATTGGTCGATCTGGCCCCACCACTGCTTCAAGGCGTCCTTGTCGAGCTTCGGCTTGCGCTGGCGCCAGCGCGCGAGCAGCACGGAGAGCACCCGCCCGACGTCGCCGACGATCGGCACGTCGACGCGCACGTTCTTGTTGATCGACGACGGGTCGATGTCGATGTGGATCTTCTTCGCGTTCGGCGAGAACTCCGCCAGCTTGCCGGTCACGCGATCGTCGAAGCGCGCGCCGATCGCCAACATCACGTCGCAATGATGCATCGCGAGGTTGGCTTCGTAGGTGCCGTGCATGCCGAGCATGCCGAGGAACTGCGGATCGGCCGCCGGCAGCGCGCCCAGCCCCATCAGGGTCAGCGTGCAGGGGAAGTTCGAGAGCTGCACCAGCTCGCGCAGGAGGCGCGCCGCTTCCGGACCCGAGTTGACGATGCCGCCGCCGCCGTAAATGATCGGCCGCTTGGCGCGCACCAGCAGTTCGAGCGCCTGGTCGATGCGCGCGGCGTCGCCCTCGACCTGGGGCCGATAGGTCTTGTGCTGGATCGTCGCCGGCGGCACGTAACGCCCGCTGGCGAACTGGACGTCTTTCGGCAGGTCGACCACGACCGGGCCCGGGCGGCCGTTGGACGCGACGTAGAACGCCTCGTGCAGCGTACGCGCGAGATCGTCGATGTTCTTGACCAGATAGTTGTGCTTGGTGCACGGCCGGGTGATGCCGGTGGTGTCGGCCTCCTGGAAGGCGTCGTTGCCGATCAGATGGGTCGGCACCTGGCCGGTCAGGCACACCACCGGGACGGAATCCATCAAAGCGTCGGTCAAGCCGGTCACCGCGTTGGTGGCGCCCGGACCCGAGGTCACCAGGACGCAGCCGACCTTGCCGGTCGAGCGCGCGTAGCCCTCGGCGGCGTGGACCGCAGCCTGCTCGTGGCGCACCAGAATGTGGCGCACGGCGTTCTGCTTGAACAGCGCGTCGTAGATCGGCAGCACCGCGCCGCCCGGATACCCGAAGATCACGTCGACGCCCTGATCCTTGAGCGCCCGCAGAACCATCTCCGCGCCGGTCATCGTCTCGGCTGCCGTTGCCGCCTCTGCCATCTCGACCCCCGAAAACTCGCCCGCGACAACAGGTTTTGGGCCCGTCTTGAGCCGCAGGGCGCGGAACTTAATGGGTCGAATCGGGTCGGTCAACCCATTTTGCGAATAAATGAAAAGATTTCCGGGCTCAACTGGTCAGAATATTGCGCATCGAACCACGTGGCGTCCGGGAGCTGGTGTCGCAGCCAGGTGATCTGCCGCTTGGCGTAGCGGCGCGTCGCCTGCTGGGCGGCGGCCAAGGCGTCGGCGAGCGCCAGCTCGCCGCTCAGGTGGCGGGCGAGCTCGCGCGCGCCCAGCGCCTTGTGGACCGGCAGCGCGGGATCGAGGGCGGCGAGCGCGCGCACCTCGTCGAGCGCGCCATGCTCCACCATCGCGACCAGGCGGCGGTCGATCGCGCGATAGAGCTCGGCACGCGGCGGCGCCACCACCATGACGGCGAAGCGCAGGCCGGACGGCGGCGGCTCGTCGGGCGCCGCCAGCCAATCGCTCCAGGGCTTGCCGGTCGCCTCGAAGATCTCCCACGCGCGCACCAGGCGCTGCCGGTCGCCGACCGGCAGCCGCGCCGCCATCGCGGGATCGCGCACGGCGACCTCGCGGTGAAAGGCTTCGGGGCCGAGCGTGCTCCGGCGCGCGACCGCCGCGGCGCGCACCGCCGCCGGCACCGCGGGCAGCGGCGCGAGGCCGCGCATGAGCGCGCGCAGATAGAGCCCGGTGCCACCGACCACGATCGCGAGCCCGGGCGCCGCCGCGATCGCATCCAGCGCCAGCGCGCGCCAGCGCGCGGCCGAGCACGGATCGGTTGCCGCCAGAACGCCGTAGAGGCGATGCGGCGCGCGCGCCAGCTCCGCTTCGGTCGGCCGCGCCGTCAGGATCTCGAGCTCGCGATAAACCTGCAGGGCGTCGGCGTTGATCACCGTGCCGTCGAACCGCTCGGCGATTCTTGTCGCCAGCCCCGACTTGCCGCCGGCGGTGGGGCCGGCGATCACCAGGACCGAGCGTGCCGTGGACGCGCTCAAGCTCGACCCGTCACGCCGCCGTGCCGCGATTGCCAAGCCGGCGCACCGTTACCAATATGGCCGCCATGCAGAATGTCCTGGTCTTGATCGCTGCGCCGCACCGGCAGCCGCTCGACGATAGCATGGCCGCGACGGCGATCGACGCCATGCGCGCGGCGGGTGCGCGCACCGATGCGATGCGCTGGCTCGCGCCCGACGAAGCCGCCGAGCTGCCGTTCGACGGCGAGCCGACCCGCATGCGCAGCGCGGTCGAGCGTGCGCTCGAGGGCTGGCCCGTCGACGTCGCGGTCGTGCCTGCCGGCAACCGTCGGAAGCGCCTGCTGATCGCCGACATGGACTCGACCATCATCGAGAACGAGACTCTCGACGAGCTCGCCGCCGAGGCCGGCGTCGGCGAGCGGGTCGCGCAGATCACCGCGCGCTCGATGCGCGGCGAGATCGACTTCACCAGCGCGCTGCGCGAGCGCGTCGCCATGATCCAAGGGCTCGGGCTCGACGCGCTCGAGCGGACCGCGGCGCGCGTGCGCGTCACGCCGGGCGCCGCGACCCTGGTGCGCACCATGCGGCATGCCGGCGCCTTCACGGCGCTGGTGTCGGGGGGATTCCGGTTCTTCACCGGCCGGATACGCACCGCCGTCGGCTTCGACTGGGACGAAGCGAACGATCTGGAGATCCACGATGCGCGGCTGACCGGGCGCGTCGTCGAGCCGGTGGTCAACCGCGACGGCAAGCGCACGGCGCTCGAGCGCCTGGCGGCGGCGCACCGCATCGAGCCCACCGACTGCCTGGCGGTCGGCGACGGCGCCAACGACCTGGCGATGATCGACGCGGCCGGGCTCGGCGTCGCCTACCACGCCAAACCCGTGGTCGCCGCTGCCGCGGACGTCCGCATCGAACACGCGGATCTGACCGCCCTGCTCTTCGTGCAGGGCTACACGAAGGCC
>DATJNS010000048.1:0-9521 GCA_035507915.1 Candidatus Sulfotelmatobacter sp.
ACGGGACATCGCGGAGCTCCTCTGGCGGACGGGGAAACGGTCGACGCGCCGAATTACACCCGCGGACCTTGCCGCAGTCTTAAGTACTCAATTTGAATCAATTGTCGCGGCGTGTCGCGTCAGCGTCGCGGCACACGTCCGCTCAACAGGAACACGGCCTGCTCGCCGAACAGGTTGGCGAGCACGCCTTTGCGCTCGCGCACGTGGGTGCCGGTGCGGTCGAGCGTCAGCGCGCGCTCGATCGCGATCTGCATGTGCGCCGCCAGATCGACGAAATCCGTGATCGTGCACAGATGGATGTTGGGTGTGTCGTACCAGTCGTGCAGCAGCGCGTGGGTGCGCGGCATGCGCCCCGAGAGCAGCAGCTGCGCGCGCACGCGCCAGTAACCGAAATTCGGGAACGACACGATGGCATGCCGACCGATGCGCACGAGCTCGTGCAGCACGCCGCGCGGATTGACGGTCGCCTGCAGGGTCTGGCTCAGCACGACGTAATCGAATGCGTCCGACGGATAGTCGCGCAGGTCCGTGTCGGCGTCGCCCTGGATCACCGAAAGGCCCTGGGTCACGCAGGCGTTCACACCATCCTGGGACAACTCGATGCCGCGGCCGTCGACGCCTTTGAAATGCACGAGGTAGTCGAGCAGCATGCCGTCGCCGCAACCGACGTCGAGCACGCGCGAGCCCGGCGCGACCATGTCGGCGATCAGCTGGAGGTCGATGCGGATCGAGTCGCGCCGCGCCCCGTCGCGGGCATCGTCGCGCGCGCCGGCGTCGCGCCGTGACGCCGCCAGATCGGCCGCCGTCATCGCCGCCTCAGCCCGCGATGCTCGGCGCAGCCGTTGAGGAAGCCGCCGAGCACGGCCCAGAGCTCGGGCTCCTCGAGCAGGAACGCGTCATGCCCGCGGTCGGTCGGGATCTCGACGAAGCTGACGTTGGCGGCGACCGCATTGAGCGCGTGCACCAGGGCGCGGCTCTCCGACGTCGGAAACAGCCAATCGGAAGTGAACGACACCACGCAGAACCGCGTCGCCGTGCCGCGGAAGGCGTCGGCCAGCACCCCGCCGTGCTCGGCGGCGAGGTCGAAATAGTCCATCGCGCGCGTGATGTAGAGGTAGGAGTTGGCGTCGAAGCGCTCGACGAAGGTCGAGCCTTGGTGGCGCAGGTAGCTCTCGACCTGGAAGTCGGCGTCGAACCCGAACGACAGCGACGGGCGATTCTGCAGGTTGCGGCCGAACTTTCGGTGCAGCGACATCTCGGACAGGTAGGTGATGTGCGCGGCCATGCGCGCGACCGCGAGCCCGCGATGCGGATGCTTGCCGGCGTTCAGATAATCGCCGTTGCACCAGTCGGGGTCGGCCATGATGGCCTGGCGGCCGACCTCGTGGAACGCGATGTTCTGCGCCGAATGGCGCGCCGCGGTGGCGATCGGCACCGCGGCGAACACGCGCTCGGGGTAGGCGGCGACCCATTGCAGCACCTGCATGCCGCCCATCGAGCCGCCGATCACGCAGAACAGCTGATCGATGCCCAGATGGTCGATCACGCGGACCTGGGCGCGCACCATGTCGGCGATCGTGATCACCGGAAAGCTGAGCCCGTAGGGCTTGCCGGTCGCCGGATCGACGTCGCGCGGCCCGGTGGTGCCCATGCAGCCGCCCAGCACGTTGACGCAGATCAGGAAGTAGCGCTCGAGATCGAGCGGCTTGCCTGGTCCGATCATGAGGTCCCACCAGCCCGGCTTGCCGGTGATCGGATGCGGCTCGGCGACGTACTGGTCGCCGGTCAACGCATGGAGCACCAGGATCGCGTTCGAGCGCTCGGCGTTGAGCGTGCCGTAGGTCTGATAGGCCAGCCGGAACGGCGCCAGGTCCACCCCGCAGTCCAACCGCAGCGGCTGGTCGTGCGGGAAGTCCAGGTGATGTCCGGGAAGCTGTTCGGGGAGGGAAGGGTTGGTCGAGACGCGGCCGAGCGCGGCCGAGCCGAGCGGAGCATTCATCTTGGGCGGTTACCACTCCCAGGGTGCGTTTTGGAACCAGAGGCCGCAACCTCGGGCTTGGACGAGGTTGCTGTCAATGTTTACTTTACTTTCAGGCGCGAGCTGTGGCTATTCCTATCGCGCCGCGCCACCGGGCCTCTGCACCCGGCTGCGCCGCCCTTGTCACAGCCCGCCAGCAGCCCGGGACTACGCAGCACGGGGATCATGCCGCCCAAGGTCGCCCTTGACGAGTTGCGCCGACGGATCGACCGCATCGACGACCAGATCCACGACCTCTTGATCGAGCGCGCGACGCTCGCCGGCGACGTGGCGTCGGCCAAGGCGCCGCGCACCGGCATGTGGCGCCCGCAACGCGAGATCCAGATCCTGCGCCGCCTGGTCGGGCGCCATCGCGGCGATTTTCCCGCTGCGGCGGTCGTGCGCATCTGGCGCGAGATCATGTCCGCGATGCTCTCCCTCGAAGGGCGCTTTTCGGTCGCCGTGTGCATGCCGCCGGGCCAACCCGGCTTCTGGGACATGGCGCGCGACCATTTCGGCACCATCGTGCCGATGACCGCCTATCAGGGAACCGGCGCGCAAGGCTCCGGCGCGGTGATGCGCGCGGTGACCGACGATCCGACCGTCGTCGGCGTGCTGCCGTGGCCGCGCGAGGAGGACGCCGACCCGTGGTGGCCGCACCTGTTGAGCGACGACGCCAACGCGCCGCGCATCGTGGCGCGGCTGCAGCGCGACGGCGGCGATGGCGAAACCGGGCTCGCGGTCGCCCGCGCGACCGTCGAGCCGACCGGCGACGACCGCTCCTTCCTCGGCATCGAGACGAGCGACGAGATCAGCCGCACGCGCCTGCTGTCGCGCCTGTCGGCAGCGGGCTACGATGTCGGCTTCGTCACCACCTATCGCGAACAGGCGGACCAGCCGCCCAACCTGCACCTGGTCGAGGTCGCCGGCTTCGTCGGGTCCGACGACGCCAAGCTGGCGGCGATCCGCGACGCGGCGCCGGACGCGATCCGCCGGGCGGTCTGGTTCGGCACCTATGCCGTGCCGCTCGTCGCCAAGACCAAGCCGGCGGTTCGGCCGGCGACCAGGACCTGAGGCACGACCATGGCGAACGCATCGACCTCACCGCGCCCTTCGACCGCCGCCGCGCCGACGCCGCGGCCCGGCATCCTCGACATCGCCGCCTATGTCGGCGGCGAGAGCAAGATCGCCGGCGCCACCCGGGTCATCAAGCTGGCGTCGAACGAGAGCGCGCTCGGCCCCAGCCCGCGCGCGATGGCCGCCTACCAGGCGCTCGCCGGCGAGCTGCATCGCTATCCCGACGGCGCGTCGGCCGAGCTGCGCGCGGCGCTCGGCGAGCGCTATGGGCTCGATCCCGAGCGCATCGTGTGCGGCGCCGGCTCCGACGAGCTGATCGCCCTCCTGATGCGCGGCTACGTCGGGCCGGGCGACGACGTGGTGTACAGCCGGCACGGCTTTCTCATGTATCCGATCGCCGCCAAGTCGGTCGGCGCCAATCCGATCGCCGCGCCCGAGCGCAACCTCACCGCCGACGTCGATGCGCTGCTGGCGGCCGTGACGCCGCGCACCCGCGTCGTGTTCCTGGCCAACCCCAACAACCCGACCGGGACCTACCTGTCGCGCGACGAGATGAAGCGCCTGCACGCCGGCCTGCCGTCGTCGGTGCTGCTGGTGATCGACGCCGCCTACTCGGAGTTCGTCGTGCGCAACGACTACTCCGCGGGCGAGGATCTCGTCGCCGCGCACGACAACGTCGTGATGATGCGGACGTTCTCCAAGATCTACGCGCTGGCCGCGCTGCGCCTCGGCTGGGCGTACTGCCCGCCGGCGATCGCCGACGTGCTGAACCGCATCCGCGGGCCGTTCAACGTCAACGCGCCGGCGCTCGCCGCCGGCGTCGCGGCGCTGCGCGACCAGGCGGCGGTCGATGCCGCGCGCACGCACAACGACGTCTGGCGTCCGTGGCTCGCCGACGCGCTGACCCGCATCGGCCTGACCGTGACGCCGAGCGTCGCCAATTTCCTGCTGGTCCATTTCAAGGACGCCGAGGCCGCCAACGCGCACCTGCTGCGTCACGGCATCATCACGCGCAAGATGGCCGCCTACGGCCTGCCGCAGTGCCTGCGAATCTCGGTGGGCACCGAGGACGAGTGCCGCGCGGTCGTCGACACGCTCGCGGCGTTCGTCAAGCAGGGGTGATCCCGCGATGACCGCGGACATGCCGTTCCGTCGCCTCGTCGTGGCCGGCATCGGCCTGATCGGCTCGTCGCTCGCGCGCGTGGTCCGGCGCGAGCGCTTGGCGACCGAGATCGTCGGCGTCGACGCCGATCCCGACGTGCGCGCCAAGGCGCTCGCGCTCGGCATCGTCGACGCGGTCGAGGCCGACCCGGCGCGCGCCGCCGTCGGCGCCGACCTCGTGGTGATCTGCACGCCGATCAGCGGCTACGCCGGCATCGCGCGCGCGATCGGGCCGGTGCTGCCCGACGGCGCGATCGTGACCGACGTCGGCTCGGTCAAGCAGGCGGCGATCCGCGACGTCGTCCCGCATCTGCGTCCCGGCATCGCCTTCGTGCCGGGCCACCCAGTCGCCGGCACCGAGCATTCCGGGCCCGAGGCCGGCTTCGCCGAGATGTTCGACGGCCGCTGGTGCATCCTGACGCCGCTGCCGGACGGCGACCCCGCCGCGGCCGCGCGCGTCGCCTGGCTGTGGCGTCGCGCCGGCAGCCTGGTCGAAACCATGTCGGCCGATCATCACGATCTCGTGTTGGCGATCACCTCGCATCTGCCGCACCTGATCGCCTACACGATCGTCGGCACCGCGACCGACCTCGAGGAGCATCTCCAGGGCGAGGTGATCAAATACTCGGCGGGCGGCTTCCGCGATTTCACCCGCATCGCGGCGTCCGATCCGGTGATGTGGCGCGACATCTTCCTCAACAACCGCGACGCCGTGCTCGAGGTCCTGGGCCGGCTCTACGAGGACGTCGCGATCCTGCAGCGCGCCATCCGGGTCGGCGACGGCGCCACGCTCGAGGCGCATTTCGCGCGCACCCGCGCGATCCGGCGCGGCATCATCGCGGCCAAGCAGGCCTGAGCGCCCGATCAGCGCAGCTTGAGGGGCTCGAGGCGCACCAGCCGCACCGGGCCGACATACAGCCAGCCGTTCTGCCCGGAGATCGGTACGTTGAGGACGCGCGTGCCGTCGTCGTCCGGCTGGGCCATCGCGGACAAGATCACCTTTGCCAGCTGGGCGTCGCGCGGCTTGACGACCCCGGCCGCGCTGAGCCGATCGATCGCTTCGGCATAGCCGCGGATCGCGGCGTTGGCGGCGCCGATCGGGCGCATCTCGCTGTCGAGCGCCAGGGTGCCGTTGGCCGTCATGGTGATTCCGCTCGTTTTGACGAGCATCTGGCGGACTTCTATCGTACCGCCGTCGTCGCGCCACGCCGCGACCGTGCGATCCGGCGGCCCCGCGGGGATCGCGCCCATCAGCTCCGCGCGCAAGCTGGCGGTGATCGGCGTCGCGCCGACCTGGTCGAGCTGCGGAGCCGCCAGATCGGTGACGTCGACTCCGAGCGCGGCGGCGACCGCCAAATGATCCCCCGGCGGTGCCGGCGACAGTCGCAGATCGACCTCGAGTGCGCCCGCCTGTGCGGCGACGGCGATCGGCTGGTCGAGCTCCAGCTTGGGCTGCGTGAGCTTGACCACGTAGTGACCGTCATGGTCGACGCGCCCACCCTCCAGTCGCACCGTGGCGTCGTCGCTGCCGAGCGTGCCGGCGATCGCTTCGTCGCCGCGGCGCGCGCTCACCCGGTTCTCGCCGCGATTGCGCAGAACCACGCGATCGAGCTGCCACGGCACGATCTCGACGCGAACGCTCGGCGCCCGCCAGTTCCAGGCGATCGCGCCCGCGCCGCTCGCCGGCACCGCGAGATCGGGCTCGGGAATCTCGACCGCCACCTTGGTCGGAAACCCCGCGGGCGACGGTGGCCCGTAGGCGACGTGCCAGCCCTCGGCGCGGCGCTCGTCGGCCCAGCGGTCGAGCGCGGCGATCAGCTGCCGCGTCGCGACGTACCAGCCGCCGGCCCACAGGCCGAGCACGATCGCGACGAGCGGCACGAGGATGGTCAGCAGGCGGCGCATGACGGCAAGGATCGCGGCTATCGAAGGGGCGGCGACGGTGGCGCGCGGCCCAGCGCGGAGGAGGAGACGCCGCAGCTTATACGAGCATCCGAACGGAGTCGAAGGCGCCCGCGCGCCGCCGGCGCGCGCGCTTGAACCGGGGGCGGCCGCCGCTACACTTGCGCCCCCACGCCATGACCCGGCCATGACCAAGTCCGCCGTCCACAGCGCCAGCACCGATCTCGGCATCGTCGTCCCCGGCCTGTTCGTGCTGCTGTGGAGCAGCGCCTTCGTCGGCGCCAAGCTCGGCCTCGCCTACGTCGAGCCGCTGACCTTCCTCGGTCTGCGCTTCGCGCTGGCGGCCGCGTTCATGGCCGGGTTGGCGGTGATCGCCTCGGCGCCGTGGCCGCGCGGGGCGCGCGCGATCGTCCACGCGGTGATCGCCGGTCTCTTGATCCACGCGGTCTATCTGGCCGGCGTGTATGTGGCGATCAGCCGAGGCCTGTCGGCCGGCGTGGCATCGCTGATCGTCAGCCTGCAGCCGCTGCTCACGGCGGCGTTGTCCGGGCTCCTGCTCGGCGAGCGCGTCGCGGCGCGCCAATGGCTCGGCCTCGGCCTCGGCATCGTCGGCACGAGCCTGGTGCTCGAGCAGAAGATCGGCGTCGGGGGTGACGACTGGAGCCTCGCGTCGGTGATCGTCGCGTTGGTCGCGATCACGCTCGGCACGATGCATCAGAAGCGCTTCGGCGCCGGCATGGATCTGCGCACCGGCGCGGCCGTGCAATACGCCGCGTCGGCGCTGGTGCTGCTCGTCCTCGCCAGCGGCACCGAAACCATGCAGATCCGCTGGACGACCACCTTCATCGTCGTCTTCGCGTACGTCACGTTCGCGATCTCGTTCGGCGCGATCATGCTCTACTACGTGCTGATCCGACGCGGCGAGGCGGCGCGCGTCGCCAGCGTGATGTACCTGGTGCCGCCGGTGACCGCGCTGATCGCCTGGCCGATGTTCGGCGAGACGCTGGGTCCGCTGGCGCTCGTCGGCATGGCGTTGGCGGCGGTCGGCGTCGCCCTGGCGAGCCGATGACGCCGGACATGACCCCGCCGGCCGATCCGACCGGCTACTGGGTGTTCGGCTACGGCTCGCTGATGTGGGATCCGGGCTTCGTCCACGATGCCGTCCATCGGGCGGTGCTGGTCGGCTATCACCGGCAGTTCTGCCTGTACTCCTACCGCTATCGCGGCACCCGCGAGCGCCCCGGCCTTGTGCTCGGGCTGGATCGCGGCGGCAGCTGCCGCGGCGTGGTGTTCCGGGTGCCCGATCACGCGGTGGCGGCCACCAAGGCCTATCTCTGGGAGCGCGAGCTCGACGATTACGCCTATCTGCCCAAGCTTCTGACCGTGCGCCATCCGGCCGGCGTCGTGCGGGCGCAGGCGTTCGTGGTCGATCGCCGGCAGCCGCAATATGCCGGCGGCCTCGACGTCGACGCGATCGCCGCGATCGTCGCGCACGGCGTCGGGCAGCGCGGCAGCAACGTCGCCTATCTCGAGAACACGCTCGGGCACCTGCGCACGCTCGGCATCGTCGATCGCGGCCTCGAGCGCGTCGCCGCGCGCGTGCGCGCGCTCGCCGGGCCAGCGCTCGCGACCCCCGCCGCGTCCTGACATGCTCTCGATCGTGATCCCGACCTTGAACGCCGCGGCGACCCTGCCCGCGACCCTGGCGTGCCTCGGCGAGATGCCGGACGCCCAGCGCATCGTGGTCGACGGCGGCTCGACCGACGGGACGGTTGCCTGCGCGCGCGCGCTGGGCGCCGAGGTCATCACGGCGCCGCGCGGCCGGGGCGGCCAGCTCGTCGCCGGCGCGCGGGCGGCGCGCGGCGCATGGCTCCTGTTCCTGCATGCCGACACGGTGCTCGATCCCGGCTGGCGCCGACCGGTCGACGCTGCGCTGGCGGGCGACCCGGACCGCGTCGGCTATTTCCGCTTCGCGCTCGACGACGCCGATCCGGCGGCGCGCCGGCTCGAGCGCCGCGTCGCCTGGCGCTGCCGGGTGCTCGGCCTGCCCTACGGCGACCAGGGCCTCCTGATCTCGCGGCGCTGCTACGACGCGGTCGGCGGGTTTCGGCCGCTGCCCCTCATGGAGGACGTCGATCTGGTGCGCCGCCTGGGCCGCGCGCGCCTGGCCGCGTTCGATCATGCGGCGGTCACCGCGGCGACGCGCTACCGGCGCGCCGGCTATCGTCGGCGCAGCGCGCGCAATCTCGTGTGTCTGAGCCTCTATTTCCTGGGACTGCCACCGCGCGTCCTGGTCTGGCTCTACCGCTGACTCGCGCGGGGGCAAAGCGTCGATGGCGCGCGACACGCTGATCATCTTCGTGCGGCAGCCGGCGTTGGGCCGGGTCAAGCGGCGGCTCGGCGCCGAGATCGGCGCCACCGCCGCGCGCCGCGTCTACGAGGCGCTGACGCGGCGCGCGATCGTCCGGCTCGCCGGCACGCGGCGCTGGCGCACCGTGCTGGCGGTCACGCCCGACCGGGCCGCGTGGCGCGGCTGGCCGCGCCGTCTGCGGCGCGTCGGCCAAGGCCACGGCGACCTCGGCGCCCGCATGGCGCGCGCGCTGCAAACGCTGGCCGGGCCGCGCGCCGTGCTGATCGGCTCCGACATCCCCGACGTCTCGCAGCCCGCGATCGTGCGAGCGTTCGCCGCGTTGGGGCGTGCCCGCTTCGTCTTCGGACCGGCGGTCGACGGCGGCTATTGGCTGATCGGCTGGCGCCGCGGCGCCTGGCCGTCGGGCGCGTTCGCCGGCGTGCGCTGGTCGAGCCCGCACGCGCTCGCCGACAGCCGCGCCAGCCTGCCGGCCGCTCACCGCGTGGCGCTGGTCGATCGCCTGGCCGATCTCGACGACGGCGCCGCCTATCGGGCCTGGCGCGCGCGCGCCCGCGGGCGCCCCGGGGCTTAAACGGCGCGGGGGCGCGCGCGCTCGGAACGGAACCGACGGCGCGAGCGTTGGCAGCGCAACGACAATCAGAACATTTCGGTGGGGTCGCGGGGATGCGTGCCTGGCGTTGCATGATTGCCGTTCTCGGGCTGGCCGTCGCCACGGTCGGCGTCGCGAATGCCGCCGAATCGTACAGCTACACGGTGCATCACCCGACGTTCGGGGACATCGGTACCTACACCGACCGCGTCGAGCACGACGGCGACCAGTGGCGGATCGAAACCACCGTGCACGTGGCGGTTCGCGTGCTCGGCGTCGTGGTCCATCGCGAGGACGCGCGCCGCGTCGAGGTCTGGCGCGCCGGCCGGCTGGCGTCGTTCCGCGGCCTGACGACGACCAACGGCAAGCCGCTCGAGATCACCGGCGAGGCCCGCGCCGACGGC
>DATJNS010000049.1:0-6623 GCA_035507915.1 Candidatus Sulfotelmatobacter sp.
ACCGTCCTCGTCGCGATGGAGGGCGCGGTCGCCCTCACTTTGGTCGACAAGGTCACGCCCGACGTTATCCTGCTGGACGCGGTCATGCCGGGCATGGACGGTTTCGAGACGTGTCGCCGCCTGAAGCGCGAAAAGAAGCTCGAGCACGTGCCGGTCATCTTCATGACCGGTCTCAGCGAGACCGAGCACATCGTGAAGGGCTTCGAAGCGGGCGGTGTCGACTATCTGACCAAGCCGATCATCCCCGACGAGCTGATCGCGCGCATCCGTGCCCATCTAGCGAACGCGCGGCTCGCGCAGAGTGCGCGGATCGCACTCGACGCGGCCGGACGCTTTCTGCTCGCTGCGACGCGATCGGGACGGGTCATGTGGAGTACGCCGCAGGCCGATAAGTTGCTCGCCACCGTGCTCGCCCCCGGCACCGGCGAGCCCGTCATGCTGCCGCCGAATGTCCAGGGATGGTTGCGGAAGCTCGGTGACAACGACTCGCGTACCGAGCCCGTGTTCATCCCGGGTCGGCCCGGCCAATCCGAACTCCAGCTCTCGTTCGTCGGCCGGATCGGTGACGACGAGCTGCTGTTGCGCCTCGCTTCGCACGACGTTGCGAGCGACGAGGAGTTCCTGCGCCAGCACCTGCCTTTGACCGCGCGCGAGGCCGAGGTTCTGCTCTGGATCATGCGAGGCAAGTCGAACCGGGACGTTGCCACGATCCTCGGGCTGAGCCCCCGGACGGTGAACAAGCATCTCGAGCAAATGTTCGCCAAGCTCGGCGTCGAGAACCGGACATCCGCTGCAGCCTTGGCGGTTCGTACGCTCGGCTTGCGCTGACGATTGCCACGATCCGGCACGCGGCGTCCGCTGTTCGGCGGCGTGCGCGGACAGGCTGCGGGTTGGCGTTCAGGAGGACCGGTCGCTCCGGCGGCTAGCGGCCGCCGCCGGCGTGCTGGGCTGCCTCGAGCGCGGCGTGCAGCGCGTCGAGCTCGCTGCCGAACGTCGCCCAGTTGCCGGCGCGCAGGGCATCGATCGCGCGACTGTAGTGATCGAGCGCGGCGTGCAGGTGGTCGTCCGCGCCGGCGGGCGACGCTACCGTGACGGCCTCGTGCGGCACGGTGCCCGTCGGCTCCTCGAACAGCGCAGCCAGCGCCCCGCCCAGCGTCTCCGCCATCACGACCTTGTCGCCGTAGGCGGCGATCACACGCTTGAGCTCGGGCAGCTGGCCGGTCTCGGCGCGCAGGTAGAGCGGCGACACGTAGAGCACTGAATGCCCGATCGGGATGACGAGCAGGTTGCCGCGGATCACGCGTGAGCCGAGCTGGTTCCACAACGAGAGCTGCTGGGAGATCTCGGTGTTCTGATTGATGCGCGCCTCGATCTGGAACGGGCCGTAGACCAGCCGGTCCTTGGGAAACTCGTAGACGATCACCTTGCCGTAATCGGGCGCGTCGCAGCGCGCGGCGAGCCACGCGATCATGTTCTCGCGCTGGCTGGGCACCATCGGCAGCATCAGGAAGAGTTCGGCGCGCGGCTCTCCGGGCAGCCGCATGATGATGTAGTACGGCATCATGGTGGCGTTCTGGCCGCCCGAGGGCTCGCGCGGGAACTGCCACAGATCCTCGCGGTTATAGAAAACTTCGGGGCTCTCCATGTGATAGGTCCGATAGATCTGGGCCTGCATGAAGAACAGGTCCTCCGGGTAGCGCACGTGTGCCTGGAGATCGGCCGGCATCGCGGCGAGCGGCTTGAAGAGGTGCGGGAAGATCCGGGCGTACGTGGCGACCAGTGGATCGGACGGATCGGCGACGTAGAAATCGACCGTGCCGTTGTAGGCGTCGACCACGATCTTGACCGAGTTGCGGATGTAGTTCAGGCCGGCGCCGGGCAGCGGCTGGGCGTAGGGAAAATAGTCGCTCGTCGTGTACGCGTCCTGGATCCAGAACAGCCTGCCGTCGCTCACCACCACGTAGGGATCGTGATCGAGGCGCAGGAACGGCGCGATCTGCGCGACGCGCTCCTGGATGGTGCGCCGAAACAGGATGCGGCTGTCGGACGTGACATAGCGGCTCAGCAGCAGGTTGACGTCGCCGAAATACCAGGCGAACAGCGCGCGCATGGCGTAGTTCCCCACGGAGACGCCGTCCTTGCCCGCATAGTTGCCGTAGATGTTGTCCTTGCCCTTCGGATAGTCGAACTCGGGAACGCTGCCTTTGACGACCACGTAGTCGTCGGTCTCCTCGCCGAAATAGATGCGCGGCTCGCGGACCGTCGGCCCGCCGGTCGCGACCGGGGGGATATCCTGGAGATAGTAGAACGGCAGTCCCTCCGCGGTCTTGCGGGTGACCGGGCTCATCACCACGCCGTTGCCGTGCGTGAACAGGAGGTGCCGGTTGACCCAGGTCTGGGCGTTGGCGGGCAGCAGCGACGACTTCAGCTCGCGCGCCGACAGCGTCACCTGCTGATAGCTGTCGTCGAGGTGATAGCGATCGACGTCGACGTCGTGGAACTTGTAGTAGGTGCGGATCTCCTGCAGCTGGGCGTAGGTGTCCATCAGGGGCTGCCAGTCCCACAGCCGAATGTTGTCGATGGTCTCCCGGTTGGCCTGCAGCGCCTGGAAGGTCAGGTTCTGCTCGATCGGGAAGGGGCGGACGTCGATCTGGTGGAGATCGTAGGCGCGGCGGGTGAGCGCGATGTTGCGCTCGATGTAGGGCTTCTCCAGCTCGAGCTCGTTGGGCTTGACGTAGAAACGCTCGACCAGACCCGGCACCAGGATAGAGAGCACGAACGAGCCGCCGAATACGCCCACCAACGCCGCGACCGGAAGCCTGGCGGATCGGACGCGCAGATTGGCCCACGACGCGAACGCGGCGAGCACGGCCAGCCCGATGAGCAGCCACAGGATCGGCAGCTCGATGTGGAGGTCGGCGTAGCCCGCCCCGACGACGACGCCGTTGTCGCCGTAGAGCAGCAGATAGCGATCGAGGAAGTAGGAGCCGGCCTTGACCGCGAAAAAGCCGCCGAGCAGCGCGGAGCCGTGGGCGAGCGCGGCGGGCGAGATCGCCCGCCGTACCGGATCGAGCTCGATGTCGCCGTGCAGCCAATAGACCGTGCCGGCGATCAGGATGCCGAGGAACAAGGTCGTGAGCAGCCAGTTCTTGAGCGCGACGTAGGCCGGCAGCGAGAAGAGGTAGAAGCCGATGTCCCGGCCGAACACCGGATCGGTTTCGCCGCCCGGCACCTGGTGGATGAAGCGCAACAGCACGTCCCAGTTGCCGATCTCGCCGAGCGCGACCAGGAGGCCGAGGGCGGCCGCGACCGGCAGCACGAGAAACCGCCAGAGCCGGCGCCGGCGCTCGTCGAACAGTCCGGTGAGCACCTGGCCGCCCAGGAACTGTTGCTCGAGGGCGCCGATGCGACGGCTGTAGCGCGCCGCGAGCGCGCCGTTCAGCCACAGGAACCCGGCAGTGCCGATGAACACGACGCCGAACAACAGCGCCCGCGTCAGCACGACGGTCCAGAACACGTCGAGATAGCCGAGGCTGGCGAACCAAGTCCAATCGACCAGAAAACCGCTCGACAGCCCCAGGATGACGAGAACGGCCACGACGACCACGCCGGCGACCGCGATGCCTGTCCACGGCATGACGCACCTCCCTGGTCTCATCCGACGCGGCGCGTCGGATGCCGTCCTTGATCTGGCTCAACTGCGGGCGGAACCCCGCGAGGCCGCGGATGCTCGGCCGAACGCGTCGGTGTCGTCGGCCGCCGCGAGCCTATTCGGCGGCGCGCGCGGGGAGGCTGCGCGCGGGCGTGCGATACGACCGGCCGTTCAGGACGTCGACGAGGTTCTGGCTCACCACGCGCAGCAGACCCGCGGCCATCTGCGCATCCTTCTCGATGAGCTGCAGCAGCGTGTCCTTGGCGATGCGCAGCGCCACCAGATCCTCGGTGGCGCGCAAGGTCGCCGTGCGGGCGACGTTGCACAGCAGCGCCAGCTCGCCGACCATCGCGCCCGGGCCGAACGAAGCGATCACCGGCGCGTTGCCGTCGGCATCCTCGGCGCCCAGCACCTCGCCGCCGCCGCTGACGATCAGATAGGCGCAGTCGCCGACATCGCCGCGGCGGATCAGGATCTCGCCGGCGCGCAACGCCACCTTCTGGCTGGTCAACGCGAGCCGCTTGAGCTCGGCCTGATCGAGCGACGAGAACAGCTTGGCGTTGGCGAGCAGGCGGATCTCCCCCTGGAGCTCGTCGCCCGACGCGTCGTGCGCCGCGGCCTCGGGAGCCGCGATCTGGCCCTGGGCCGCCGCCAGCCGTCCGTGCACGATCTCGAGCACCTGGTCGAACTGCCCGGCCTCGGGCGGTCGCACGCCGAGCGAGATCAGGATGATGTCGGGCAGCAGGCGACGGATGTTGGCGAGGATGCGTGCCTGCTCCTCTGGCTTGGTCGCGTTCATGGCCTCGTTGAGGATCAGGACGCGCGGCCGCTTGATCAGGCAGCGTGCCAGCGCGATCTGCTGGCGCGCCAGCGCCGACAGCCGCGAGCCGCCGATCCCGACCGGCAGGTCGGCCACCGACAGGATCATGGCCTCGCGCAGGCCGAGCTGTCCCGCCACCTCGTCGACCAGTTCGCGCAGCGCCGCCTCGGCGCCCGGTCGCGCATAGGCGATGCGGCCGAACAGCACGTTGCCCATCACCGATAGGCGCGGCGCATAGCGCGTCTCGTCGAAGAACTCGATGGCATCGGCGAGCGTCGGCGGCAGAGCGGCGCTGAAGGCGCGCCGCGCCGCAACGATCTTCTGCTGCAGCTCGGGACCGATCAGCCCCAAGCGGTGCCGCTCGGGCACCAGCTTGAAGGCGAGGCTGAGCAGCATTGCGCGATCCTCCGCGTCGAGCGCGGCGGCGTCGCGCTCGGCGCGTCGCTTGAGGTTTTCGAGCCCCGGCAGCATGTCGGGCTCGACGAAGCCGAAGCGCTCGTAGAGCGGATGCCCCGACGCGACGTCGCGGAACAGCTCGGAGAGCAGATCGGCCAGGCTGATGCCGACGCTCGTCAGTTCGGCGTCGAGGCCGGCGTCGCGCAGCACGCCCTGCACGTACGGGTCGCGCGCCGCGCGGTCGGCGCTCAGGCGGTCGTCGGTCGGCAGCCCGAACAGGATGTTCTCGACCACCGAGGCGTAGGGGTTGAACGCCGCCATGTCGAAGTGGTTGACCAGGTCGCCGCGCCCCTCCTGCGACAGGCGTTCGCCGATCGTGCGGCGCGCCGTCATGATGCGCTCGACCAGGCCCGGATGCTCCGCCGGGTCGATCGTGGCGTTGAGCGCGCGCTCATAGAGCGACTGTTCGGCGTCGATCGTGCGCATGACCGTGAGCCACCAGCCGGCGAGCTCGACCCGGTCGCGGCAGCCGGCGGCGGCGTAGTCGATCCAGTCGCCCTCCGCATCGTGCGGGCTGTTGCCGGCGGTCAGCGCCTCCTGGACGGCGCGCGCCTTCGCGGTGTCGCTGGCCGAAGGCTCGGGCGGTCGGCGGAGCAAACTGTAATAGACGTTCTCCGAGATCGTGCCGTTGAAGATCACCGGATCGTCGCCGAGATAGGCGAGGAAAGCGCCGATCTCGTTCTCGTCGAGCACGGAGAGGTCGCGGTCGCCGAGCACGACCTTGCCCGAGCTCGGCGGCACCAGGCGGCCGAGCACCGAGGCGAGCCGATCCTTGGCGCCGCCGTCGGCGACCACCGCGACGCTCGTCCCGCGGCCCGCCTCGAAGCTGATGTTGCTGAGGATCGCCACGCCGGCATCGTCGACCCAGCTGACGCCGCTGACCGACAGCGCCGCGTCGGGCGCCGGCGGCGTGATGTCGATCGGGAGGGCGAGCTTGGCGGGATCCGCCTCGGGGCCGGGCTCGACGTCGAACTGGTCGGCGATCTGGTCGAACTTGATCCGGCAGTCCTGGTACTGCTGGTAGTAGTCGAGCAGCTCGCGCCACGGCGACGACAGATCCTTGTAGGCCGAGATCGCCGCGACCAGCGCGCCCAAGGTCAGGTTTCCCTTGATCACGAGCAGGCCGCCGATCGTGAAGAACAGGAAGATAGTGAGCTGGTTGATGAAGTTGTTCGCGAACTTGATGAAGAACTTGCGCTGAAAGATCTCGAACCGGAGATCGAACATGCCGCCCAAGTGGCTCGTGAAGTCCGCCAGGGTGAAGCGCGAGGTGCCGTTCAGCCGCACCTCGCGGACGCCGCCCACGGTCTCGCCGATGCGCTGGGACAGCTTGCGCATGCGCAGCACGCGCTGCTTGTTGAGCGCGTTGACCCGCTTCTGCAGCCGCGGGATCAGGTAGGCCTGCACCGGGATCATCATCAGCGATGCCGCGCCGAGGATCGGATCCTGCATGAACATGAAGATGAGGATCGTCGCCATCGTGCCGCCCTGGAAGATCGGCTGGGCGACGGCATCGCCGATGAAGCCCGCGAGCGGCTCGACCTCGCCGGTGATCATCGAGATCAGCTCGCCCTGGGATATCCGTTGGAAGCGGTCGAGCGGAAAGCGCAGGATGCGGCCGTAGAGGTGGAAGCGCAGGCGTCGCAGCATGCGCTCGGCGATCACACCCTTGAAGGTGTTGATCTTCATCTTGAA
>DATJNS010000050.1:0-15147 GCA_035507915.1 Candidatus Sulfotelmatobacter sp.
TGGGCCTTGCCGTCCCACCCGCCAGTCACCCATCATCGCGCATCGTCTCGACGTGGATGGCCGGCACGAGGCCGGCCATGACGACAGGTAGAACAAGCGTAGGGCGGAAACTGGAGTGAGCGCGTCAGAGGCGAGGGGCGCTTCGCACGCCCAAGGCGGCGTCGAGTCCGGCTATGCATGGTTCCGCCTCGGCGTCGCGGTGCTGATCAGCACGATCGGCGGCGTCGGGCTGTGGTCGGTGGTCGTCACCCTGCCGACCATCCAGGCCGAGTTCGGCGTCGCGCGCGCCGACGCCGCGCTGCCCTACACCGCGACCATGATCGCCATCATGGCGGGCGGCATCCTGATGGGTCGGCTGGCCGACCGTTTCGGCGTGGTCGTGCCGCTGGTCGGCGGCGGGCTGGCGCTCGGCGTCGGCTATGTCGGCTCGGCGTTCACCGTCGGCCTCGCGCAGCTGACCGTGGCGCACGTGGTGATCGGGCTGCTCGGATGCTCGGCGACCTTGGGTCCCTTGATCGCCGACATGTCGCACTGGTTCGACCGCCGGCGCGGCATCGCGGTCGCCGTCGTCGCCAGCGGCAACTACTCGGCGGGGGCGATCTGGCCGCCGATCGTGCAGCATTTCGTCGCGACGGACGGTTGGCGCCACACCCACGTCGGCATCGGGCTGTTCTGCGTCGCGACCATCGTGCCGCTCGCCCTCCTGCTGCGCCGGCGCCCGCCAGCGCATGACGTCGCGCGCGCCGCCGCGGCCGCCGGCGCGGCCTCGGCCGGACTCGGCATCCCGCCGCGCCTGCTGCAGTCGCTGCTCGTGATCGCGTCGGTGCTGTGCTGCGTCGCCATGTCGATGCCGCAGGTCCACCTGGTCGCCTACTGCGCCGGGCTCGGCTACGGCGCGGCGCACGGCGCCGAGATGCTGTCCGTGATGCTGGTATGCGGCATCGTCAGCCGGCTTGCCTCGGGCTGGATCGCCGACCGCATCGGCGGGCTCGGCACCTTGCTGCTCGGCTCGGTGCTGCAGGGCCTCGCGCTGATCCTCTATCTGCCGTTCGACAGCCTGGCGTCCCTCTATTTGATCTCGGCGTTGTTCGGTTTGTCGCAGGGCGGCTTGTTGCCGAGCTACGCCATCATCGTGCGCGACTACTTCGCGCCGCACGAGGCCGGCACGCGGGTCGGCCTGGTGATCGCCGCCAACCTGGCCGGCATGGCGCTCGGCGGCTGGATGTCGGGCGCGCTCTACGACCTCACCGGCAGCTACCGCGCTGCGTTCCTCAACGGCGTGGCGTGGAACGTCGCCCACGTCGCGATCGCGCTGTGGCTGGTGCTGCGCGCCGGCCGGGCGGGCGCGCCCCGCGGCGCCGCGGCAGGCGTCGCCACCTGAGCGGTCAGCGCGTCGGCACCAGGCAGAAGCCCTGCGCCTCGACACCGAGGGTCGGGTTGAACTTGCTGCGGAAGTTCTCGAGCGCCACCGCCGCGGTCAGCTCGACGATCTGCGCCTCGGTGAAATGCTGCTTGAGGCGCGCGAAGAACGGGTCGTCGACCTTTTGATCCGTGTAGGTGATGCGCTCGGCATATTCGAGCGCGACGCGCTCCGGTTCGCTGAACAGCTTGCTGCTGCGCCAGCTCGCGACCTCCGCCAGCTTCGCTTCGCCGCCTTCGCCTTCCATCACACGGACGGAATTGATGTCGATTCAGAACGGACAGCCGTTGATCGAGGCGACGCGCAGATAGACCAGCGGCAGCATCGCCTTGGGCAGCTGACCCGACTCCGCGATCGATGCGCCGAGCGCCTTGGCGGCGCGCAGGATCGGGGGGCAGTGCGCCATCACCTTGGTCGGATTCAACAGACCACCGAAGGCATCGCGCTCCTTCTGGAAGAATTCCTTCAGGGTAGGATCGTTGCCTTCAGACTCGATCTCGCGCACGCGCGGCATGACGGCACCTCCTTCGAACGCGTCCACGTCGGTCGACGTGGTGTCTCGCGGCGATGCTGCAAGATGTGCGCGGTGCGGGCCAGCGAGAAATTTTCGCTGGATCTACGCGCCGTGCGAAACCGGATCTAGGCCGGCGGCGCGACCGACAGGCGTCCGACCACCTTGTGGTGCTCGATCAGGCGACCGACCAGGCCCGACGCTTTCGCCTCCTCGACGAAGGCGGCGAGGAACTTGGCGCCGGCCATGTTCTTGCGCGGCGTGCCGACAGCCTGCTGGACGGCCGTGAACTGGCCGTCGAGGATGCGCGCGCCCGGCAAGGTCGCGACGTCGGTGATCAGGCGCGGCCGCAGGCCCGCCAGGGCATCGAGCTTCTCGTCGACGAACTGCTTGAGGGCGGTGTCGAGCGTGTCGGAGCGCACCAGCTCGGCGTTCTTGATGTTGCGGTCCATCCAGAGCCCGTAGGCGCTGCGCCCCGTCACCGCGATGCGCACGCCCTTGCGGTCGACGTCGGCTATCGTCTTCAACGCCGAGCCCGCCGGCACCAGATAGGTCGCCTCGATCTCGCAATAGGCGGCGCTGAACGCGATCGTCTCGGCGCGCTGGGGCTCGGCGCCGATCAGGCCGATGTCCCATTCGTTGGCAACGGCGGCATCGGCCAGCAAGCCCGGGTTCTTGTACGGCACCAGCTTGGCCGGCACGCCCAGGCGCTCGGCGATCGCGCGCGCCATGTCGGGCGACACGCCGTCGGGGTCGCCCGACGCCGTCTTGCCGGTGACGAGCAGGAAATTCGACATGTTGATGCCGGCGCGCAGGGCCCCGGTCGGGGCGAGCTCGGCAACGACGTCCTTGGAGGCGGCGATGGGCATGGCTCTCAAATCCGCGGTGGTGAGGACGCGATACTACGCTGCATCCGCGCGGCGCGTCAGGGTCTCGTAGATCGCCAAGGCCAGGCGGCCGGCCTCGGGGTCGGCGCGGGTCTCGACGGTGCGCGGGCGGGCGAGCGGCACCGGCACAATGCTGGCGATCCGGCCCGGTCGCGGTGACATCACGACGATGCGGTCGGCGAGGAACACGGCCTCGGGGATCGAGTGGGTGACGAACAGGATGGTCTTGCGCTGCGCGCCGGAGGCCTCGCCCCACACTCGGAGCAGCTCGAGGTTCATGTCGTCGCGCGTCAGCGCGTCGAGCGCGCCGAACGGCTCGTCCATCAGGAGCAGCGGCGGATCGAGCAGCAGCGCGCGGCACAACGAGACGCGCTGCTGCATGCCGCCCGACAGCTCGCTCGGCCGCTTGGCGGCGAACTCCGCGAGGCCGACCAGCGCGAGCAGCGCCAGCGCGCGCTCGCGATAGGCGCGCGGGTCGAGCCGCGCGAGCTCGGCGGGCAGCAGCACGTTGTCGAGCACGCTGCGCCAGCGCAGCAGCACGGGCGCCTGGAACACCATGCCGACGGCGCGGATCGGCCGCCGTACCTCGGTGCCGTCGACCGCCACGCGGCCCGCGGTGGCGGGTCTCAGCCCGGCGACGATGCGCAGCAACGTCGACTTGCCGCAGCCGCTCGGACCGACCAGCGCCACGAATTCTCCGGGTGCGACCGTGAGCGAGACGTCGCGCAGCGCCTCGACCGGCCCGCTGTCGGCGTCATACGTCATGCCGACGCGATCGAGCGCGATCACGGCGTTGTTCGTCATGTCTTGCTCGCGCTGCCGCCGCCCGCCAACCCAGCCGCGCGAGCAGGGTTGCCCAGAAAGCCGCTCGCGGCTTTCGCCTGCCGCGGGTTGCGGCTGCGCGCGCGGCTGAATGGAGCCATCAACGCATGGTCGCCGGCAGCTCGACCTTGGGCAGGAAGGCGTCGGTGAACACGTCCGCGCACGCGACCGTCTTGGGCAAGCCCATGTAGGTGTTCACGAGATCGACCGAGTGGCACATCTTCGCCTGGTCGATCCAGCCGATGCCGTGCTCGGCGTAGCGTTGGGTCTTCATCAGCTGCAGGCCCAGCATCATGTTGGGCTCGATGACCGATAGATCGATCTCGGGCACCTGCTTCTTGAAGATCGCCAGCGCCGCTTTCGGGTCCTGCATGACGTCGCGCCAGCCGAGATAGGCGGCCTCCAGGAAGGCGCGCAGCGCCTTCGGGCGTTCGGCCATCATCTTGGCGCTGGCGATGATCGATATCGAATACATGTCGAAGCCGAAATCGGCCCACGGCATCATGGCGACGTTGCCTTGGCCGACCGCCTTCTCGTAGAGCGGCAGGCCGGTCGTGTAGTCGCCGACCGCATCGACCTTGCTCGTGGCCAGCGCCGCGGTCTTGGCGGACGGCTCGATGTTCACCCAGGTGACCTTGTCGCTGTCGACGCCGGTCAGCTTGGCGAACGCCGGCCACATCTGGCGCTGGCCGTCGCCCGGTGGCGCGCCGATCGTGTGGCCCTCGAGGTCCTTGGGCTTCAGGATCGCGTGGGCCTTGAGGCTGAACACGTTGAGCGGCGTCTTGTCGAACACCATGCCGACGGTCTTGATCTGAGCGCCGCGCGCCAGCGCCGCGATCACGACCGCGGCGTCGGCCAGCCCGACGTCGGCGCGGCCGGTGTCGACCTTGGCGATCGAATCGCCCGAGCCCTTGGAGTTCTCCATGGTCACGTCGAGGCCGCGCTGCTTGAAGTAGCCGCGTTCCTGCGCCACCCAGTAGGCGGCGTGGTCGCCGACCGGGAACCAGTTGAGCGCGAAGGTGATCTTCTCCTCCGCGCGCGCGGTCGTGGCGCCGCACAGCACGCCGAGCGCGATCATCGCGCCCGCCAGCGCCCGGTTCGACCAACACATCATGACAACCTCCTCGTCACACGTCGGGGCCCTCGGCCCACGGGGCAAGATAGCGCGACACCACGGAGACGGCGCCGAACAGCAGCAGGCCGAGGATCGAGATCCACACCAGCGCCGCGAAGGCGACCGGCGTGTTCATGCTGCTCTGGGTCGCGATGATGACGTAGCCGAGCCCGCGCTGGGAGGCGACGAACTCGCCGACGATCGCGCCGACCACGGCGGCGGTCGCCGTCACCTTCAGCGCGCTCAGGATGTAGGGATAGGCGTTGGGCACGCGGATCTTGGCGAACACCAGCCATTTCGGCGCGTTGAACACGCGCCCGAGATCCAGCATGTCGTGGTCGATCTGGGTCAGCCCGACCGCGGTGTTGATGACGACCGGAAAGAAGCCGACGAGCGCGCCGATCAGCACGTTGGGCAGGATGCCGTAGCCCAGCCAGATCATGAACAGGGGCGCGACGGCCACCTTGGGCAGCGTGTTGACGAACACGAGGAACGGCATCAGGGCGCGCGACATCACGTCGGACCACGCGATCGCGGTGCCGAGCAGCACGCCGACCGCCGCCGCCAGCGCGAAGGCGCCGAAGATCTCGACCCCGGTCACCCAGACGTGGCGCGCCCACGGGATGTCGCCGCCGCCGAGCGCCGCCACCACCGCGAGCGGGCTCGGCAGCAGATACTCGCGGATGCCGAACAGGCTGACCGCGAGCTGCCACAGCGCCAGCAGCAGGGCGAACAGCGCCAGCGACGGCGCATGGCGGGCCAGAGCCCGGGCGGGCGATCCGATCAGCTCAGGGACTCCTTGCGCGAGCGCCGTCGACCCGTCAGTTAATCACGAAGCCGGGTGGGCACCAAACGCCCGCCCGATCGGATCGGAGGCGTGCGGATGAGCGGCAAGAAACTCAGGGTCGCGTTCGAGATCCATCCCGACAGCGTCGAGATGTTGATGCGCGCCGCCGAGCAGCATGGGCTGCCCGACGTCTCGAAGGCGCTGCGCTGCCTGCTCGACTACGCGGCGACCGACGGCGACTGGGCGGCGATCTTCGGTACGGTGCGCTGCCGGCGCTGCGGCTGAGGCGCTACATCACCGACGCTGGCTGCTTGGCGCGCCGCAACCGGTCGGCGAGCAGCTCGGCGTCGATACCTTCTTCCTGCTGCAGCGCGAAGATCGAGGAATAGCCGCCCGACCAGTCGGGTGGGAGCGGGCAGGGGCGCGGGTCGTGATGCGCCACGCGCGCCGGCCTGCCGCGGATGCACTGGCCGTAATAAGGCGTGGTCAGCGGGTTGTGGGTGTAGGGCAACGCGTCGGCCGACGACAGCGTGTTGAGCAGGAGCGGCCGGCCGGTGTCCGACTGGTTCGGCCGCGAGCCGTGCACCGCTCGGCAGTGGTGGATCGTGATCGAGCCGGCCGGCCCCATCAGATAGTCGGCCTT
Organism: Candidatus Sulfotelmatobacter sp.; assembly: GCA_035507915.1. Taxonomy (GTDB): domain Bacteria; phylum Pseudomonadota; class Alphaproteobacteria; order Elsterales; family Elsteraceae; genus JACQAI01. Next base: position 6,185 of record DATJNS010000050.1, read on the forward strand.
GTCGAGCGCAATGCCGGCGAGGTCGCGCTCGGCGATGCAGCCGACCCATTCGTCGTGGTCGTTGAACTGGTTGAACAGCGGACCTTCGTGGCTGCCCGGGATGACGCCGAGCGGCCCCTGCTCGGGTCCGCAGTCGTACAGGTAGGTGCCGATGGTGAGCACGCCGTAGTTGGTGTGCGGCCAGAACGTGATGTCCTGGTGCCACTTCACCTCTTCGCCGCCCTCGGCCCATTTGAAGTTGAGCTTGGCGTGATGGAATTTCACGTCGGGGCCGAGCAGGTCGGCGGCGATGTCGCCGAGCGGCGAGGTCGCGATGAACTCCCAGTACAACGGATGATGGATCACCGGGCTCGACAGGCGCCGAAGCCGCGGCGTTGCCGCGCTGTGCCCCGGCTCGAGGTCGAACACCTCGTCCGATTTGGTCTGGTGTCGCGAGCGTTCGACCATCGCGTCGGTGACCGCGCGCAGCCGCTCGATCCAGTCCATCGGCACGGCGTTCTCGACCAGGAGGTAGCCCTGGGCGAAATAGCGCTCGCGCTGTCCCTGGCTGAGCACGCGCGGCGCTTCGGCAAGCACTTGCTCGGGCGTCATCGTGTCACCCTAATATGCTGGTCGTATATCACCCGTCTGCGCGATCGGTCAACGCACGGGGGCGCGCGGCCGATCGGCAGTGTAGAGTCGCGCGCGTGCCCACGCATTGGAGGGGAGACATTGTCGTGAAGCCACTGGTTCACCGTCTTGCCGCGACCGGCGCCATCGCGAGCGCGCTGGCGTTCGCTTCGTTCGGCGCCGCGCCGGACGCGCGTGCGGCCGATTTCACCCTGAGCTCGCCGGCGTTCGCCGACAATGCGCCGCTGGCGACCAAGTACGCCGGCAACGACAAGTCGAGCCCGAACTGCGTCGGCGAGAACGTGTCGCCGCCGCTCCAGTGGGCGAACCCGCCGGCCGGCACGATGAGCTACGCGCTCGTGATGACCGATCCCGAGGGACGGCTCGGCCTGGGCGTGGTCCATTGGGTCGCCTACGGCATCCCGGTATCGGTGACCGGCTTTGCCGAGGGCGAGGTCAGCCAGACGTCGCCCAAATATGTCGGCGGCAAGAACATGCGGGGACTCGCGCATTACTTCGGTCCATGCACGCCGCCGGGCGACTGGCACCACTACACCTTGACCCTGATCGCGACCGATCTCGATCCCACGGCCCTGAAGCCCGGCCTCACCCGCGACGAGCTGTTCGCCGCGCTGGCCGGCCACACCAAGGGCGCCGCCGGCCTGATCGGCCGTTTCCGCCATCCGTCGTGACGGCACCGGCGTGGTTCGCTTGATCCGGGCGCTCGTGATCGCGGCGGCGCTGCTGGGCGTCGCCGTCGCCCGCGCCGAGACGGCGCCGCGCGAGGTCGTGGCCGATCTCGCGCCGACCGGACGCCTGCATGCCGCGATCAATTTCGGCAACACGGTGCTGGCGCAGCGCGATCCGGCGAGCGGTGCGCCGCGCGGCGTTTCGGTCGCGCTGGCGCGCGCGCTCGCCGAGCGCCTCGGTGTCCCGATCGAGTTCGTCGCGTTTCCGGCCGCCGGCAAGGTGACGGCCGCGATCGAGGCCAATCCCGACGCCTGGGACGTCGCGTTCGTCGCGATCGACCCGGTGCGCGCCGCGCATATCGCCTTCACGGCGCCCTACGTCGTGATCGAGGGGAGCTACCTGGTCCCGGACGGCTCGGCGCTCGCCGCCACTGAAGACGTCGATCGCGCCGGCGTTCGCATCGCGGTGTCGGGGGGCAGCGTCTACGACCTCTATCTGACGCGCGCGATTCGCCACGCCACCCTGGTGCGCGAGCCGAAAGGACCGGCGGCGTCGTTCGACCGCTTCCTCGCCGAGCGGCTGGAGGCTGTCGCGGGGGTCCGGCAGCAGCTCGTCGCGTTCGCGGCCGCGCATCACGGCGTGCACGTGTTGCCCGGCCGCTTCATGGCGATCGAGCAGGCGATGGCGATACCGCGTCGCCGCACGGTCGGTGTGCGTTATCTCCGGCGCTTCGTCGAAGACATGAAGGCGAGCGGCATGGTCGCGCACGAGCTCGCGGTCAGCGGCCACCCGGACGCAACCGTCGCGCCGCCGGCACCCGTGGAGTGAGACCCAGCATGCGGATGTCGCGTTTCATCGCGATCGGAGGCATGGCCGCGGGCGCGCTGCTGGGCGCCGCCGTGCTGCTCGGAACGCTGGGCGCCGGAACCGCTGCGGCGCAGGCGTTCCCCGACCGTCCGGTCCGCATGGTCGTGCCCTATCCGGTCGGCGGCTCGTTCGACGTGCTGGCGCGTCCGCTGGCGCAGCGCTTCCTCGAGCTGACCGGCCAGACCCTGGTGATCGACAATCGCGGCGGCGCCAACGGCATGATCGCGGCCGACCTCGTCGCCAAGTCGCCGCCCGACGGCTACACGCTCCTGATGGCGAGCGCCGGGCCGATCACCATCGCGAGCGCGCTCTATCACGACATGGCCTACGACCCGCACAAGGACCTGGTGCCGGTGACCGCGCTCGTCACCATGCCGTTCGCGCTGTTCGCCACGGCGTCGTTCCCGGCGCATAGCGTGGCCGACGTGGTGGCGGCGGCGCGCGCCAAGCCCGGCACGATCGCCTTCGGCCTGCCGGGCAACGGCTCGGTCGGCCATCTGGCCGAGGCGATGTTCGCGCAGGCGACCGGCACGCACTTCATCGCCGTGCCCTATCGCGGCGCCGGGCCGGCGATGACCGATCTCGCGTCGGGTGCGATCTCGCTGATGTTCACCACCGTCGCGTCGGCCAAGCCGCTGGTGCAGTCCGGTCAGCTGCGCGCGCTCGCCGTCGCGGCGCCGCATCGCAGCACCGCGCTGCCCGACATGCCGAGCTTCGCCGAGCTCGGCATGCCCCAGGTCGAGGCCTCGCTGTGGATCGGCGCGATGGCGCCCGCCGGCACGCCGGCGCCGGTGGTCTCCCGGCTCAACGCGCTGTTCGTCGAGGCGCTGGCGAGCCCGCTGGTGAAGGCCGCCATGGCGACGGTCGGCGCCGACATCCTGGCGCAAAGCCCCGACGACTTCGCGACGCTGCTGCGCGCGGACTTTCCGCGCTGGGCCGAGGTGGTGCGCCGCGGCAACATTCACGTCGAGTGACACCGGTCGAAAGGCGAGAGGACGCACGCATGACTTCGCGAAAGGCTTATGGCGGCAAGACGGTCTACGGCGCGCGCGTCGGCATCCTGATGTTGGAGACGCAGTGGCCGCGCATGCCGGGCGATACCGGCAATGCGCTGACCTGGCCGTTTCCGGTGCTCTACAAGGTGGTGCGCGGCGCCACCGCGCGCGTGGTCGTGAACGAGAAGGGGCGCGGGCTGGGACCGGCGTTCCTCGATGCCGCCGCCGAGCTGGTCAAGGACGGCGCCGACGGCATCACGACCACCGGCGGCTTCATGTCGGTCTTCCAGAAGGACCTGGCCGCCCACGTCAAGGTGCCGGTCGCGGCATCGTCGCTGATGCAGATCCCGCTGGTCCAGGCGCTGCTGCCGCCGGGCAAGCGCGTCGGCGTGCTCACCGTGCAGGGCCAGCGTCTCGGGCCCGATCACCTCAGCGTGGTGGGGGCCGATCCGACGACGCCGATCGTCGGCACCGAGAAGGGTCGCGAATTCACCCGCGTGCTCCTGAACGACGAGATGGAGCTCGACTACGCGCTGGCCGAGCAGGATCTGCTCGACGCCGGCGAGGAAATGATGTGGCGTCATCCCGACGTCGGCGCGCTGGTGCTCGAGTGCCACAACATGGCGCCGTTCTCCCGCATGTTGGCGAACGTGCTCGGCATGCCGGTCTACGACGTCTATACGCTGGTGACCTGGTTCCACGCCGGACTGTCGCCGCGCGATTTCGGACCGCCGGGCGCCGGTGAGTTGCCGCGCGGTTTCCGCGAGCGCGGTGCCAAGCCGACGACGCCGCCGGCGCCGTGACGCCGACCGCGCGGGTCGTCTCGGTCATCGTCGGCAGCGCGGCCTATCTCGGTCTCGCCATCCTCGGTTGGGGCAGCGTCGCCGGTTTCTTCGCGCAGCCAGCGCTCGTCGGGCTCACCGTCGTGTTCGCCGCAATAGCCGTCGCGGCGCTGTTCGCCGGGGGCAATCTCAGCCCGGGCGTGCGCGAGGATCGCGGCAACCGCTGGGTCCTCGCGGCGTTCGGCGTGCTCGGTCTGATCGACGGCTATCTGCCGGCTTACACCGACCGTGCCGGGTTCTGGACGCTCGACGGCGGCACGGTGCGATGGCTGGGGGTGGCGCTGCTCGCCGTGGGCGGCGCGCTGCGCCTGTGGCCGGTGGTCGTGCTCGGCAATCGTTTCAGCGGGCTGGTCGCCATCCAGCCGAGGCACCAACTCGTCACCGGCGGCATCTACCGCGTGATTCGTCATCCGAGCTACCTCGGGGCACTCGTCTATTCGCTGGGATGGGGGTTGGCATTTCGCTCGAGCGTCGGCGTCGCGATCGCCGCCCTGCTGATCCCGCCGCTGGTCGCGCGCATGAATTCGGAAGAGCGCTTGCTGCGTGCGCAATTCGGGGGCGCCTACGATGCTTATTGCGCGCGCACGTCGCGGTTGATCCCGGGCGTCTATTGATTGAGCCCGACCGAGAGGGAGGAGCACGCATGAATCGGCTCGACGGCAAGGTGGCGCTGATCTCGGGTGCGGCGCGCGGCATCGGCGCCGAGACCGCACGGCGTTTCGTCGAGGCGGGCGCGCGCGTCGCGCTCGGCGACGTGCTCGACGACGTCGGCCGCCAAACGACCGCCGCGCTCGGCGAGGCCGCGCTCTACTGCCGGCTCGACGTCACCCGCGAGACCGATTGGAGCGCCGCGGTGGCCGCGACCGTGGCGCGCTTCGGCCGGCTCGACGTGCTGGTCAACAACGCCGGCATCTTTCTCGCCAAGAGCCTCGAGGAGGCGACGTTCGAGGACTGGCAGCGCATCGCCACCGTCAACCTGGCCGGCGTGTTCCTCGGCACCAAGCTGGCGCTGCCGGCGCTGCGCGAGGCCGCCCGGACGACCGAGCACGGCAGCGTGATCGTCAACGTGTCGTCGACCGCCGGGCTGGTCGGCTCCCCCGGCGACCCGCTCTACTCGATGACCAAGGGCGGCGTGACGCTGTTCACCAAGTCGGCGGCGCTCGAGTTCGCGCGCAAGGGCTACAAGGTGCGCGTCAATTCGGTGCATCCCGGCACCACCGACACCGACATGGGCGACCAGGTGCTGGCCAACCGCGCGCGCATCGTCGGCGACGTCGAGACGGCGCGCCGCCAGACGATCGCGCGCCTGCCGATCGGCCGCATGGGCACCGTGACGGACATCGCCAAGGGCATCGTCTATCTGGCGTCCGACGACTCCGCCTTCATGACCGGCGCCGGCCTCGTGCTCGACGGCGGCATCACGGCACAGTGAGGCGCAGAGCGGCGCGGGGCGGCGCAGAGCGGCGCGACGTCAGGTCGATCGTGTCACGTGCCGCGCGGCCTCCGGACGCGCCTTCAGGGCCGCGGCCTGGCGCGACAGGATCTTGGCGATCCGTTCGGGCGCGAAATTCATGTCGGTGAAGCCGGGGGCGGTGTCGGCGACCTCGCGGTAGTCGGCGATCAGGCCGTCGCGCAGGGTCATGATGGCGACGCCTTCGAACATCGCGCGCCGGCCTTGGGCCTCGGGCAGCAGCGACTGGAAGCTGAACACGTAGCGCGCGTAGAGAAGGCGGCCGTCGGTCACCGGCTCGTGGAAGTCCCAGCGGAAGTCGCGCGCCACCCGATAGAACCAGTCGTCGATCAGCTCGGCGATCTTGGCGCGGCCGGCGAACGGCCCGTAGAACACGTCGTGATAGACCGCGTCCTCGGTGAAGAGCTGCGCGAAGCGCGCGCCCTGGCGCCGCTCGACCGCGTCGGCGAACGTGCGCAGCATCGCGACGGCGTCCATGGCGCGACCTAGCGCGGCGTCTCGCGGCGCATGTCCCACGGCGAGACGCCGGCCGGCAGCTTCGGTTGGCGCAACAGTTCGGCGAGCGGCACGCCGGCGCGATAGTCGCGCACGAGCTGGTCGGGATCGACCGGCACGCCGATCGGGTTCGCCGCGAAATCGTCGCTCTGGAAGTAGCCCTTGAGCTCGCCGACCGTGGCGAAATTGTCGACCTGCAGCTCGATGCGCAGCCCGTCCGGATCGCGATAGTAGAACGAGGTGGTCGGGCCGTGGTTGATCGGCCGCACCGGCAGGATGCCGGCCGCCTTGAGGCGCAGGTAGGTCGCCAGCAGGGCGCCCAGGTCGCGGTAGGAGAACGCGATGTGATCGACGCCGGCCTGCTCGCGCGAGCCCTCGGTCACATCCGGCAGATTGATGATCGCCAGACGGTGGTGCTCGTCGTCGTAGGTCAGGAAGGTGAGGCGCTCGTTGCGGAACACGACATCGGCGCCGAGCACCGTGCGATACCAGGCGACGAGCTCGTCGTAGCGCCGGGTGCGCAGCACGAAATGGGCGAGCTTCGCCGGCACGATCGGCGTGGCGTCGTCGAGCATTCGGCCGGGGGCTTGGGGCTGATCCATCGCGTCACCTCTTGAGCGGGGCCAGCGGCGTGCTGCCGTCGGGAACCGGGAAGCGGTCGACATTGAGGAAGAACGACACCGTCGTGTAATAGCCGACGGCACCGATGAGCTCGGCCGCGCCGTCCTCGCCGAACTCGCGCACGGCGGCGGCGAACTGCGCATCGCTGACCTGTCCGGTCGCCAGAAGGCTGGCCGCGAAATCGTAGGCCGCCGCCTGCTGGGCATCGAGCTTGGCCGGCCGCTCGCCCTTCGAGATGGCGTCGCAGATCGCCGGCGGCAGGCCCGCTTCCTCGGCGATCTTGCGGTGTGCGTACCATTCGAACTGCGCCATCCACTGCCGCGCGGTCAGCAGGATGGCGATCTCGCGGATCTGCGCCGGCAGCTTGCTCATGAAGCGCACGAAATGGCCGACGCGCTGCAGCCGATCGCCGAGCTCGGGGCTGCGCAGCATGCCGCTGAACGGCCCGTTGAGCGAGCCGCGGCTCGCCGTCATGTCGGCGGCGACCTTGCGTTGCGCCTCGGTCATGCGCGCCGGATCGAGCGGCGGAAAGCGGCGGTCGGTGGCCATCGGATGGTCTCCCCCTTTGTGCAGAGCTGGCGTGCGCTTCAGTCTATCGCAGCGCCGGCCGATTCCGCGCTACCGTCTTGGCCCCACGATGCCAGGAGGTGCCGATGACCGCCAGCCAGAGCGAGAAGGCCGAACGCTTCCGCGCGTTGCACCAGGGCGCCGCGTTCGTGATCCCGAACCCGTGGGACGGCGCGTCGGCGCGCATCCTCGCCGGTCTCGGCTTCCCGGCGCTCGCGACCTCGAGCGGCGCCTGCGCCGGCACGCTCGGACGGCGCGACGGCCAGGTGCGCCGCGAGGAGGCGCTGGCGCACGCGCGCACCGTCGTCGAGGCGGTCGACCTGCCGGTCTCGGCCGACCTCGAGAACGGCTTCGGCCATCCGCCGTCGGCCGCCGCGGAGACGGTGCGGCTCGCCGCCGCCGCCGGGCTGGTCGGCTGCTCGATCGAGGACGCGACCGGCGACAAGGCGCGGCCGCTCTATCCGCTCGACGAGGCGCGCGCGCGCATCGAGGCGGCGGTCGCCGCGGCGCGCGCGGTCGGCTTTCCCTTCACGCTGACGGCGCGCACGGAGAATTTCCTGCGCGGCAACCCGAGCCTCGAGGACACCATCAAGCGCCTGCAGGCGTTCGAGCAGGCCGGCGCCGACGTCCTGATGGCGCCCGGGCTGCCCGATCTCGCCGCCGTCAAGGCGGTGTGCGGCGCCGTCAAGAAGCCGGTCAACTTCATGGCCGGCATCAAGGGCAAGTCGTTCACGGTGGCCGAGCTGGCAGCCGCCGGCGTGCGCCGCATCAGCCTCGCGACCTCGCTCTACCGCACCGCGATCGGCGGCATGCTCGCCGCCGCCAAGGAGGTGCACGACCGCGGCACGTTCGGCTATCTCGACACGGCGCTGACCACGCCCGAGCTCAACAGCTTCCTGGCGGAGTGAGGTCGGCGCGCAACGCTATCGTTTCTTTGCCGGTTTCATCGGCAGGATCAACTGTCGGGGAATGCTAATGATATCGGTGGGCTGAATGGCCTTCAGGTTTCGCTTGGCGCCGCCCGCTTTCGTTTTGATCGAAAGTTCTTTGTCTGTCGCGAGTTCCGCAATCGCTTGTGCGAACAGATTGGAGGTCGCTGGGGCGTCATTTGCCCACTGCGCATAAAATGCGCCAAAGTCGATTTCTCCCACAGCTCGGATCAACGACGGGAGTTGCTCGCGTAACGAACCGAGGGTTCTCGTACGTGCACTATCATCAAACAGAAAAGGCTGTCGGTGATCCTCGCGATGTGCCGGGTCGAAGCCCAACATGTGCGTGCCAGAACCCCCATAATGGCTGAAATGATTGTGCAGCGACCAGTGTAGCTCGGTCATAACGTCGCGTGCTCGAGCATGCGTGGAGAGATGTACGAGCCAGAACGCTAGGTTGCTCTGTCGAGACGTTATGAAGAAGGGAGTGAAATAGCTGGCTACGGTAAGAAACGCCTTATGAAGCGTTCGCTGGATGAAAAATTCCCGACCTCCCGGAACCTGCATCGCAAGTTCATAATCGGCCTGATTGATCGGCCCAACGCCCACTTTCTGCAAAGCTCGACTCAGGCGGTCATACTGTTGGACGAATCCTTCGAGGTGTTCGTAAGCAAACGTGAGAATGACCTCGGGCTTGTTGAGACGCTTGAAGATGTTTGCGAGTAACGAAAAGGGGACCTCCGAGTACCCGTATTGATCCAAGATGAAGATCGTTTGGCCGTGGCGATGCACTTCATTCAGAATCGTAGGGAGCCACGGGGCAAACGGCCCATCGTGCAGGAACAACCGGGTTCCGACTAACCGGGAGTATCCGAGG
>DATJNS010000051.1:0-4514 GCA_035507915.1 Candidatus Sulfotelmatobacter sp.
GCCTCCGTGCTGGCGTTTCTAGACTGAGATCAACGGCGGATACGCCGTTGAAACGTTAGTAGAGGCGCCGTCACGCGCCACGAACGTCCCTCTCGGGTCGCCGTGAGACGTGCTGCCGTCTCGGCCAGATCGGCGCGCGTCCAAGGCGAGTACCCCGTATTGGGTTTTCCGGCCTTCTTCACCGCGAACGGACGATCCGGCGGCGGCCCGACAAAAGTGGCCACGTAGCGCACGTCTGGATTCGCCTCCTGAGACTGTAGCAGCTCGCACTCTTCGATGTTGGGATCGAAGCCGATCACCGCAAAGCTTGTCTCCGAAACCGGCACATCCGAATGTCGATCAGGCGGAACCGTTCGTCCCTCAGTGCATCCGCATGAGGGCGAAGGCGGGGCAGTCGTAGAGAGCGCCTTCCGCGAATTCTTGGTCCGATGGTTGGTAAGCGATCGTTTGAGGCCACGGTCGGAGACGGTTGACGGCGATCAGTTGGCGCCGCAGCAGCGCTTGTACTTTTTGCCGGAGCCACAGGGACATGGATCGTTGCGCCCGACCTTGGCACGTCGGAGTGGGGCCGAAGCGGCGGCCTCCTCGAAGCGCATCTGGGCAATCTTACGCAGCACCGTGATGGTGCGGGGGATCAGGGCGGCGTCCGCATCGAGGCACTCGTCGGCGTCCTCGCGCATCTCGAAAGGCTCGGCGTCGTCGAGCTCAACGAAGCCGACGAACGGGTGGATGAGGACCTGGGTCCGTTCGTCCTCGGCGAGCGCAGTCCAGGCGGCGGGGGTCAATGCCATCGCCTTCATGAAGCCGCGCACCCAGGCGCGCACGTCGCCGTGGGACGGCTTGGCGTCACTGGTCAGGAACAGCGGGCGATAATCCGACACCCTGTCGGCCTGCAGGCGCTCGAGGCTGCGATCGATATCGGCGATGATAGCGTTGTAGTGCGCCATCACGGCGGTGAGTGCGACGTTGACTTGCTCGATGTCGTCGAAGATCGGTTCGTCGCCGCCCCACAGGCCGGGAAGCCATGCGCTCGGCATGATCGGCTGCGGCTCGGGCGAGACGATGATGCCGGTCAGGTAGCCGTCCAACTCGAGCGCCGACAGCGCGGTCTTGGGTGCCACCGGCGAGCCCAGGAAGCGGCGCCAAGCCTCGATCGTGTCGGCAGCCGTCATGCCGCTGCCGGCTCGCGCGCGGCGCTCCCGTTGGAGCGCGCCCAAGCCCAGGGCATCAGCGCATCCAGCTGGGCCATCGGCCAGCCGTTCACCAGTTTGGCCAGAATGTCGGCGAGATAGGCCTGCGGGTCGATGCCGTGGAGCTTGGCAGTCTCGACCAGCGACGCGATGCAGGCCCAGTTGACGGCGCCCTGGTCGTGCCCGGCGAATAGACTGTTCTTGCGATTCAACCCGATCGGACGCATGGCGCGCTCGACGCTGTTGGTGTCCATCTCGAGGCGGCCATCGTCGAGGAAGCGCACGAGGCCGTCCCAATGATTGAAGCCGTAGCGGATCGCCTCGGCAATCACGCTCTTGGTCGAGACCGCGCGCAGCTGCTCCTCCAGCCAGGCCCGAAGCGCGGCCACGAGCGGTCGGGCCTCGGTTTGGCGGACGGCCCGGCGCTGGTCGGCTGCCCGACCGCGGATGCGGCTCTCGATGGCGTAGAGTGCGGCGATCCGCTCGAGCGCCTCGCGCGCGATCGGCGCGCCGCCGCCGCGCTCGATCTCGACGAACTTGCGCCGCCAATGCGCCCAGCAGAACGCCAGCGTGATCCGTCCGCCGGCGCGCCCAGGGTCGGCCAGCGTCTTGTAGGCGCCATAGCCGTCGCAATGCACGATGCCGGCATAGTCCTTGAGTAGCGCGGCGCCATGGATGGCCCCGCGATCGGATGCATAGCAGTAGACCACCGCGGGCGGATCGACGCCGCACCAGGGTCGATCATCCCGCGAGATCGCCCAGAAGTAGCCGCTCTTGGTCCGGCCGCGACCGGGATCGAGCACCGGCGCGCGGGTCTCGTCGACCACGAGCTTGGCCGAGCCGAGCACGATCTGCTTGAGGCGAAGATAGACCGGGTCGAGCTCGGCGGCGGCACAGCCGACCCAGCCGGCCAGCGTCGAGCGATCGATCGGCAGCCCGCGCAGCGCCATGATCTGGGCCTGCCGATAGAGCGGGTTGTGCCAGGCGTACTTGCCGACCAGCACCGCGGCGACCAGCGCCTCGGTCGGGATGCCGGCTTTGATCAGGCGCTCGGGCGCAGGCGCCTGGACGACCGCGCCCTCACAGGCCCGGCAGCCGTACTTGGGCCGATGCGTCACGATCACGCGATACTGCGCGGGAATCACGTCCAGCCGTTCCGTCGCGTCTTCCCCGATCACGTGCATCGCGCTGTGGCAGCACGGACAGACCGTGACCTCGGGGGCGAGCGTGACATGGATGCGGGGCAGATGCGCGGGCAGCGATCCGCGATTGGCGCGGCGTGGCGCCTTGCGCTCTTCCGGCGCGGGCGTGTCCGCCTTGGCGTTCATCGCGTCATCCTTGGCGACCGTCGTCTCGACGTCCTCGAGCGCCAGCTGCATCTGGTCGGCGTCGAGCCGCTCCGACCGGTGGCCGAACCGGCCACGCTGCAGCTGGCGCAGCAGATGGCGGATCCGCTCGTTCTGCTCGGTCAACCGCCGGCAGGTATCGAGCGCGGCGTCACGCTCATCCGACAGCCGAAGCACCAGCGCCCGCAAAGCATCGAGATCATCGGGAAGCGCATCGATCGGCATGCCGCCATTGAATCAGACGCCGCAGCTGTCGTCGCGCGTCGCACCGCATCCGATTCACTATGCCGCACCTATGACGTCGCCATCGGGCGGGCTATGCGCCGATCGTGCAGACGCGACCAATCCATGCCGTCGAGCAGCGCCGCCAGCTGCGCTGCCGTCAGTCGCATCACCCCGTCGGTCACCGGTGGCCACTTGAACGCGCCGTGCTCGAGCCGCTTCCACAACAGCACCAGGCCCGAACCGTCCCACGCCAGAAGCTTCAAGCGATCCGCTCGTTTGGCCCGGAAGACGAAGACCATGCCGCAGAACGGATCGAGCCGTAGCGTCTCCCGCACCAGCGCCGCCAATCCGTCCGCGCCCTTGCGGAAGTCGACCGGCCGCGTCGCGATCAGCACCCGCACGCCCGCCGGAACCGGAATCATGCCGCCGCCTTCACCGCTCGCAGAACCGCCGCAAGCCAGGCAGGATCCACACCCGCCTCGACGCGCACGATCACCCCGGCAATCTCGATCGCGATCGACGTCGGCTTTGCCGGCCGCTTGCACGCCAGCGGTGTCGGCGGCGTCGTCACGATCGGCACGAACATCGGCGCATCGTCGGCCGGCAGCGCCAAACGGCCCCGACGCGCCTCATGGCGCCATGCAAACAAATGCTGCGGCGTGATCTCGTGCCGACGCGCGATCTCCGACACCACCGCACCTGGCACCAGCGATGCCGCGACAATCCGCCCCTTCTCCTCCGCGCTCCACACCCGCCGACGCCCGACGCCGGTCCGGATCTCAACTCGACCGCGCGGCCGCGAAGCTTCAACCATATGGTCGACCATATATGTGAACCGATCTCCTCCGACTGGCTCACATGCTCAGACCCACGCCGATTTTAGCAAGGTGCCCTCACGGCACCGCTTACAAAGGAGCGAGCATCGATGAGTTGCTTATCGTCCCCGCTGCCGGCGCGAGTCGGCCAGGCTGAGAGGTGAACATCCCCGAGTCTATTGGCGAGAGAGGGACTGCCGCAGTTCAGGACCAGTGGGAAAAGTGCTCGTTTCTTTGGCGAGCTTGGCGACGATTTTCACCGCGACATTCTCGCCTCGGATTGGATAAGCGCAGTAATATTTCATTTGGATCGGCGCGTTGAGGACGGGCACACGAACCAGCGCATGAGCCTTCATCTCATCCTCGACGAATATATCAGGAAGAAGCGCAATGCCGGCGCCATTCCGAGTCAGCGCGGTCACCACGCTCAGACTGTTGCAAAGGCAATATTTTGGCGGGTTCGCGTGCGCGTCGGAGAACCATTCCTGGATCAGTTGATAGAGATTCGATTGTTGTGACAGCGTCACAATTGTCAGATCGCTCAACGTCTTCGGACCCAGTCGCTTAAACGGCAGCCTTAGCGTTGGACTGGCTACCCAGTTGAACGACAGCTGGCCCAGAAATTTTGTCGCGGCACGGCTGGACAGAACGGGCGCGGCGAGAAGAATGCAATCGAGCTCCCCCTTTTCAAATCGATGCTGGAGCAAGGCGTTCACGTCCACCTCCAACTCGACCCAAATCTCGGGATACTCGGCTGCAAGTCGAGCAATGCGGCTCGGCAGCCACGTGAGAGCGATCGTTTCGCTGACCCCCATGCGCACGGTACCGGCCAGCGTTTTTGCATTGGCTGCGCGATGAAGCATCTCGGCACGCAGCGCGAGCATCCGCTCTGCATACCTCATACAGGTGCGTCCGGCGCTCGTGAGCCGGATTCCCGT
>DATJNS010000052.1:0-2451 GCA_035507915.1 Candidatus Sulfotelmatobacter sp.
TGATCGTCGGCTACGGCGCGATGGTGAGTTTCGGGCATGCCGCCTATCTCGGCGTCGGCGCCTATGCCGTCGGCATCCTCGCCTACCACGGGATCGACGCCGCCTGGATCCAGTGGTCGGCCGCGCTGCTCGCATCGGCGCTGATCGCCTGCCTGATCGGTCTCGTCTCGCTGCGCACCAGCGGCGTCTACTTCATCATGATCACGCTCGCTTTCGCGCAGATGCTGTACTTCCTGGTAGTCGGCCTGAAGGCCTACGGCGGCGACGACGGACTCACGATCAATGCGCACGGCCGCATGGGTCCGCTCGACCTGTCGAACGGCGCGACGCTCTACTACCTCGTCCTCGCGCTGCTGATCGGCTTTCTGCTGCTCTGCCGCCGGATCGTCGCGTCGCGCTTCGGCATGGTGATCCGCGGCTCGAAATCGAACGAGCGACGCATGCGCGCACTCGGCTTTCCGACCATGCGCTACCGTCTGACGGCGTTCGTGATCGCCGGCACGATGTGCGGCATCGCAGGCGTCCTGCTCGCCGCCCTGACGAATTTCGCCAGCCCGGCCTACATGCACTGGACGCGCTCGGGCGAGCTCCTCGTGATGGTGATCCTCGGCGGCATGGGGAGCCTGGTCGGTCCGATCGTTGGCGCGATCGCGTTGCTCTCCCTCGAGGAAGTGTTGTCGGGCTGGACCGAGCATTGGCAAGTCATCCTCGGCCCGATCCTCATCGTGATCGTGCTGTTCGCGCGCCGCGGCCTCTATGGATTGCTGGCCGCCGGGACCAGCCGTGGCTGACGCGCTGCTCGAGGTCACGGGCCTGGTCAAGCGATTCAGCGGCCTGCTCGCCACCGATCATCTCGATCTCGCGGTGCGCGCGGGCGAGCTGCACGCGGTGATCGGCCCCAACGGCGCGGGCAAGACCACCTTGATCGCGCAGCTGCACGGCGAGCTCGCGCCCGACGCGGGCACGATCCGGTTCGCCGGGCGCGACGTCACGCACCTAGGGCCGCATCGGCGTGCCGCGTGCGGCATCGCGCGCTCGTTCCAGATCACGTCGATCTTCCCCGACATGAGCGCGCTCGACAACGTCGCGCTCGCGGTCCAGGCGCGCGCCCGCCACAGCTTCGGCATGTGGCGCCCGGCGGCGCGCGACACCACGATCCGCGCGCCCGCGGCGGAAACGCTCGAGCAGCTCGGCCTGGGCGCGCGCGCCCAGACCCTCGCCGCGCACCTCGCGCACGGCGAGCAGCGCCAGCTCGAGCTCGCCATGGCGCTGGCGACGCGGCCCACGCTGCTGCTGCTCGACGAGCCGACGGCCGGCATGGCCAAGGAGGAATCCGACCGCATGGTGCGCCTGATCGCCGGGCTCAAGGGCGCGCACGCCGTGCTGCTGGTCGAGCACGACATGGATGCGGTGTTCGCGCTCGCCGACCGCATCACCGTACTCGATTACGGTCGCGCCATCGCGACCGGAACGCCGGCCGAGATCCGCGCCAACCCGGCGGTGCGCCAGGCCTATCTCGGCGACGAGATGATGCCGTGATGCTGCAGGTCGAGGGACTGGAAACCTGCTACGGCGCCTCGCAGGTGCTGTTCGGCATGACGCTGGCGATCGACGCGGGCGAGGTCGTGACCTTGATCGGCCGCAACGGCATGGGCAAGACGACGACGGTGCACTCGATCATGGGCCTGGTCCGGCCGCGCGCCGGCACCATCCGCTTCGCTGGGCTGCCGATCTTCGGGGCGCCGTCTCACCGGGTCGCACGCGCCGGCATCGGCCTGGTGCCCGAGGGCCGTCAGATCTTCCCGACCTTGACGGTGCGCGAGAACCTGGTGGCCACCGCCACCGGCCGCGGCAAGGGCGAGTGGACGCTCGAGCGCGTGCTCGCGTTGTTTCCCGGGTTGGCCGAGCGGCTCGGCCATCTCGGCACCGCGCTGTCGGGCGGCGAGCAGCAGATGCTGGCGATCGGCCGCGCGCTGATGACGAATCCCAGGCTCCTGATCCTCGACGAGGCATGCGAGGGCTTGGCGCCGCTGATCCGCCGGGAGATCTGGCGCTGCCTCGCGGAGCTGAAAGCGCACGGTCAGGCGATCCTCGTGATCGACAAGAATCTCGACGCGCTGACGCGCCTCGCCGACCGCCACTGCATCGTCGAGAAGGGCCGCGTCGTGTGGACCGGCACATCCGCCGCGCTGCGCGCCGACGCGGGCCTGCAGCACCGTTATCTGGGCATCTGAGCCGGCGGGCCAGCGCCTGATCGGCGACCAGGCGCACGGCCCCGCCCCGACCACCGCGACGTCGCCGTCGGAACTCATGCGGCGCCCCGCCGTATCACCGATGAGACCGGATGGCGCCGCGGGAACCACGGGTCGGCAAGCGAGGTCGAGCCATGGGGATATGTCGATCCGCCGTCATGCTCGCGCTCCTGTGCGCCTCTGCCGGGTGCTCGGTCGA
>DATJNS010000053.1:0-49329 GCA_035507915.1 Candidatus Sulfotelmatobacter sp.
CAAACGCCTGCATCCCGGCTGGGCCGCGCATTCCGGGATCACGGCAGCCTACCTGGCGGCCGAAGGCTTCAGCGGCCCGGCGACCGTCCTCGAAGGTCGCTTCGGCCTATTCGCGACCCATCTCGGACCAGACAGCTATGCGATGGACCGCGTCACCGACGGCCTCGGCCGTGACTGGGAGTGCGTCAGGACGTCGTTCAAGCCTTACCCGTGCGGGCACGTGGTCCATCCATTCGTCGATGCCATCCTGGCGCTGCATCGCGACGACGGGCTGCGCTGGCAGGATGTCGAATGCATCACCTGCCCGACCGCGGCCTGGATGATCCCGATCATGTGCGAGCCGCGCGACGTCAAGCTGAAGCCGGAGACGGACTATCACGCGAAATTCAGCTTTCCCTTCGCGCTGGCTGCGGCGCTGTATTTCGGCCGGCTCGGTGTCGAAGCGTTCACCGACGCTGAGATCCACAATCCGGAGCTCCTTGGCTTGGCGCAACGCGTTCACAACGAGGTCGATCCGACGGCGCCCAACCCCAGCCGGTTCAAAGGTTGGGTAATCGTCACTACCAAGTCGGGACGGAAGCTCGAGAAGGTCATCGACGACAATTGGGGCAGCGAGCGCAACCCGCTCAGCCCCGACGACGTCCGCGATAAATTTCGCGACAATGCGGCCATCGTCCTGCCACGCGAGCGCGTGGAGAAGATCATCGAGCTGGTCGAGCGGCTCGATCAGCTCGACGGTCTCGCGCCTCTGATGCAGCTATGCATCGGCAACGTCAACGCACGCAAGCTTTGAGTACCTCAGTGATCGCGTCCACCTGATCGAGCGCGCTGACCTGGCGCATCACCTGATCGGCGCGCGCAGCGCCGATCTTGGGTACCGCGTTGGTGCGGAACTTGGCCTCGATCTGTTCTTGCGTCATCGGGTTCTGTGGGCTGCCCCAATTGTAGGGCTGGACGTGCTCACGGCGGCTGCCGTCGTGCAGCTCGGCGATCACCCAGCCACGCCACTGCTCGCGTCCCGGCGCCGTCTCGTCGACCCGGTACTCGACACGCTCGGCGAACGCCCGAAGGCGCGGATCCGCCAAGCGCTCGGCGGTGAAGCTGTCGGCGTCGACCTTGCCGTAGAGAAACGCCTCGGCGAGGGTGAACGGAAGGCTGACACGCGCATGCCAGGTGGTCGCGGGGCGCAGCTTCTCCGCGACCGGCTCGCACATCAGTTGAACCATGAAGGCGGCGATCGGGCAGACGACGCGCTTGATCTGCTCCGGCCTCAAGCCGTCGGCGCGCAGCTTCAGGGCGGCATCGATGAAGGCGTGGGAAACATGCCCCGTCGGGTACGGCTTGAACGAAATGCTCCGGCTTTCCCACCGCTCACCTAGCGCGTCGCGCGCGCGCGCGTAGTCGAAGGCGTAGGCGGTATCGCGCACGTGCTGATGGAAGAAGCCGAGGCGCCCCTCGAATACGCGCACCGGCCCGCTGACGGCAGCAGCGGCGAGGGTGGCGGCCGTGATGGCTGCGTGCGCGGACCAGCCGGGATGCAGCGACTTGGCGGAGGCACCGTCGCTCCAGCTCTCCATGCTGCCCGAGGTCATGCTGCCCGCGATACCGAGCGCATGGGCGGTTGCGGCGGCATCGAGGCCCATCAACCGGCAGGCCGCCGCAGTCGCGCCGAAGGTGCCGACGATGCCGGTCGGGTGGAAGCCGGACTTGTAGAACTCGCCGGGCGCCACGATGCCGATCCGACAGACGACCTCGTTGCCCGCGGCGACCGCCGCCAAGACGTCGGCGCCGCTGGCGCGCAGACGCTCGCCGAGCGCCAACGCCGTGACGACCACGGGACTCGAGACGTGGATCGCCGTCTCGTTGTGCGTGTCGTCGAACTCGAACTCGTGGGCCAGCGCGCCGTTGACCAAGGCCGCCAGGTTCGCGGGCAGGCGCGTGCCGTAGCCCAGCACGGTGCTGTGGTCTCCGGTACCGAGCTCGCGCGCGGCCTCGTGAACTCCGTTGCCGAACGTGGTTCCCACGGCGGTCAGCGCGACGCCGATGATGTCGAGGATGCGCTGGCGCGTCAGTACGCGGATGTCGTCGGGCAGATCGCCGAGACGGACCTGGGCCGACCAGGTCGAGAGCGTCGTGCTGAGCGAGGACGGCGCCGCCCCTGCACGCTGCGTCATTGCGATTCCTCCAGCCCGACGTCCTTGACGATGCGCCGCCAGCGCGCGATCTCGGCGTGCACGAACGCGCTGGTCTCCTCGGGCGATTTGGCCGGATAGACGTCCAAGGTTTCGGCGTTGGCGCGGTGCACGAAGTCGGGATCGCGCATGGCCTCGACCGCCGCCGCATTGAGCCGCGCGACGATCTCGGCGGGCGTTCCCGCCGGCGCGAACAGTCCGCTCCAGGCCTCGACGTTGTAGTTGCCCAGCGCCGTCATGCCGGACTCGGCCAAGGTCGGAACGTTCGGCGCGAGCTGCGACCGGTGCGCCGCCGAGACGGCGATCGGCTTCACCTTGCCGCCCTTCACCTGGGCGAAAGCGGACGTCATGGCGTCGAACATCAGCGGCACACGACCGGCGAGCACGTCGGTCAGCGCCGGGCCGGCGCCCCGGTACGGCACGCCGACCATGTCGATGCCGGCGGCATGCTTGAACGACTCCATCGAGATCTGGCTCAGCGAGCCGATGCCGAAGTGTGCGTAGCTGTACTTGCCGGGCGCCGCCTTGAGCAACGCCACGGTGGTGGGCACGTCGTTGGCCGGAAAATTCAGATTCGCGACCATCATCATGCTGGTCCAGCCGATCATAGCGACAGGCGCGAGGTCCTTTTGGACGTCGTACGGCACGTGCTTCAAGACCGCCGGCCCGATCACCAACGAGATGGAGTTGAGCAGCAGGGTGTAACCGTCGGCTGGCGCATGGACGACGAAATCGACGCCGATCACGCCGGTGGCGCCCGTCTTGTTTTCGATCACAATTGGCTGGCCGAGGCGCTTGGACAAAGGATCACTCAGGATGCGCGCGGTTACGTCGGCGAGATTCCCCGGCGGATAAGGGACTACGACACGGATCGGATGTGTCGGAAAGCTGTCGGCGCTGGCCGATCCTGACTCTGATGCAAAACCGCTGAGCGCAAACACCAACGCCAGCAGGAGGCCTCGAACGCGCGAACAGTCCATGGCATCTCTCCCTTTCGAGGCGAGTCCTTCTCCGCGCGACAACATGGCGGGTCGATCGGCGCCCTCGATCATTGATCCTTTTGGTCGGTTCGCAGACGCCGCGGAGCGCGCGTAACGGCTCTATCGGTCTTAAAAATCAGTGATGTACTAGTGGGCACTCACTCTGGGAGAGGGGACGGAATGCCTCCTCGCCGGGTACCGTGCGGATGATCTTCAAGTAATCCCACCGACGCTTCGATTCGGCCGGCGTTTTCACTTGGGCGAGATACATATCTTTGATCGTACGTCCATCCTCGCGGATCCGGAAACAGTCCTTCCATGATGTGCGACGTCGCGAACGTGATATGGCGGCGCAGTAGCACGCTCGCCAGTTCCTCGTCGCGCGCCAGGACCGCCTCCATGAGCTGCTGGTGCCCTTCGAAGACCGCTGGCGACATGGCCTTGCCGGCGTAGGCCAAGTTGCGGTAGCGGGCCACGTGGTCCCACACCGACAGATGGAATTCCCTCAACATGGGCAGCCGGGCCGCCGACAGCAGGGCAAAGTGGAACCCCCGATGTGCCGCCTCCCAATCGCTGGTGTACGGGCCCGGATTGAATTTGTATTCGGCGGTACGCTGCAGGCGGTGATAGGCGGCGACGATCTGCGCCTCCCAGTGGACGTCGCCATGCCTGAAGGCGTCGCGTAGCAGCATCGTCTCGACCGCCTGACGCAATTCGATCACCTCGGCCAAGTGCGTCGGCGACACTGTCGCCACGCGAAAGCCGCGGCGGTCTTCCAGCGTCACGAGCTTGGACGCCGACAGCCGGTACAGCGCCTCGCGCAGCGGCGTCATGCCAACCCCGTAGCGCTCCGTCAGGAGGTCGAGCGTGAGTCTGCGGTCCGGCGGCAGCAGCCCCAACACGATGTCATCGCGCACCCGCTCGTAGACCTGGGCCGCTAGCGTTGCCGACGGCGGCGGACCCTTGCCGGCGCGTTCGCGCTCGGCTCCCTGCTCGGATGCTGCGTCTTCGCGCTCGGTCACGCGTTTTCCTAATCTACACTATTTTTCGATAATCGTTGCTGGTGCCATACCGCCATCGTCCAGGGCAGAGCGGTTGGTCGATCACGTTGAAATATCAGGAGGTTATTCCTGATCCACGCCTGGAACGATAGTCGAGCCAGGCCAGTCCCGCAATACATGAACCGTGGCATGTCCGTTGACTTTTCGAGAATCAGCCCGAGAATGCAAACGATCACGCTTGTCAGTGAGCGGAGAGGAGGCCGGCGCGTGGCAGGGCTCGACGCGGACGCCGTCCGAATTCGCGAGATCGCCCGATGCCAGCCGGATACTCGGACCACACGATGAATCACATCCTGCTCAAGAACGGGACCCTGATCGACGGCAACGGCGGGGTTCCGGTCCGCAACCCCGGGATCCTGATCAGCGGCGAGCACATCGTGGCCGTCGGCAGCGATGCCGAGGCGCGGTTGAATCGCCTCCAGGGTGCCGTCGAGATCGTCGATGCCGCGGGAAAGTACGTGATGCCCGGGCTGATCGACGGACACTGCCATATCTCATCCAGCCAGGGGGCGGTGCCCGGCGTGCGCTACGCCGACAGCCAGGAGTATGCGGCGCTGTGGACCGCACGCGCCGTCGGCCTGGTGCTCAACGCCGGCGTGACTAGCATCTCGGTCCCCGGCGGCAAATGGTACGTCGACGTGACGATCCGCGACGCCGTCGACGCCGGCCTGCTGGAAGGACCGCGCATCTACTGCGCCGGCATGCCGATCGGCCCGGTCGGCAACATCTTCGACAGCACGCATCCCGCGACGGGCCGCCAGACCGCAGAAGGCATCAGCGCCACCTGCGATGGCTTGGACGACTATCTGCGCGCCGTCCGCCTGCAGGCCAAGCGCGGCGTGAACATGATCAAGGTCGCGGACTCCTATTGGGGCGACAAGCAGACGGTCAGCGAAGCGGATCTGCGCGAGATCGTCGACGAAGCCCACCGGCTCGGCTGCACCGTCAGCATCCACTCGCGCGGCTCCGGGACTACGCGCGCGGCGGCCCATGCCGGCGTCGACTGGATCTTCCACGCCGACCTGGCGAGCGACGAGGACCTGGACGCCGTGGCCCAAGCGGGCGTCCCCATCATGCCGGTGTTCACGCAGTGCCACATCATCGCGACCACCGACAACATTCCCGGGGTGGGCCCGGTGACGCGCCAGCGCGTCACCGATCAACTCGAGATCGCCTACGGCGTGATCCGCAAGGCGCGGGCGCGCGGCATCCAACTCCTGATGGGTACCGACGCGGGCAACACCGCCTGCTACGAGCAAGGCCGTCATCACGGCATCGAAGCCGAGCTGATGGTCAAGCACATCGGCATGACGCCAATGGAGGCGATCGTCGCGTTCACCCGCGACAATGCCAAGGTGGTCGGCCTGGAGGGCCGGCTCGGTACGATCGAAGCCGGCCGGCTGGCGGACGTGATCATCTGGGACGCCGACCCGGTCGCGGACATCTCCGTGCTCGCGCGCAAGGACCTTCTCTCTGCCGTGATCAAGGGCGGCCGGATCGTTGCGCGCGGCGCGGTCGGCTTCCGCCCGCTCGATCGCGAGCCGCCGAAGGCCAACGTCACTCCCCAGGGCTGAGCGCGTGAGAGGCCGGGAAGCCTCTACGCGTCAACGTCCCCGAAACCATCCTCCGAGAGCAGCACCGGCCATGACTACGCCTTCCGAAGTACGTCGCGGCGTCTTTTATCGCGACGATCCCCGTGGCGAACCGGCGCCCTTGGTCGTCGACGTCTCCCGTAGTGGCCGCGAGTATCCGCACGACTTCCGCTCCCCCGTCGCGCTCACGACCGCCCACGACAACGTCTCGATGTATGTCGACGAGCTCTTTGCGGCGGCACCCGATCGCGGCGGCACGCTGCTGTACGCCTGCTTTCCGAACATGTACATCGACACCAACCGCAGCGCGCGCGACATCGATCCGAGGCTGATCGACGGAACCTGGCCCGGCCCGATCGAGCCGAGCGACTTCACGGAACGCGGGCTCGGCTTGCTGAAGCGCGTATCGCGCTACGGCGAACCCTTCCAGGAGCGCCTCCTCACGGTCGCCGAGGTGCAGGAACGGCTCGCACGCTTCCACGAGCCCTATCACCAAGAGCTGTCGCGCATCCTGAAGCAGGCGCACGAGCGCCATGGTTTCGTGGTGCAGCTCAGCTGCCACTGCATGTCGGCGGTCGGCGCACCGACGCACGCCGATCCCGGACAGGCGCGGGCCGACTTCAACGTCGGCGACGTTCGCGGGACGACGTCGTCCCGCGAGACGATCGAGTTCGTGGTCGGGACACTGGAGAAGCTCGGCTACACGGTCAGCGTCAACTTCCCGTACTACGGCGGCTACCTCATCCAACGCCACAGCGATCCCGGCGCGGGCATCGACAGCGTGTTCCTGGAGGTGAACAAGCGCCTGTTCATGGATGTGAAGACGTTTCGCAAGACCGACGGCTTCGACGCCACCCATCGGACCGCCACCGCGTTGCTGGAGGCCTTGTCGGCCTATGCGCGCGGCAAGGCCGAGCGGTTCTCGCCCGAGCGAGCGCATGGATTATCAGTTTGATTTCTCGGTCGTCTGGACCAACTGGCGCTTCCTGCTGTCCGGACTGATCGTGACCTTGAAGGTCACGTCGCTCGCCTTGCTTTTCGCGTCGCTGATGGGCGTGGTCGTCGGTGTCGCGCGCGTATCGCGGCACGGGGGGCTCCGTATCCCGGCCTACGGCGTCATCGGCGCGCTGCGCAACACGCCGACGCTCGTGCAGCTGATTTGGGTGTACTACTGCCTGCCCATCCTTGTCGGATTCACCGTCACGCCCGTGATGGCCGCCGTCATTGCGCTGTCGCTGACCGGCGGCGCGTACCTCGCGGAGACCGTCAAGGGCGGTATCCAAGGCATCGACAGCGGACAGATCGAGGCGGCCCAGACGATCGGCCTGTCCGACCTCCAGACGATGCGCTTCGTCGTGCTGCCGCAGGCGCTGCGCCTGATGGTGGCGCCTTTCGTCAACGAGTTCATCACGCTGCTGAAGTTTTCGTCGCTGGCTTCGATCCTCGGCGTCGCCGACCTCACCTACACGGCGCAAGCGCTGTCCTCGACGGCGTTCCGCCCGATCGAGACCTTCACCTTCCTGGGGATTGAGTACTTCGTGCTCTGCAGCGTGCTGTCCCTCCTGGCCCGGCGGGTCTCTGCGCACTTCGCCCTTCCCGCATGAACCACGCCGCCGACCAGCCGATGATCCGCTTCCAGGGCGTCGAAAAGACGTTCGGATCGACGGCCGTGCTCAAGGGTGTGAGCCTCGATGTCATGCCGGGCCGGACGACCGTGCTCATCGGCGCCTCGGGTTCGGGCAAGACGACATTGCTGCGGTGTGCCAACGGCCTGGAGCGGGCGGATCGCGGGCGGATCTTCGTCGCCGGCGAGCCGATGGGCCTGCATTCGCCCGACGGGTCGTTCGCGCCGCTGCCCGCCCGGGAGCTCCAGCGGCGGCGGGCGGCCATGGGCATGGTGTTCCAGCGCTTCAACCTGTTCCCGCACATGACGGCGCTGCAGAACGTCATGCTGGGCCCACGCGAGGTCCGCAAGCTGAGCGCGAAGGCGGCCGAGGCCGTGGCGCAAGAGCAGCTCGCGCGAGTCGGGTTGGCGGCCAAGGCCCACTCGTACCCGTCGCAGCTGTCGGGCGGTCAGCAACAGCGTGTCGCCATCGCGCGCTCGCTGGCGATGGCGCCGAAGGTCGTGATGTTCGACGAACCCACCTCGGCCCTCGATCCGGAGCTGGTCGGCGAAGTCCTGCTGGCGATCCGCCGTCTGGTCGACGACGGCCTGACGATGGTCATCGTCACGCACGAGATGGAATTCGCGCGCCAAGTGGCGAGCGACGTCGTCTTCCTCGAGAGCGGTCGCGTGCTGGAGCACGGGCCACCCGAGCAGATCTTTCGCCATCCCACTCACGGCCGCACGCGCGAGTTTCTGCAGCGCGTGATAGGGGCGGGGGCCGCATCGGCCGGCGTGCCGGAATGAGACGGATCAGCATAAGGGGCGTCAGACGTCCCGGGAGCATTGCCAGATGACAAGGCCCTCGTCCTTCCATGTGCCCGGCTACCGGGAGATCGACTTTGATTTCGAGGGGATCGCGATCCACGCCTGGGAAGGCGGCACGGGCGAGCCGCTGATCCTCGCGCACGGCTCGGGCGCCGGTTGCCAGACCTTGTCGAACTGGAAGGCCGTGATGCAGCCGCTGGCCCGCCGATACCACGTGCTCGCCGCGGATCTGGTTGGTTTCGGCCTGTCGGGATGGAAGCCTGCGGCGCCGCTCTTCGACATGGCGATGTGGCAGCGTCAGATCGAAGCGATGGTCGCGCGCTTCGCGGGCGCCAAAGTCGGCCTGATCGGACACTCGTTTGCCGGCCCGATCGTGTTGCGCGCGGCGGCCAAATCCTCGAGCGTCGCCGGCGTCGTCGTGACCGGCACCGCCGGACGGTCCTCTCTGCCGAACTCGGGCGGCCCGGGATGGCGGTTTCCCGACGACGCTCCGACCCTGCGCAAGGGCGTCGCCCGCACGGTCGTTAATCCCGCGCTCGTGGACGACGCGGAGATCGAGCGCCGCCTATACGTGCTCGGTCGCCGCGGTGCGCGCGAGAACTTCGACGGCATGTTCAGCGGCGACAAGCAGACGCTCGTCGATGGCATGTCGTTGACCGACGACGAGTTGCGAGCCATCCGATGTCCGGTGACCTTCATGCACGGCAAGCAGGATGCGAGCTTCTCGTTCCAGGACACGTCGCTCCCGATGTCCGCGCTGGTCGGCGGGTCGGACGTGGTGATCCTCGATCGTTGCGCGCACAGCGTTGCACTTGAACATCCCGGGAAGTTCCTCGCCGTCGTAGACATGACATTCGACAGATCGGCGGCCTGACCGCCATACCGTCACCATCACTCAGCAGAAGGGGAAAGCCGTGAAAGAAATTCTCATGACGCGTCGGTCATTCGCCGTTCTCGGCGCCATCGGGATCGCCCAATGCGTCGCTTTCGGCCCGGCAATCGCGCTGGCGCAGTCGGCGTCGGGACTCGATGCCGTCAAGAAGCGAGGAACGCTGCGCATCGGCTGGGGCGTCTGGGTGCCGTACATGTTCCTGGACCCGAAGACGCGACAGCTCACGGGCATAACGGTGTCGTTGGGCAACGCGCTGGCCGAGCAGTTGGGCGTCAAGGCCGAGTTCGTCGAGACCAGTTGGACGACCATGGTCGCCGGACTGCAAGCCGGCCAATACGACATGACGATGCCCTACATCATCACCGAGGAGCGTTCGAAGGTGGTGACGTTCACGGATCCCATCTTCAAGTCCAGCTGGGGATTGATGGTGCCCGAGAGCAAGGTGGGCAACTACAAGTCCTGGCACGACCTCAACAAGCCCGGGATGCGCATCTCGACGACGCTGGGCTCGAGCGCGCCGCGGTTTCTGAAGTTGCTGGATCAGGCGGAGCACTTGATGATGAAGGACGGCAGCGACAGCATCGCCCAACTGCTGACCGGTCAGGCCGACGCCTGGCTGAGCCAGTACGATGCGTTCCGCACGGCGCAGCAGCAGCACCCCAATCTGGCCGTCGTGCCGGGACCGGCCATCGGCCAAGAGGACGTCGCGCTTGCGATGAGCAAGGGGGACGAGAGCCTGAAGGCGGCGGTCGATGGCGTGATCGCCGAGCTGAAGCGCAGCGGCAAGTTGCTCGCGATGATCAAGGCGTATGGCCTGACCGAGTCGTCCATCGCCTGACGCACCGGCATGGTCAGTAACGCGTCGCGCCCGCCGACGAACTACCCGCGCAACTGTTGGTGGGTGGTGGCGACGGCGGGCGAGATCTCGGAGCGGCCGCTCGGGCGCGTCGTGCTCGAACGGCCGGTCGTGCTGTATCGTCGCACGAACGGCGGCGTCGTCGCGCTCGAGGATCGCTGCGTCCATCGCTGGGCGCCGCTGTCGATCGGCCGCGTGCAGGGTGACGACATCGTCTGCCGCTATCACGGCTTCCGGTACGGCGCCGACGGACGCTGCGTTCACATTCCGACGCAGGACGCCATTCCGAAGAAGGCCCGGGTGAGGTCCTATCCCGTCCTGGAGCGCGGCCCGTTCATCTGGTTGTGGACGGGAGACGACGCCGAGCGCCGCGACGCGCCGGAGCCGCCGGACCTATCATGGGTCGACGACCCCGGATGGGTCGTGGCACGCGGCGACTACGAGCTGCGCGCCAATTACATGGCGTTGAAGGAGAACGTTCTGGACTTGACGCACTTCCCGTTCGTGCATGCCGATACGCTCGCGATAGCGGACTTCCTGCAGCCACCTGAGGTCACGGTCGACGGCGACCGCGTGGCCTACGAAATGGCGTTCCGAGATCTGCCCTTGCCGGCCCTCTACGCCGATCTGACCGGCATCGGTCGCAACAGGCGCGCCACTCGGGTCTTCCGCGGCGCGTTCGTGTCGCCGGCGATCCAGGAAGCGACGGTCGAGATCGTCGATCCGGCGGCAGCGCCAGGCCAGCGCGACCGTTTCCTCGTCCGCGTCATGCACCTGACCACGCCGCGCTCGCCGACGTCGACCTATTACTGGTGGGTGCGCGGCCAGGACTTCGGCGACCGGCCGGGCGTGCGCGAACGCCTGCAGGCGACGGTCACTGCGGCGTTCGCCGAGGACAAGGTGGTGCTGGAGAGCACCCAGGCGCTGATCGAAGCCGATGCCCGACACCGCGATGCGCCAGAGGTCAGCGTGCGGGCAGACGAGGCGGGCATGCGCATGCGCCGGATCGTCGAACGGATGGTCAGTCGGGAGACGCCCCAGTAGGGTCGATCCGACCGAGCGTCTCCGGCTTCAGCCTGAGGGTGCCATGAAGACGATCCTCTCCCATGCTAACCTGATCGACTGTGTCGACCCGAAGGTACGGCCGGACGCCGCCGTGTTGATCGAAGATGGCCGCATCCGCGCCATCCTGCCGAGCGCGGAGGCGGGTAGCGCCGGCGACGCGCAGGTGATCGATCTCAAGGGCGCATACCTGATGCCCGGCCTCTGGGACGTGCACATCCATCCCGATTACCTGTCGCTCGCCGACATGCCGCTCGCCGATCAAGTGACCTTGTTCGGCCATCGCCTCGCGGCTGCGCTCACCGAGTCCGGCATCATCGGGCTGCGCTGCGCCGGTACGCACCATTTCATGGACGTGGCGTGGAAGCGCGCGTTCGACTCCGGCCAACATGTCGGGCCGCGGCTGTTCGCCAGCGGCCATTTCCTCACGACCACCGGCGGCCACTTCCTCACCTCGGGCCACGCGCTGGAGGTCGACGGCCCCTACGGCTGGGTGAAGGCGATCCGCGAGCAGATCAAGAACGGCGTCGACCACATCAAGCTCAACCTCTCGGGCGGCATCATGGGACCGGCCTGGGATCTCCACACCCAGTCGTTTCTGCTCGACGACGAGATTCGCGCCGCCTTCGAAATCTGCCGGAAGCGCGGCTTCAAGGTCATGGCGCACGCCACCAACCCCGAAGCCGTGAAGCATGCGGTCCGGCTGGGCGCCCACAGCGTCGAGCACGGCTACATCATGGACGACGAGTGCATCGCACTTCTGCTCGAGCACCGGACCTGGTATGTGCCGACGCTCGCGATCAGCCATCTCACGCCCGGCCAAGCCACCAGTTCATGGGAGCGCAACTGGGTGATCCAGCGTGCCTTGTCGCCGGACCTGTGCTGTCGCGCGGACGCCGCCGCCGACGTGCACGCCACCTGGTTCCGCAAGGCGCTCGATGCCGGCGTGCGAATGGCATTGGGTTCGGACATTCGCCCCCTCAAGGACGCGGCGCTACTTGAGATGGGGCTGTGGGTGCGTGACGGCGCGACGCCATGGCAGACCCTGGTGGCGGCCACGCGTCACGGCGCGGCGGTGTGCGGGGTCGAGGCCGATCTGGGCACAGTCGAGGTGGGCAAGCTTGCCGACCTGATCGTGGTCGGGGCCAATCCCCTCGAGGACATCAATCACGTCCGCCGCCTGCAACTCGTCCTCAAAGAGGGCCGCGTGGTATCAGACAAACGGCATCTGGGTGACACGCCTCCGCGATTGCCGGAGGTCCGGTTCTGAAGCGGACCTCCAGCGTGGAGCGCTCACGCGGAAACTAGAGGGTAGGGTAGCGGGAGCCGCGATATGAGCGTGATGGCTACCTCGGGTGCTCGGCGACGACCCCACTGGCGCCGCACATCCTCCTGATAAGGAATGAATCGGCGTCCGCTGAATGGAGCGGAGAGGCGCCGATTGAGAGCGGTATGGTTTCCGCAGGTGCCCGTGACCCACCCTCGTGAATGGTGGCTATCCAGTTGGATGTCCGCTTTGGGACCCAAAGCGGACGTCGCGGGGTCTTAAGTAGCCCTGCCACAGGCCCGCTCTGAGTCAGAAGCAGGCGACGTGCGCACCGTTTCGGCGGCGCCATAGCCGAGCGTGCGGTATGAGATGGTCTCGACCGGATGCCCCGCGGGGTCAAAGTAGAGCGTGATGCCTAGCACCATGTTGACCGTCGTGCCGTCCGATGCCAGGGGCAGCCGCAGGACCTCGATGGTTTGGCACCCGGGCTCGGGCACGACGTTGGGGTTGCCGCGTCGCCAAGCCGGCCGTCCGCTCTCGACCACCTGGTGGTATTCGCCCAAGAGCGTCGCCGCGTTCGGATGGTCCGCGTAGGCTTCATCGAGCCACATGCCGGACAGCGCCTTGCCATTGAGCGCATCGACGCGACTGCCGAGCAGGCGATAGCGAAAACGCAGTGGATCGCGGTGGACCTCGACCAGCACGATATTCGGCAGCAGCGATGCGACCGCCGCCGGGTCGAAATGCTGACGGCCCGGCAGCCCGTGCGGCGGGTGAATGCGCTGCCAGTAGGCTAATAGCGCGCGTGCGCTCGTGTGCAGCTGCGCGATATCGATTGGACGGCCCTCCCCAGGCCTCAGGGTCGATCGGAACCTCTTCCCGAATTGTTAAAAGTTGCGACGCAGGCACCTAGCCGTTGTGGACCCGCCCGCGATTGAGGCAGTTCGACCGAGATCACGCGCTCGTTCAGCGGCCCTGACCACGACTGTATTGACCTAAAGTACGCTTTACCCTAAAGTGGACTTTAGGTCATGAAACGGGGAACAGGGGCAACGCGCGTGACGGATCGCACCCGACTGCAAACGGTCTCGGAGTTGGCCGGCAAGTTTGGCCTGACGGCGCAGGCGCTGCGCTTCTACGAGACGCGCGGCCTGCTGTCGCCGAAGCGCGCCGGTGGCGCCCGGGTCTACGACTATCGCGACCACGCCCGCCTGACCCTGATCCAGAAGTTCCGCCGCCTCGGTTTCTCCCTCGACGAGATCGCTGAGTATCTCGCGCACTACCGCTCCGGCCGTCCCAACGCCCGGCAGTACCGCGACGGCCTTGCCAAGATCGAGCGGCGGCTCGCCGACCTTAAGCGCATGCGCCGTGAGCTCGACGATACGGTCGCCGAGCTCGAGGACATGAAGCGCGATGCGCTGGCGCGCCTCAAGGCCGCCGACCGCTCGACCGCCAACTAGCCCCTGGAGGCCCCCACAATGCCGACCTATCAGGCGCCCACCGACGACATGCTCTATCTCTTAGGCGAGTTGCTCGACGCTGAGACGGCGCTGGCGCCGCTGGGCGGCGAGCCTGCGTCGATCACCTTGATGGGCGACGTGCTGCGCGAGGCCGGCAAGTTCTGCGCCGAGGTCGTCCAGCCGCTCAACCAGTGCGGCGACCTCGAGGGCTGCCGGCTCGAGAACGGCATCGTGCGCACGCCCACGGGCTTCGGCGAGGCGTACGCCCAGCTGGTCGACGGCGGCTGGCCCAGCCTGGCGCACGACCCGGCGCACGGCGGTCAGGGTTTGCCGCTGGTCGTTCAGATCCTGATCGATGAGATGCTGGCATCGGCCAATTTCTCGTTCGGCCTGTTCCAGGGCCTGACCCGCGGTGCCGTCGAGGCGATCGCGCGCCACGCCGACGACGACCTCAAGACCGTCTACCTGCCCAAGATGATCGCGGGCACCTGGACCGGCGCGATGGCACTGACCGAGGCGCACGCCGGCAGCGACCTCGGCTTGCTGCGGGCCAAGGCCGAGCCGACCGGCGACGGCGCCTATGCGGTCACGGGCAGCAAGATCTTCATCTCGGCGGGCGACCACGACCTCGCCGAGAACATCGTCCATCTGGTGCTGGCGCGGCTGCCCGGCGCGCCCGCGGGCACCCAAGGCATCAGCCTGTTCCTGGTGCCGAAGATTCTGCCGACGGCGAGCGGCGGCCTAGGCGCGCGCAACGCCATGTCGGTCGGCTCGCTCGAGCACAAGATGGGCATCAAGGCGTCGCCGACCTGCGTCATGAACTACGACGCCGCGCGCGGCTGGCTGGTCGGCGCG
The DNA here is from genome assembly GCA_035507915.1 of Candidatus Sulfotelmatobacter sp. GTDB lineage: Bacteria > Pseudomonadota > Alphaproteobacteria > Elsterales > Elsteraceae > JACQAI01. The sequence goes on from DATJNS010000053.1 coordinate 14,649, forward strand.
CCGCATCGCGGCCTGGCGGCGATGTTTACCATGATGAACGCCGAGCGCCTGATGGTCGGCATCCAGGGCCTCGGCGTCGCCGAGGCGGCCTACCAAAACGCCGCGGCGTACGCGCGCGAGCGCAAGCAGGGTCGCGCCGCTCGCGGCGGCGAGGCTGGTCCGCAGCCGATCATCGGTCATCCCGACGTCCGCAAGATGCTCTTGACCATCCGGGGGTTCACCGAGGCGGGCCGTGCGCTTGCGGTGTGGACCGCGCTGGAGCTCGACCGCGCGGCGCGCCATCCCGACGCCGTCGAGCGCGCCGAGGCAGACGCGATGGTGTCGCTCTTGACCCCGGTCATCAAGGCAGCGTTCTCCGATCTTGGCTTCGAGGCGGCCGTGCTCGGTCAACAGGTGTTTGGCGGCTTCGGCTACATCCACGAGACCGGGATGGAGCAGTTCGTGCGCGACGCGCGCATCACCCAGATCTACGAGGGCACCAACGGGATCCAGGCGATGGACCTGGTCGGCCGCAAGCTTGGGCTTGAGAACGGCCGGCTGGCCCGGCGCTTCTTCGCCCTGGTGCGCGCGACCATCGCCGCTGGCGGCGCGATCGCCGGCGCCGACGAATTGACCGCGCCGCTGGCCGCCGCGCTCGATCGCCTCGAGGCCGCGACGCAGCATGTGTTGGCGCGCGTCGCAATCGATTCCTCAGAGGCGGGCGCCGCCGCGACCGACTATCTGCGCCTGTTCGCGCTGGTCGCGCTCGGCTGGATGTGGGCGCGCATGGCCTGCCACGCGCTGGCGTTGGGCGACGCCGCGACCGCGCAGCATCACGCCAAGCTCGCCGTGGCGCGCTTCTTCATGACCCGGATCCTGCCGCAGACGGCGGGGCTGGCGCTCGCGCTCGAGGCCGGCGCGGCACCGTTGATGGCACTGGCGGCCGATGCGTTCTGAAGCACGACACGAAAAGAACGAGGACTTCGCGAAACGCTTCAGCGTGGGAGGCTGACATGCAGGCGACGATGATGACCATGCCGTTGTCGATTCCTTCGATCTTGCGGCACGCAGCCACCCACCATGGCGACACCGAGATTGTCTCGCGCACCTCCGATCGCGTGATCCATCGCTACGACTACGCGGCGGCATGGCGGCGCGTCCAGCAGCTCGCCCACGCGCTGGTCGCGCTCGGATTGAAGGACGGCGACCGCATCGGCACCTTGGCCTGGAATGACCACCGGCACTTCGAGATCTACTACGCCGTCGCCGGTGCCGGGATGGTGAGCCATACCATCAATCCGCGGCTGTTCCCGGAGCAGATCGCCTACATCGTCAATCACGCCGCCGACCGGGTGCTGTTCATCGATCCGACGTTCGTGCCGCTGATCGAGGGACTTGCTGGCCAGCTGGGCGAGGTTGGCAACATCGTCGTGATGACCGATCGCGCCCATATGCCGAGCGCAACCAAGCTCACTGGACTGGTGTGCTTCGAAGAGCTGATCGCCGGTAGGCCCGAGATGTTCGACTGGCCGGCGCTCGACGAGAACACCGCGGCGTCGATGTGCTATACGTCGGGTACCACCGGCGAGCCCAAGGGCGTGCTGTACAGCCACCGCTCGACCGTGTTGCACGCCATGGCGGTGTGCGCGCCCGACGTATTCGGGCTCGGCGCCACTTCCGTGATCCTGCCGATCGTGCCGATGTTCCACGTGAACGCCTGGGGCCTTCCCTACGCCGCGCCGATGGTCGGAGCCAAGCTGGTGCTGTGCGGTGCCAAGCTCGACGGCGCCAGCCTCCACGAGCTGATGGAGGCCGAGGGCGTTACGTTCAGCGCCGGCGTGCCGACCGTGTGGATGACCCTGCTCGACTGGGCGGCCAAGAACGGCAAGCGCTTCGAGGCGTTGCAGCGCGTCGTGATCGGTGGCTCGGCGCTCCCCGCGGTAATCCGTGAGAAGCTCGCAGAGCACGGGGTCGAGGCACGCCACGCCTGGGGCATGACGGAGACCAGCCCGCTCGGCTGCCTCAACACGCCGAAGCCACGCCATCGCGGCCTCGATGCGGCGGGGCGCAGCGCGCTCGCCGACAAGCAGGGACGTCCGGTGTTCGGGGTCGAATTCTCCGTGGTGGATGCCGAGGGCCACGAGATCGCCCACGACGGCGTCGCGTTCGGCAGCCTGTTGGTGCGCGGTCCGTGGATCACCGCCGCCTATCATGGCGGCGCCGCGATGCGTGAGCCGGCGCGCGCCGGCTGGTTCGACACCGGCGATGTCGTGACCATGGACCGCGACGGCTTCATCCAGATCGTCGACCGTTCCAAGGATGTCATCAAGTCGGGCGGCGAGTGGATCAGCTCGATAGAGCTCGAGAACATCGCGGTCGCGCATCCCGCGGTGCGCGAGGCAGCGGTGGTCGCGCGCCTCGACAAGCGATGGGGCGAGCGGCCGCTCCTGATCGCGGTGTTGGAGCCGGGCGCCGCGTTCGACCGCGACGCGATGGTCGCCCACTACACCGGCAAGGTCGCGAAGTGGTGCATTCCCGACGACGTCGTGATCGCGCCCGAGCTGCCACACACCGCTACCGGCAAGCTGCTCAAGGCCAGGATCCGCGAGCTCTACGCAAGTTGATCGGCTTTTGGCGGCTGCTGACCCATAGCGGACTCAATCCGACCCGTCGACCACCGCCACGCCGAGGACGAGCAACATCGCGATCGCATCCTCCACATCGCCGCGGAGCGGTGGCGTGAGTTGATGATCGGCGAGCGCCTGGCGCAGCATCGTCGAAGCTCGATAGGCTATTTCAGCCTTCTCTATCAGCGGCACCGCGTTCAACCGCTTGCGCATCGCCTCGATGCAGTCCGCGGGCGCCGTCACCAGACGATTCTTGATGCGGATCGACTGGTCACTCATGCACGGGCCGCTCAGTCGCGCCGCTTCCGCGCCTCGATCATTGCCTTGCGTTTTTCATAGGTGCGGCCCTCGTCTGCTAGCTGGTCTTTCGGCACACCAAGGAGCCGCCGTTTCACCTGTCTAAGGTGGTCTTCAATCGGAAGATCAGGGGCGGCTAGCTCCTGACGAGTGGGATCGTTGGCGGATTTGGGGTGCGTACTCATGCGGCTTGAGCCAGGCCGGTTCGAAAGCGGCAATTATAACACTCGCGCCCAATTTCAGCGCGCATCATATCGCCGCTACTAGACGTCTAGATGTACCGTCGCCCGAAGTCCGCTCTGGGGTCATTAGCGGACCTGCACCCGGACATCGCAGCGGTCAAGGGGTGAAGATCTGCCTTGTCGGGTCAAGGGCCATGGCCTCTAATCGCGCAAATAAACGGGTGCCGGGGAGGGCTATATGAACAGGCGAGCGCTGATAAGGGTTGCCGCGGCCGTGGGCGGCTTGATGGTGTCCGCGACGGTTGGTCATGCGGCTGAACTCAAAGTGTTTACGTCGATCGCGCTCAAGCAAGCGCTCAACGAGCTTTCGCCGATTTTCGAACAGAAGACCGGTCATAAGCTCTCCATCAGCTATGATCTGGCGGCGGTCCAGAAGAAGCGCATCCTCGACGGCGAGCGCGCCGATGTGATCATCCTGACGCGTGCGATGATGGAGGACCTGATCAAGCAGAACAAGCTAGCGACCGCCAACATCGTGAATGTTGCCGGCACCCCGGTCGCGCTCGCGGCTCGTGCCGGGGCGGCGAAACCGGATATCTCGACCGCCGCCGCATTCAAGCAGACACTGCTGTCAGCCAAATCGATCTCCTACGCCGATCCGGCCAAGGGCGGCCTGAGCGGCGTGGTTGCAGGCAAGGCTATCGAGCGCCTCGGGATCGCCGAGCAGATGAAGGCAAAGACCACGCTTGTGCCCGGCGCCGAAGCACCTGATCTGGTGGCGAAAGGCGAGGTGGAATTTGGCATCGCGCAGGCCTCGGAAATCGTGCCGGTTGCGGGAGTGCAACTAGTTGGTCCGCTACCGGGAGATCTTGGCAGCATGACGCTGTTCACTGGTGGCATTGGCACAGCAACGGCATCGGCGGACGCGGCGAAGGCGTTGATCGAGTTTTTGTCAGGAAAAGACGCGGCGCCGCAGTTCAAGTCGAAGGGATTTGAGACGGGACTCTAGCTCCCGTGGGGGAGCCAAAGCGATCCAAGCGCGGTCCACATGGGCTGGCCCGATGTCGCCTGCGTGGCATGGTGTGGTCGCAATAGAGCATGAAGCTCTACAGTTCCGCTGGGAGGCTGGCATCATCAGCCGCCGGCATGCCGGTCTTTCGCCGTCAGCGAAGTCCATCGTTGCGGGACTGCGCCAGATTGCTGCCGAGCATCGGGCGAATTAACAACCCGAAGAACCAACTGCATGCGCGGAACGGTGTGCTGAGGCAACCGGGCCAAAGCGCGTGCCTGCTTTGGGTCACAAGCAGACATCGGCTCCAATTGCCACCGCGCCGCCGCGGATTGGAGATCGATCGATGTCACCGACGCGGACGCCAGAGGATCCCAGCAAACGTTGCAGAGGGACCGCTTGCTATGCCAGCTTGATCGCGGAACCGGCCGCCGCTTTCTCGCCGGACTCCTGGTCGACCACCCGGTCCTCGATCTGCAGGTCGACCTGGCTGACCGAGCGCAGGCCGGTGTCGCGAGCGACCAGCAGCAGCGCCAGGTTGCGCAGCTGGATCGGCCGGCCGTCCCTCAGGATGCCGGCGAGCTCGGCGATAAGCCCACTTGCCGCTCCCTCCGCCATGACGGTACGAAAGCCCCATTCCAACGACAGGCTTCGTCATGACGGACAATTTGATGATCATTGCGGGCGGCGGCATCGGCGGCCTCGCGACGGCTCTGACCCTCCAGCAGATCGGCGTGCCCTTCGTGGTCTACGAGGCCGTCCGCGAGATGCGGCCGCTCGGGGTGGGGATCAATCTTCAGCCAAATGCCGTACGCGAACTCTATGACCTCGGCCTCACCGAAGCCGATCTGGACAAGGTGGGCCTGCCGGCCAAGGAGTGGGCGCTGGTCGGCCTAAACGGCAACGACATCTATTCCGAAGCTCGCGGTCGTCTGGCGGGGTACGACTGGCCGCAGTTCGCGGTCCATCGCGGCGAGTTCCACATGTTGCTCCACGACAAGCTCGTGCAACGCGCCGGTCCAGGATCGATCAAACTGGGCAGCCGCGTCACCGGCTACAGGAAGGCCCCGACCGGCGTCATCGCTCGGGTCGAACATGCGGACGGGTCGACCTCCGAGGCGCATGGCCGGCTCCTAATCGGCGCTGACGGCATTCATTCCGCGATCAGGGCTCAGATGCATCCCGACCAGCCCCCGATCCACTGGGGCGGTGCGATCATGTGGCGCGGCACGACCTGGGCCAAGCCCATCCGCACTGGGGCCTCCTTCGTCGGCCTCGGCACCCATCGCCACCGTATTGTCTTCTATCCCATCTCGCACCCGGATCGTGAGACGGGCCTGGCGATGATCAACTGGATCGCCGAGATCACCGTGGACAACGCCGACGGCTGGAAGGAGCTGGGCTGGTTCCGGCAGGTTGGGACCTCCGATTTCCTGCATCACTTCAAGGACTGGACCTGGGACTGGCTGGATGTTCCCGCCTTGATCGGCGGCGCGGATTCCGCATTCGAGAACCCCATGATCGACCGCGACCCCATTCCGACTTGGCAGGACGGTCCAGTGGTTCTCCTCGGCGATGCCGCTCACGCGATGTATCCCACCGGTTCAAACGGCGCGAGCCAAGCCATCGTCGACGCCCGCGTCCTCGGAGCCTGCCTGATCGAGCACGGCGTGCGGCCTGAAGCCCTCGCGGCCTATGATGCCAAGCTCTGCGGCCCAATCTCGCGACTGATCCTGCGCAACCGCGGCGCTGGGCCCTTCGGCCTGCTCAACCTCGTCGACGAACGATGCGGCGGCGAATTCGACGACATCGACAAGGTCGTGCCGGCGGAGGAACGCGCCTCGTTCATGGCCGGCTACAAGGCCGCGGCCGGCTTTGCGATCGAGCAATTGAACAAGGCGCCCCGCACGATCCCGCCTGGCGCCCGGGTCGACGAGTTGGAGGACGACACGGTCTAGGTCTGTCCAGGTTTAGAGCACCTTGTAGATGTCGAGCCCGGGGTGATCGCCCATCGCGATCGATTGCCAGATTGCCACTGCTTTGGTCGGGAGCCACCTCATCATCCCGCACTCTGACTGGGTCGATTGGGACCCAGGCGCTCAAACCGTTCACGGAATCAGTCGCTCGATGCTCTTCGATCAGGGCAAGCCTGCCCCGGTGGTCGCGCGTCGTATGATCGAGGCACTGCGTGGCGTCGATGTATACGCCGACAGCGAAATGGATTGGCGCTGGCTGGCAACCTTGTGCACCACAGCCGATGTGTATCCCGTCCCGGCAATCGGCAGATTTGAGGTACTGTTGGAGTCGGTCGTAGGAAGCCTCTCCCCCGATACGAAAGAACTCCGAGTGGCCCAGGCCATCGCCCGAGCACACGCCTATGCGCCTCGTGTACATAGGGCAGGACCGGATGCGCACCATTTGCGAGCGGTCTACCTCGAACTGCTCCGTAGCGTGGCGGTCCGGACCATGCCATGAAACCGCTCTTCCAATCTAATTCACGAGCGATGCAAGGACGGTCTCTATGCCGTCAGGTAATTGGCGGCATGCTTTTGACGATGACGCTAGCGAGACGACCGATGCGCGTAGTATGCGGCTATGCTTAGCTCTGAAGACATCCGGCGAAACCTAGCGACTCTGCACGCTCAGCAAGATAGGCGAGCCCGATGGATCTGCGTTCTGTTGAGTGTGTCCGCCATCGTGATCGCCGCGGTTGCGTACCGCGCCCTATTCTGAGTCGCGCGCAGTCGGCCGGCCTGGCGGCTGGACGTCTCGCCTGGCTATCGTGAATCGGCGGCACATCGTGACCCCTCATTCCAAGCTTCGGATTAACACAAGTCATAATTGCACTAACTTGATGGTTCGCGCGTTAAGTCGCGAGAAAGCCGCATGACCGGGTAAGTACCTTCTGTACCCTGTCGATGAACGACGAGATGATGGCATCCCCGATGGGCTGCCACTTGGCCGCCGGAATGCAGAAATTTATCCACATCACCGATCCGCATTTTGTGCCGCCCGGCAACCTGCTCTACGGCCTCAATCCGATCGACCGCCTGGCGCTCTGCATTGCCGACGTGAACAAGCATCATGGCGATGCGGCGTTCGCGATCGTAACGGGCGATCTCGCACACATGGGGCAGTTCGAGGCCTACGAAGCGTTGAAGCGCGAGCTCGACAAGCTGTCGATGCCCTACCATCTGCTGGTCGGCAACCATGACGACCGCGCCAATTTCCGTGCGGTATTTCCGGGGGCGGCGGCCGACGCCAACGGTTTCGTGCAGTTCACCTTCGAGATGGGCGAAGGCGTGCTGGGCATCTGCCTCGATACCAACGAGCCCGGCAAGCCCTGGGGTAGCTTCTGCGCCACTCGCGCGGCTTGGCTGCGCCAGACGCTCGACGAAACGGGTGAGCGACCCGTGATCGTTTTCATGCACCATCCGCCCTTCAAGGTGCGGCTCAAGCGCATGGACGACATCTCGCTGCTGGAACCTGGGCATTTCGTCGAGGCAGTGGCCGGGCGGCACAACATCCGCCACCTGTTCTTCGGCCACCTGCACCGGCCGGTCGCCGGCAGCTGGCGCGGCATCCCGGTCTCGACCTTGCGCGCAACCAGCCACCAGGTGGCGCTCGATTTCGTCATCGAGGGCCGCATCATGGGTAGCCACGAGCCGCCGGCCTACGGCGTCGTGCTGCTCGAACCCGACCAGATGATCGTGCACATGCACGACTTCCTCGACCGGACGAACACGTTCCTACTCTAAGCGTATCCTTCTAGGCGTACTTGGCCCGCAGCAGGCGCGCAGCCTCGGCCTCGGCCTTGAGTTTGAGATAGACCTCATCGGTGTCGACCTTGGCCGCCGAGCCGGGCGCGAAGCCGCAATCGGGATTGAGCGTGATGCGGCCCTTGTCGATCCGGGTAAGCGCGCGCTCGACGCGGGTGGCAATCATGGGTGCCGTCTGCGGTTCGTTCGGCGTAACGTCGACGACGCCAAGGCCGAGTTCGAAGTCTTCGCGCAGGCGGGCCAGGCTCTCGAGGTCGTCGGCACCAGCAGCGGTGAACTCCATCGTGAGGTGTCGTACCTGCAGCCGGTTGAGCTGGGGCAGGATGGGCCCGTAGGTGCCAGCGTGGTGCGTCTCGCCGCGCACGCGAGCGCCGGCGCGGCGGCAGAGATGGACCGCGAACTTGACGCCGTCGAAGCCCGCCACCGTCTGGTTGATCATATCGGCGGCGAAGTCGGCTGCGCGGTCTGGATCGTCGTAGCGCCGACGCACCTCGGGATCGACGAACAGGCAGAGGTGGGGATCATCGATCTGTACGATCTCCACGCCGAGGCCCTGCAGCAGGGCGATCTCCGCACGCAGCGGCGCCACGCAGTCGCGCACGAAGGCTTCGCGCTTGGGGTAGGCCTTGTGCGAGCGCTCGGCATCCCACAGCCGCTCGCCGAGCAAGGCGGGGGCGGGCAAAGTGACCTTGGTCGCCACGCGCGCCACCTGCTTCACGAAGCGTGCCTCGGCCGCGATGAAGCCAGCTGGCTTGGGCGCGAGCCTCTCCGTCACGACCGTCCATGGCCGGCCGTCGGCCGGGTTGGTTTCTAGGGTGAAGCCGTGCGCCAGTTCGGCGATGACGCCGATGTAGGAGCGGCGGCGCCATTCGCCATCGTTCACCACGTCGAGGCCGGCGTGCTCCTGCAGCGCCACGACGAAGCGCACGGCGGCGTCCATGGCGGTTCGGTCCATGTCGTCCCACTCGGTTTTCTCGATCAGCTCGCGGACGACCAGTGGACGGGGAATCGACCCCACGATTGAGGCGGGGAAGAGCGGCAACGCCTTCATCACGGCCGCCAATGCGTCTGGGCGAGTTCCATGTCTTCCTGCGTATCAATCTCGCGGTAATTGCCCGGCGTGTCGACGTGTCCGAACAGAACGCCGTTTTCAATCATGTCCTGGAACAGGTGGATCAGGTACGCCCTCTGGAATAGCGCCGCCTCGCGGTAGGGCTTCCCCCAGAACTCGGCCTTGCGGCGATGATAGAAATCACACAGGCGCCGCGCGCCCTCGCGGTCGAACCTGGCGACGCCGATGAACTCGCCGGTCGCCTCCTCATAGGGGATGCCGCGATGGACGCGCCGCACGCGGCCCTCGGCTGTGATGACCTTCTCCGCGTCGTGGGGAGGGTGCTGGGTCCGCGGACGGTAGTGCTCGCGCCAGTCGGTATCGATACCAAGCACGATCTCGTCGGGGCTCAGTACCAGGCCGCGTACGATGTCGGCGGTGAACAGGATGTCGGAATACGCGGTGACAAAGGGCCGGTCCATCAGATCCTCGGCGCACATCAGCGACGCCAAGATGTTGTTGTTGGGCCAGTCCACGTTCTCGCGGAACGTGAAGTCGGGATAGTCCCGCTTCACCGTCTCGACACGATAACCGCCAATGAAGCAGATTTCGGTGCAGCCGCCATTCTTCAGCGCCTCGACCGTCCAGTCGAGGATGCGCCTGCCGCGTATCTCGGCATAGCATTTGGGGGCGTTCTCGGTCGTCGGCATGAGCCGACTGCCGCGGCCAGCGCCGATGATGATGGCCCGCATCAGAAGCGCTTCGCGGCGATGATGCGCGCGCTGAGCTCGAGCCGGGCGATCGACCGGCGGGCGTCGGCGAGCGCGCAGCAGGAAACGAGTGTATCGATGAGCGCAAGCTGCGCGACGCGGCTGCTCATCGCCTCGGGCCGGTAACGCGTCTCGTTGGCAACGGTGTGCAGGACGGTGTCGCAGTAGCGCGCCAGCGGCGACTTGCCCATGCGGGTGATGCCGATGGTGCGCGCACCCGCCTCGCGCGCGAGACGCGTGGCCATCACCGTCTCGCGCGTGCTGCCCGAATGGGAGACCGTGACCACGGCGGTCGACGAATCGGTCATGGCGGCGCTCACCGCCTGGATGTGCGAATCGCTGACCACCTTGGCGTCGCGGCCGAGCTGCAGCAGCCGGTAGGCGAGATCCTGGGCGATTGGGCCGGAACTACCGATGCCGTAGACCTCGATGCGACGCGCTGCGCGCAGAATCTCGACGGCGCGCGTCAGCGCGGGCATGGCGAGCAGGCGACGCGTCTCCTGCAGCGAGGCGATGTGGGCGGCGAAGACGTGCTCGGCCACGTCCGCGACTGAGTCGGATTCCTTGAGGTCCTCCTGGATCATGCGCACCGGATCGACCAGGTCGCGCGCAAGCAGGATCTTGAGCTCCTGGAAGCCATCGATGCCGAGCCGCTGGCAAAAGCCGACGACGCTGCCCTCGCTCGCCTCGGCGTGGTCGGCCAGCTCGGTGATGGACATGCGGATCACGTCGCGTGCATGGCGCTCGACGTACGCAGCGATGCGACGCGCAGTCGGCGGCAGGCCGGGCCCCGCATGGCGGATCACGGTCAAGACCGACGCCTTGTCTTCCGGCGGAGTGGTCGGCTTGACGACAGCTAGCTTGGGTTTCCCCGTCATGTCGGGACCACCTCACCGTGTCACGCACCTGCGCGATGATTGAGATAAGCTCAACATCTAAATGGACAAAAATGAAGTCTTTTCAAGCATGCGCGCGGTGGCTATCCTTCTGCCTCCGCATGAGGCGGACCACGGCGCGACAGACTCCGATGCGATCAGGGAGGGCGAGCTGTTGCAACGGAACGGTTGCGCGTGCGCGCGGCTATGCTCGTTGTGAAGCCGCAGGCGGCTGTCTTGGAGCATCCCGCTCGCAGCGGTGCGATTCGGCTCGCGGGGATCGCCAAGCAATTCGACGAGACTCCGGTGATCAAGGATGTCGATCTCGACGTCCGCGCCGGCGAGTTCATCACCGTGTTGGGGCCCTCGGGCTGCGGCAAATCCACCCTGCTGCGCATCATCGCCGGGCTGGAGCGCCAGAGCGCCGGCACGGTAATGATCGACGGCCACGTTGTCGACACGCTGCCGCCCCATCGGCGCGATATCGCCATGGTGTTCCAGTCCTACGCGCTCTATCCGCACCTCACCGTGGCTGAGAACATCGCCGTGCCGCTGCGCATGCGCCGACTGTCTCGGCTGCAGCGTCTGCCCGGTGCGGCACTGCTGCCTGCGGTGCGACGCACGCGGATGGGTATCACCGAAGCCGTACAAGCCGTGGCTGCCACCTTGCGCGTCGAGAGCCTGTTGGCACGCAAGCCCGGCCAACTTTCGGGTGGTCAGAAGCAGCGCGTGGCGCTCGCCCGCGCTATGGTCCGTAAGCCGCGTGCCTTCCTGATGGATGAGCCACTTAGCAATCTCGACGCAGCGCTGCGCGTGCACATGCGCGCGGAAATCGGTCAGCTCCATCGAGAGCTGGGTGCCACATTCGTCTACGTCACGCACGATCAGGCCGAAGCGATGACTATGTCCGACCGCGTGGCCGTCATCCTGGGCGGTCAGCTGCGTCAGATCGGCTCGCCCGACATGCTATACAGCGATCCTGACGAGCTCGCCGTGGCACAGTTCTTAGGCACGCCACAGCTGAACGTGCTGCCCGCGGCGGCGACGGCGCGGGGCGTCGACCTGCTGGGCCTCGCGCTGCCTCTTTCGAGCGGCTTGCCCGCCGGGACGCGCCTGCAGGCCGGCATACGGCCGGAACGCCTGACACTTGCCGCCGCGGGCAACGCCTCGCTCTCGGGTCGGCTGGTCTACCGCGAGAATCTGGGCTCCGACCTCTTTGTGCACGTGGCGCTCGAGAGCGTGCCTGCGCCGGTTGTGATGCGCTGCGATCCAGCGCGAGCTCCGGGGCTCGCGTTAGGCGATATGGTTCCGCTCGAAGTCGCGCCCGCGAATGTGCTGCTGTTCGACGTCCAAGGTAGGCGGGTTCGGCCATGAAGAATCACGCGCCGCTTCTCCTGCTGACCTCACCAGCGATCGTACTGATGCTGCTGTTTTTGATCGGACCGCTCGTGGCAGTCATGGCATTGAGCTTTACCGACTATCAGCTCGGCGCTCCGACGCTTTCATTCACCGGGTTAGCCAACTACGCGGAGATCATTGAAGACGAGACTGTCCGCATCTCGCTCGCCAATACATTGGTTTACGTCGCCATCGTGGTGCCAGTTTCAGTGGTACTCGGGCTGGGAGCAGCGCTGCTGATTGAGGCCGATAGCGCGCTACGCGCCTTCTACCGCGCCGCTTATTTCCTGCCCGTGATGGCGACATTGATCGCCATGGCGATCGTCTGGGGTTTCCTTCTCGATCCACGCATTGGCGCCGTCAACTTTGTTCTAAAGGCGCTTGGACTCAAGGCACAGGACTTTTTGCACGACCGAAACTTAGTGCTGTTCACTCTATGTGGCATCGGTATATGGCAGAGCGTCGGCTTCAACATGGTGCTTTTCATGGCGGGGCTGACGGCCATCCCGCCGGAACTCTATGAGGCGGCATCGGTCGACGGTGTCCGCGACGCCCCAGCGCGCTTCCGCCTCGTCACATGGCCGATGCTGCGGCCCGTCACACTATTCGCGGTGGTGATCACCGCTATCCGTGCATTCCAGGTTTTCGATACCGTGCAGGTTCTGACGGATGGTGGACCCAACAAAGCTTCGGAGGTGCTGCTGCACACGATCTATTCCGAGGCGTTCGGCTACTTTCACATAGGCTACGCGGCAGCGCTTGTCGTCGTCTTCCTCGCCTTCGTCTTCGTACTCTCAGCGATACGGGTCTTTGTGCTCGATCGAAGAAGAGTTACGCCATGAGTGGACGGTCAGCACTTCCCGTGCCGCTGCGCGCCGTTCGCCACGTCGTGCTGCTGGCCGGCGCGGCGATCATGCTAGCGCCCTTTGTGCTGATGCTTGCCACCTCCTTTAAGCCCAAGGACGAAATCTTCTCACCTGCGTTTCATTTGTTGCCTCAGCGCTGGGCCGGCGTCGAAAACTACCGCGAAGCGCTGACGCAGGTGCCCTTGCTACACTTCCTGCTGAACGGCGTTCTCGTCACCACCGCTATCTTCGCGCTGCAAGTTCTTGTCAACGTGCCGGCGGCCTACGCATTAGCAAAGTTGCGCTTCCGTGGTCGCACGACCCTATTTGGCGCGGTCCTGCTCTGCCTGCTCATCCCCTATCAGGCGACGGCTCTGCCGATCTACCTCCTGTTCTATCTGCTGGGCCTTCTCGACACTTATACGGCGCTGATCCTCCCGTTCACCATCTCAGTGTTCGGGATTTTCTTGATGCGACAGTTTTTCCTGAGCGTACCTGACGATTTGATCGATGCCGCGCGCATCGATGGCATAAGTGAGTACGGGATCGTCTGGTCGGTGATGGCGCCGGCTGCGGTTCCTGCGCTGGTGGCATTCGGTATCTTTTCCGTAGTGGCTCACTGGAACGACTATTTCTGGCCGCTGATCGCCATCAACGATCAATCGCTATACACGCCGCCGCTCGGCATTGCCTTTCTGAAGCTTAATGGCGAGGGGACAGCCTACGGGCCACTTATGGCCGCTGCGACGATCGTCATCGCCCCCCTGGTGATCGCCTTTCTCGTCGCGCAGCGGCGCTTCATCGAGGGGATCACCTTCACAGGCCTCAAGGGCTAATCAACGTGCGAAAGGGAGAGATACCATGACAAGGCTATTCAAGACGGCCAGCGCGGCGCTTGTAGCGCTGGCGGCATTCGTCGTTCTGGCATCGGATCAGACGATGGCGCAAGGCAAGACGACGATCAACGTGCAGTATCCGCTCGGATTTATCTTCGATAACGTCTTCGTCACGCTGAAGGCCGACTTTGAGAAGGCTAATCCGGATATCACCATCAATTACCTACCTGCCTATAAGGAATATGAGGACGCCGCTCAGACCGGTCTGCGACAGGCAATCACTAAACAACTGCCTGACGTGGGTCTCCAGGCGATCAATCTCCAGCGCCTATTCGTAGATCGCAAGATCGCTGTCGACCTCTCTCCCTTCATCGCCAAAGAGAAGGACTGGGTCGGCCAAGGATTTTCGCCGTCCATGATGGCGCTCAGCACTTACGGCGGAAAGCCCTATGGCCTCGCGTTCGCGGTCTCGACGCCGATCATCTACATCAACGATGAGCTGATCACAAAGGCCGGCGGCGACCCCGCGAAATTTCCCACTACTTGGAATGGCATTTTTGATCTCGCCAACAAGATCAACAAGCTGGGTGACGACAATGTCGGCTTGTTTTACTCCTGGGCGATCACTGGTAATTGGATGTGGCAGGCGCTCGTGTTCTCCCACGGTGGCCAGATGATGAGCGAGGACGAGAAGAAGATTGCGTTCGACCAGGAGCCCGGCAGAAAGGCTATCGAATTGCTGGGCCGCATGGTTACCGAGGCCGGAATGCCGGACCTGACCCCCGAGGCAAGCCGCGCGGCTTTCTTCGGTGGCAAGCTTGGCATCTGGACCGAGTCAACTTCCCTTTTGCGGGTCGCCGATGACGGCGTTGCCGGCAAGTTCAAGTGGCGTACAGCGCGCTTCCCTGTGCCGGGCCCAAACGCCAAGCTGCCGACGGGTGGTGCGGCCGCGATGATGTTCACGACCGACCCCGCGCGGCAGATGGCTGCCTGGCGCTTCATGAAGTTCATCACTGGACCGCAGGGCGCCACGATCATGGTCAAAGGTACGGGCTACATGCCGCCCAACTCCTTGCCGGCCAACGACCCCAATCTACTGAAGCCGTTCTATGCCGAGAAACCCAACCACCTGACGTCGCTCAGCCAACAGTCTTTCATGACGGCATGGTACGCCTTCCCAGGTGACAACAATCTGAAGATCATCCAAGCGATCAAGGATCGCCTGCAAACCGTCGTCAACAAGTCCGCAAAACCCGACGCTGCGCTGGCTGGTATGACCTCGGACGTCGGCAAACTGCTGCCGAAGTAGACGTGATTGAGGGGGGCGGAATTACCATTCCGCTCCCCTCATCTACCCCGGCTGGACAACCCGAGAGTTCGCCCAGGGAAACCCGCCGCATCGAAATAGCGGGCTTCGCCAACCGTCTGATATTCGAGGACGGTCATAAGCCCGCCCGCGGGCGTTGATCGCTCCACGTGTTGCGTTGCCACCGGCGTCGCGCCGCCAGGTAGCGCCTCGCTCAGCACCCGGCCGACGAGCTTGCCGTTCGGTTGCACGTCGAGATTCAACAGATGCGCCAGAGTCACACCGACGTCGGCGTTGCTTGCCGGTGCCGGATCGACGAAACCGCGCCGAAAGCTCGGGCCAACCGCGGCCATGAAGTTCATTGTCTCGCCGCGGCTGAAGCTGCCGTGCATGCCCTGCCCTTGCTGCAGGCGACCATCAGAGACGACTACCGTGCAATTGCTCGGCTGCGGGCAGCCCGAGGTGAATGACCGGAAATTGACGACGATGGACGGGGTCGGCGGCAACGCCGAGCCGACGAGGTTGATCGCGCTCAGCGGCAGCGTCCCCGGGATGGCTCCCAATGCGTCGTGAACGAAGATGCCGCTCACGTAATCCTGCGTCATCAACGCCCGTACCACCCGCTCCGCCAATCGGCGTTGACCGTGCGGCAGGTAGATCAAATCGGATCCGCCGTTGGCGGCCACCACGATATCGGGATCATCCGGGTTCGATCCGAGCACGCCGTTGCCCCATCCGGCATGCGTGTTGGGCGGTAGCGGCTTGTCGCCGCTGTCCGGATCGAACAGCGGCAGGTGCAGCAGCTGGCCGAGGTCGATCGCCAGAAAGCCCGGCGGGATGAAGCCCTGGGGTACATCGGGGAAGCGCATCTTCGCGGATGGGCTCGTCTTGCTCTGCCGCGATATCGTGGCGAAGCCGTGGTCCGACGTGACGAAGATATCGGTCGTCTCGGCCAGGCCCAGCGCCGCCAACGCCGCCCGTATGCTCGCGAGATTCGCATCGGCATTGCGGATGGCCGCCATCGAGGTCGGCCCGTTGATGCCAGGGACGATCTTGTTGAGGCTGTCTCCCTGATTGTGCTGCGAGCCGTCAGGATCGCGCGACCAGAAGACCAGCGCGAACGACTTGCCGCGCGCCTTGAACATCGGCAGCAGCACCTTCGTCGCGACATCGACGAAATAGGCCTGCTGCGCCACGTTGGCGACGCTGGTTCCGGGCTTCGTCGCGTTGCCCGTTTCGCCGTTGGCGCCGCGCGACGGCGCCGCGGTGGGCAGACCTGCCGCCTTTAAGGCCTCGACGATCTCCGGCGCGAGCGGCGCGCCCTTGTCGGAGCCGGTGGCGTCGTCGAACACCACGGTCGGCGAATTCGCTCGGTCGGACAGGTCGAAGATCAGCGTCGGGCCCAACTTGCCGAGCGCCGCCGTGCTGAACCCAGCTTGGCGCGCCGCCGCCAACAAGGTCGCCTCATTCAGCCAGTTTCCCCCGTAGTGGCGGTTCATCTCGTTCAAGATCGAGTCGTTTTCGACGAATGGCGTGATGCTGCCCTTGGCCTCGGCAAGCCTGAAGCCGGCGAAAATCACGTTGCTGAAATCGCCCATGTCGCCGAGATAGTGTCCCGTCGCCATCGCCGACGCGTTCGCCGTCGTGAAGGTGGGGAAAAGCGAGTGGCTGTTGCGGAACCAGACTCCTTCATCGCGCAAGGCCGTCATTGCCGGCGCAGTTTCCTGATTCACGATCATGCCCCGCAGGCCGTCGGCCACGAACAGCACAACGTTGTGCGACCTGTCGTCTGCGTACGCCGCGCTGCTCCAAACCAGCCCCGCGAGCGCAAGCCCAAAGATCGAACGTCGTGTCATGGCGTGCTTCCCCCTCGTGATTTTATCGCGGCGATGCTTGCGCGGCTCGCCGCTGCAACCCATCGTTACCGTTGAGCGTCGGCACTGCAGCGTGGTAGCCGGACGGCGTGCCTCACCGCGGCTGCTGTCCGACAAGCCCGCCAGGCGGATCGGTCCGCGTTTCGGCTTCCGCGTCCAGGCTCTTGAGCCGACTCGGCTGGAGCTCGCCGGTCGTCTCGAGGATCGGATACGCGACCGAGCAAATATGCGAGTGAATGCGCTTCAAGTCGCGTAGAACGTCGAGATGCAACGAGCTCGTCTCGATGCTCTCGACACGGCCATCGCGCAGACGCGCCAAGTGCTTCTCAGACGCGTCGCGCTCCGCCTCTCGGACGGCGACCTTCTCGTCGAGCAGTTGGCGTGCGATCTTCGCGTCGCCTGAAATGAATGCCCCGAGCGCAAGCTTGAGATTATCGGAAACACGGCGATGGAACGCCGTCAGCTCAGCCGCACCTTCGTCCGAGAACTTCAGCTTGTTCTTGATCTTCTTGGAAGCGAGCTCCATCAGGTTCTTGTCGATGATGTCGCCGATGTGCTCGAGGTTGATGTCGAACGCGATGATCTCCATCGCGCGGCGTCCGTTGACCTCGTCCAGGCTCTCGCGCGTGATCTGGGTCACATAGAGCTTGATCGCCTCATGCAGTTTGTCGACGGCATTGTCCATGCGCTCGATCTGACCGACGAGCTTACGGTCGTCTGTCAACAATGCCGTCATGCTCTGGCGCAGCATGGCGTCGACCAAATCGCCCATATGGAGCAATTCACGCGCGGCGCAGGTCAACGCGACCGACGGCGACTGCACAGCACCCGGGTCGAGATAGAGCGGTGTTTCCGGGTTGGGGCTTTTTGCCTGATCCGGCATCAGGCGCTCGAGAAGTCGAGCGAATGCACCAAGCGGGACGACGAACAAGCCCGCCAGCGCCAAGTTGAAGAGGGTATGGAAATCGGCGGCCTGCCGAGCCGGATGCGGGTCCAGCCATTCGATTGCGTCGGCGATCTGGGGCAAAAAGGGCACCGTCAGGACGCAGCCGACGAGCCGGTTGATCAGGTTCCCCACCGGCACGCGCCGCGTCGCCGGGTTTGCGAAATCGCTGCCTTCGACGATCGGGTTGATCGCGCTCCCAAGATTCGCGCCGACGATCAGCGCCAGCACCGCGACGGGAGTGATGAAGCCGGAGTAGCTGAGCGACATCACCAGGAGCACGACGGCGACACTGGAATGGCTGAGCCACGCCATTAGCGCACCAATCACGACATTCAGCGTCGGCTGTCCGGTGACTGCCTTGAGTACCCCTTGGACGCTCGGTGCGTATTCGGCCGGCGCCAAGGTATCGAGCAGGATGTGCAACGAGAGGAGCATCAGACCGACGCCGATCGCAGTCCGACCGAGATCGCGCCAGCGGGTGCGCCCGCTGCGCTTGAACAGCGCCACGCCGATCACCAGGAGAATGGGCGCAATCCACGTGACGTCGAACGAGAGGAGCTGGACGATGAGCGTGGTGCCGACGTTTGCGCCGAGCATCACGGCCAAGGCCGGCACCAACGCGATCAGCCCGGAGGCGCTGAACGAGGCCACCATCAATCCGGTCGCCGTGCTGCTCTGGAGAACGCCGGTGACGGCCGCACCGACGAGGAATGCGCGCAATCGGCTGCGCAGAGCGCTTGAAAGGAATCGGCGAAGGTCGGCACCGAACGCCCTGACCACGCCGGTCTGGACCATGTGCATGCCCCAGAGCAGCAGCGCGATACCGCCTGCCAAATCGAGAAAGATGTTCGTACCGGTCACGGTAGTCGTCTCTCTCCCCCTCCACCCATCCGCTACGACCGGCGGGGGCTGGATTTCGCTGACCTTTATACCGCGAAATTCAAACCTTGAGTATTGGAGAAGCCGGTGAACGAGCCGTCACGAGGTTCTTCGGAACGCAAGATCGGCCCACACGCCGGCGTGGTCGGATGGCCAAAGCGACAGGTCGTCCGTGCGTGGGCGATCGAGGCACACGCCGCTCGCCAGGACCTCCAACGAACCAGATGCCCAGATGTAGTCGATACAGCGATCCATCCTGGGCCAGTACGGGTGCGATACCTCGCCTGTCGCGTCGGCGAGCGGCGTGAAGGCGGTGGGCGCCGTCTGGGTCGGACGGAAGCGGCTGGTCATCAGCGCGGCCGAAGGCTGGTCGAGAGTCGCGTTGAAATCACCGCACACGATGCAGGCAGTCGCGTCCGCCCGCGCATCGAGCCAGGCCAGCAGCTGCTGGACCTGGTGGAGGCGCAGGGAATCGTCGCCGCGCGACATGTAGAGGTGGGTCACGCAGACATCCAGGGGTTCGCCCTCGATCAGCAAGCGCGCGACCAGAGCGACCATGTCGCGTGCCTGAAAGTCGAAATTGCCGGTCTCGGTCACGGCGAAGCGCGTCAACAACGCCTCGCCCTCCACCGTGGACAAACTGTTGGCACGCGTCTGCTGGACCAGATGGTAATCGCAGCCGAGCCGTGCGCTGACGACGGCGCGCAGCGCGCGAGCGGCCTGGAGCGGAACGGACACCTCGTTGAGCGCGATGATGTCGGGACGGAGTTCGGCAAGGCCCTGCTCGATCAGCGGACGGCGCAGCGACCACCGCTTGTGATCCTGCTCGAGGTTGAGGGTCACGACCCGGAAGCGCGCCGCCGCTGGCATCGCTAGTCGGACGCCAGCTCGCCGCGCAGCGGGATGGTCAACGGCACGACCATCAGGACCACGACGGCGATCAGCGGGACCATGGCGTGCAGCCCGAGCGCGTCACTGAAGGCGCCGCACAGGGTCGGTGCCAGCGCACCGGAGCCGATCGTCACGGTGTAGAACAGGCCGAACGCGCGCGCCCGACGCGCCACCGGCACCAGCTCGGGCACGCTGCCGTAGAGCACTGACGAGGTACCGTTGAGCGCAATGCCGATCAGCGGCAGCAGCGCCAGGGCGGGCAGCGCCGGCAGCACGAGGATCAGGAGCATGCCCACCGCGGTTCCAACCTCTGTCAGGATCACGGTGCGGAGAATGCCGACTCGGCGGGCGATCACGCCGCAGACGAACTTGCCAATCGCACCGCCCGTGAAGACCAGGCCCAGGGCGACGCCCAGCATGGGCACCGATACGCCCTTCTCCGTCAGGAGGAACGGCAGGAACGTGAGGAAGCTGGTGCGCACGCCGCTGTCGATCACGCCGATCACCGCGAGCGCGCCGAAGGCGCGCCAGCGCGCTTGGTCGGGGCCGATCGTCTCGCGCGTCCGGGCGGCCGATGGGGGCTCAGGCTCACGGCGCCAGCCGCCGAGCGCAACGGCGATCGCGACGGCGCCGACCAGCCCGCACAGGCCCAAGATGCCGATTGCCTCGCGCCAACCCCAGGCCGCGATCGTGACGGCGAGCAGAGCCGGCACCGCGACCTTGCCGACGTCGCCGGCGAAATTATACGTGCCCAGCGCCTCGCGCAGGCGCCGCCCGTCATGCGCGCGCGCCACCAGGGACGAGCTCAGCGGATGCTGAACGCCCGAGCCGAGACCGCCGGCGAGCAGGCACAGCGCGAGCCCGACGAAGCCCGCGGTCAAGCTCGACAGCGCGAGCCCGAGGGCCGCCACCGCGGTGCCGAGCGCCAGCAACCAGCGCTCGCCGATGCGATCGGCGATCAGTCCGGCCGGCACCTGAAAGCTCGCCATCGCGCCCGAATAGAACGTCTTGAGCAGGCCGACCTGGGTGAGCGACAGCGCGAGCTGTGCCTGCCAAATCGGGAACAGGAGATAGAGCATGTCGGAGAAGCCGTCGTGCAGCGCGTGCGCGCCGCAACAGGTCACCAGCGTCCGCAGCCGCGCGGTCACGCGCCAGAACGGCTCGCGCGCCAACGCCGTCGTCATGGCCGATAGCCCAGGCAGGCGGCGCCGAGCGCGATCACCCCGCAGGCGGCGACGCGGCGCACGGTCAGGGTCTCGTTGAGGAACAGCCGGCCGAGCAGTGCGGCGAACACGACGCTCGTCTCGCGCAGCGCCGAGACGGGCCCCATCGGGCCCAACGTCATGGCCCACAAGACGACGCCATAGGCCAAGATCGACAGCAAGCCGCCGACCGCGGCCTTGGTCGCGTCCGCCAGGCTGCACACGAACGCCGCGGTGCCGCGATGCGCGACCAGGATCAGGGGTACCGACAGGCCCTCGCACAGGAAGAACCACAGCACGTACGCGCGCGTGTCGCCCGACAGGCGCACGCCGGTGCCGTCGACCACCGTATAGGCGGCAATGCACAGCCCGGTGGCCAACGCCGCGGGCAGGCTCGCGGCGGCGATCCGGCCGCGCCGCAGCGCGAGCGTCATGATGCCGCCCGAAACCAGGACGATGCCGAGTGTGGTCAGGAGGGATAGGCGCTCGCCGGCGAACAGCGCGGCACCCAAGGTGACGAGCAGCGGCGACGAGCCGCGCGCGATCGGGTAGGCCTCGCCGAGGTCGCCGGTGCGATAGGCCCGGACGAGAAACAGGTTGTAGCCGACATGGATCGCGGTCGAGGCGGCGATGCAGTACCACGCCGCGCGGCTGGGTAGCGCGAGGTCGGGCCACAGCACGGTCAGCGCGACGGCGGCGAGCACGACGTCGGTCGCGCACATGACGACCATCGCTTGCAGCCGCGCGTGGCTGCTGCGCAGCAGTGCGTTCCACGATGCGTGCAGCAGCGCCGCGAGCAGCACGAGGGCGGCCGCGCCGGGATTCATGACACCGCCCTCGCCACGGGACGCCGACGGTGGCCCGGACGGCGCCGGCCGATCGTCACGTGAGGGGCTCTGACACGGGCTGACACCACACCATCGTCGATCGGGATCCCTGGTTTCCGTGCCGCAGGCAGGCTCAGCGCCAAAATCGGCCGTGACTCTGCCCCGATGACAGGATGGCGACAAACGAGTTATCGTGCCTATTCATGTGAGAAAAAATCACGCAAATGGCCCGCCCTCTGCCCTCGCTCAATGCCTTGCGCGCGTTCGAGGCCGCCGCGCGGCACGGCAGCTTCACGCGCGCCGCGCTCGAGCTCGGCGTGACCCACGGTGCCGTCAGCCGGCAGGTGCAGGCGCTCGAGGCGCGTCTTGGCCGGCCGCTGTTCCGGCGCTTCAATCGTCGCATCGAGCTCACGGATGCGGGGGCGGCCTATCGCACCGAGATCGGCGGCGCGTTCGACCGCATCGCGGCGGCGACCGCGCGGTTCGCCGAGGACGGCGCGCGCCGCGTCCTGCACGTCACCGCCCTGCCGACCTTCACGATCCGCTGGCTGATCCCGCGTCTGTCGGATTTCCAGATCCGCAATCCGCAGATCGAGGTTCGGCTCACCACCGCCTCCGAACAAGCCGAGTCGCTGCGCGAGCCGTTCGACGTCATCATTCGCGGCGGGCCCGAGCGGTGGTCCGGCTTCCGGCGCGCCAGGTTTCTCGACGAAGGCCGCATCCCCGTGTGCAGCCCGTCGCTGCTGAAGCGCACGCCGCTGCGCAGGCCGGAGGATCTGCGCCACCACACGCTGCTGCATTCGGCGACCCTGCGCGACGTCTGGCCGAAATGGCTGGCGGCCGCGGGCATCGCCGATCTCGCGCCCGCCGCCGACCTCGTGTTCGAGCACTTCTATCTGTCGATCCAGGCAGCGGTCGACGGGCTCGGCGTCGCCATGGGTCCGCTCACGCTGGTGGCCGAGGATCTCGCCCACCGGCGCCTCGTGTTGCCGTTCGGTGCGCCCGTGCTGCCGGGGCGCGGCTATTACATGTACGTGCCCGAGACGCGGCACGACCCGACGGTCGAGCTCTTCTGCCAGTGGCTGGCGCGCGCCGGCGCAGCCTTCGCCCAGCCAGGTCCGCTCTCGGACATGGTGGGGCGGCAAACCGGCCGACGGTGACCGGTTACGGGTCTGCCACCGGCGAAGACCGAGATGGGCTATGGTGAGGGATGAGGACGTGGAAACGCAAAAAGGGAATCACCCCCGCATGAGCAGAAACACGCCTCTCAAGCCTTGGCGCGTGCTGGCCAGTGCAATCACATATGAGGATCGATGGCTGCGTGTCCGCAGCGATGATTGCGTGACTGCTTCTGGCACGCGCATCAATCCCTACCATGTCATCGAGTACGCCGATTGGGTGAACGTGGTGCCTCTCACCGGACCCGACCTTCAACTCGTGCTGGTCAAGGAATATCGTCACGGCCGAGCCGAGATTTTCACCGGATTGGTGAGCGGCACGATCGAGCCCAGCGATACCCAAAACGGAATCGATAGCGCAGAGACTGCTGCGCGCCGCGAGCTTCTCGAAGAGACCGGGTATCGCGGTGGCCGCTTCGACCGAGTTCTATGCTCCTATCCGAATCCGGCCAATCACAGTAATCGAGTGACCTCATTCCTCGCCCTCGGAGTCGAGTGTGGTGATCGGCGATCTCTCGATGACAACGAAGAAATCGACGTGATACTCGACGATCTGCCGAGTGTTCTGCTGCGGTTGCGGAGCGGTGAATTGCGGATGCAAGCAATGCATGT
Organism: Candidatus Sulfotelmatobacter sp.; assembly: GCA_035507915.1. GTDB lineage: Bacteria > Pseudomonadota > Alphaproteobacteria > Elsterales > Elsteraceae > JACQAI01. The sequence continues at coordinate 38,012 of DATJNS010000053.1, forward strand.
CGCCGCTATCTGGTCCGCGGCAGCCCAAATCATGGCGAATCACGAAGCACCCGGTGCGGTGATGCCACTCCGCGCCCGGTTGCAGAAAGCCGTCGCGCCCGCGTGACGGGTCCTACGGCAAGGCGCGCTTGAATGTCCGAGATCGTGGCCCAGCTTCCCCGAGCCCCTAGAGCCGTCGTGTTCGACATGGACGGACTCCTCTTCGATACTGAGGCGCTGTACCAAAAGGCGATGCTGGCCGTGGCAAAGGAAGACGGCCACGACCTCACGGTTGCGGCACGGCTTTCGATTGGCGTCCCGTGGCACGTCACCAGGGTCATCTTCCGCGACCACTGTGGTCCAGGCTTTCCCGTCGAAGCCTTCATGACCTCGTGGGTGAGGCGGTTCACAGCCATGGCCGAGACCGAGCTCGCACTCAAGCCGGGCGTGATCGAGCTGCTGGACGCGCTGGACGACCTCCAGCTGCCCCGCGCGATTGCCACGTCCTCGGCGCATTTAACGGTCCAAAACCATTTAACAGCACATGGGCTCATCGGCCGTTTCCACGAGATCGTCGCGCACGGCGATTACGAGGCAAGCAAGCCGGCACCGGATCCCTTCTTGCTCGCCGCCAGGCGCCTGGGAGTCGAGCCTACGGCCTGCTTAGCGCTGGAGGACTCGCACAACGGTGTCCGGTCGGCGGCCGCAGCTGGGATGATGACCGTGATGGTGCCGGATCTGCTCGAAGCGACCGCGGAGATGCGGGAACTCTGCGTCATGGTCGCCAGCGACCTGCACGAGGTGCGCTTTGCGCTTCACCGGCAGGCTGGAGTCTCGTCATGAGTGCCGATGCGCGGAACCTGATGCGCCCTGCTTTGGCTTCGGCCGGTCTCGGTCGGAGGGGTCCGGGTCACGCGGAGGGTACTGCATGTGGATCATGATCGCGGGCCCGTACGGCACAGGTGCCTCCAACGCCGAGCAACGCGCCGACAATTCGCGAGAGCTGAACCGCGCCGCGCTCGAGGTCTTCCGGAAGGGCCACGTACCGGTCGTCGGCGTGAACAACGCAGTGCCCCTCATCGAGGCCGCCGGACCTGGTTCGTACGATGAGATCATGATGCCGCTCTCGCTGGCGCTCGCCGAGCGGTGCGACGCTTGCTTGCGCGTAGGCGGCGCATCGCGCGGTGCCGACGACGAGGTCTCGAGGTTCCGTGCAGCCGGACGCCCCGTCTATCTCTCGCTCGACGACGTCCCGACTGGGTTGCCTCTGTAAGCTGAGGCTGCACGACGCATCAGGCCAGAATGGAAATCTCGATCCACAGCCTCCTCGAAGGGGCTTCACGAGCGGCCGGCACGGTGGCGGTCATCGATGTATTTCGGGCCTTTACGACCGCGGCCGTAGCGCTTGCCAATGGCGCCTCTCGCATCATCATGGTCAGCACGGTCGAGGAGGCGCTCGCTCTACGCGATACCGGGATCGGGCAAATATGCATGGGCGAGGTTCGCGGCCGAGCACCGGCCGAGTTCGATTTCGGGAATTCTCCGTTCGAGGTCCGCGAGATCGATTTTGGCGGCAAGACAATCATCCAGCGGACCAGTGCAGGCACCCAGGGGATTGTCACGGCGGCAAGTCGGGCCGACCGCCTCTATGCGGCATCATTGGTCATCGCAGATGGCACAGTCCGGGCGATGCTCGCCGGATCGCCCGATCAAATCGCTCTCGTCGCGATGGGTGATAACGGCCGCAAGCGTACCGATGAGGACGAGGTCTGCGCGATCCATCTCCGTAACCGGCTGGAAGGTCGACCAGGTGATCCCGAGGCGGTACGTCGCCTGGTCTTGGCCGGCGGCGAAGTTGCGCGCTTCTACGACCCAGCCCGGGCACATCTGCACCCGGAAGACGTGGAGATCGCGCTCGATATTGATCGGTACGATTTCGCGATCCGGGTCAAGATCGAGGACGGTCGACCAGTCGGATGTATCGAAAGACCCGCCTGACTGAGATCGCGCGGGTTTCGCCCGGTTGATGCCCAAGAGCACGTGGAGCCACCAGGCCGCTTCCTAAAAAAGCCGGGATTGCAACGTGGACTGAGCGTTCCTCTTACGCTGCCGGTTCCTCCACGGGTATCCGGCACCAATCCAAAAAGGCCGCGAAAGCCATGGCGGACGCCATGCCGATGCTGAAACCCAGTAGAGCATCGCTCAGGAAATGATGGCCCGTGACCACGGGCTCCATGGCGAAGGCGAAGCCCGCGGTCAGGATGGTCAAGCGTCTGGGGCGATCGACCATGCTTGCCGCCATCGCCAAAGCGGCGCACACCGCCGCATGGCCCGACGGGAACGAATTGAATGCGTAATCCCATCGGAAGAAGTCGAAGCTGTAGGTGCCGTTGGACAAGAACAGCTCCGGCCTGGCGCGTCCGAATAGGAACTTGAGAAGACTACAGGCGGTATGCGCTGTGGTGATCGCACCGAAGATGAACAGGGTTCGGTTGGCACGGATGCCGTCCGAATTCACGAAGATGATCGCAGCGAACGGCACCACGATGTACAGCAGGGCCGACGGCGAGCCCATGTCCGGGATGACCTCCATCGCGAGCTCGGTGACCTGGTCGCGGCTCGCGACCACGAATTGCTCGAGGCGCAGATCAAGAAAGAAGATCGAAACCGCGCAGGCGATTGCCACGTCGATCGCCAGAATCGTTACGCGGACGCGACCGGTCAGATTAGCCCTGATGCTCTGCAACATGGACGTGCTCCCTGGACTCGACTCACGTACATGAAAGACGACGCTCTGAAAGGGAAATCATCTGTCTCTGGTCGTCACCGTCTCCTCCCGTCGTCATCGTGCCGTCTGCTTCAGATAGGCCTCCAGCTTGGCCTGATCGCCAAACTCCGGGGTCGTATCGGGCACGCCAAGATAGTACACCGTCAAGCCGGGCGCGCCTGATGCGGCGCCATAAAAATGAAATTCGCTCTGCGGGAAGTCGGCGAACCGTGAGCGCGGGATCGTCACGTCGAGATCTCCGTCGAGCGATCGTTTTGCCTCCAGCGCCGTGCGCTGCTTGGTGAACGGATCGAGCCCATCGACCGAGAGCGCGACGAAGCGCTTCGATGCGTCGACGACGCGCACCACGATGGCCGTCTTCGACTCGTCCGGGTTGCGCAGAACTGCCCAGACGATCGTCAGGCCATCGGACCGGAACACCGCGTCGGCACCGTGCACGGTTTCCTCGGCGGCGCCGCACCACGGCAGCCCGACGAACGCCCCGATCATGAGCCAACGGCGGATGCGTTGCCCGATCATCATGGCGCCTCCACCGGCAGCACGGTGAGCCCATCATCCGGGAGACGCAGCCCGACATGTTCGCCCACCTCGGGACTGCCCCGCGCCACGGCATTGTAGGTCACAGCCTCAATCTCCCGCGACGCAACCTCGACGTGATATTCGATCTTGTCCCCGAGATAGATCTTTGCCGTGACCGCGCCCTGCAACATTCCCGGCTGTCCGGCTGCCACCAGGGTCACCGCTTCGGGCCGTACGACCAGTTGAACGCTGGCGCCCGGCGCCAAACTCGCAGCCCGATGTCTCACGGCGTGACGCGTGCCCTGAATGTCGAGCACGATCCGGTCCCCCGCCGTTTCCACAATGCGCGCCGACAACAGATTGCTGCGCCCGATGAACTGCGCCACGAATTGGTTTGTCGGCCGGCGGTAGAGGGTTTCGGCGGAACCCTGCTGGACGATCTCGCCCCGGTTCATGACCACGATGCGATCGGAGATCGCCATGGCCTCTTCCTGGTCATGCGTGACGTAGACCGCCGTCGTGCCGAGGCGCTTCTGCAACCGCTGTATTTCCAAGCGCATCTGGACGCGCAACTTGGCGTCGAGGTTGGACAGCGGCTCGTCGAACAGGAGCACGCTTGGCCGGATCACGATCGCGCGCGCCAAGGCGACGCGCTGCTGCTCGCCGCCCGAGAGCTGGTGCGGCAACTGGCGGCCGTAGCGCGCCAAGCCGACCAGCGCCAACACCTCCTCGACGCGCTCGGTGATCGCCTGACGCGGCAACTCGCGCACGCGCAGCCCGTACGCAACGTTCTCGAACACCGAGAGGTGCGGGAACAGCGCGTAGTTCTGAAACACGAAGCCGATGTTGCGCGCGTTGGCCATCGAGTTGGTCACGTCGCGCTCGCCGATGCAGACCCGACCGCTGGACGGCGCCTGGAACCCGGCGATCATGCGCAAGGTCGTGGTCTTGCCGCAGCCGGAGGGCCCGAGGAGGGTCAGGAGCTCGCCCGGTTCGACCGTCAGGTTGAGGCTGCGAACCGCGTCGACGTCGCCGGCGACGGCGTGTCGAAAGCGCACCGAGACGGCCTCGAGCCGAATGCCGACGGGGGCTTCGGACCGGTCCGCCATCTCAGGCCGCCGTGAAGCCCGCGGCCGCGCCGCCGACGGTCGCGCGGTACCGGCGCAGCAGGGCATTGACCGCCCCAAGCACGGCGAGCACGACCACGATCACGAACACGGAGAAGGCCGCCGCCGGCCCGAGCGACAGCTCGGTCATGTTCTCCAGGATGCGGACGGTGATCAGCGTCCAACCGACCGAGACGAGGAAGATGGTGGCGCTGATCGCGGTCATCGAGCGGATGAACACCACGCCCAGCCCGGCGAAGAACGCCGGCACCAGGAGCGGCAGCATGATGCGCCGAAACGTGGTCGTGCTGCGCGCGCCCAAGCTTTGCGAGGCCTCCTCGATCGAGCGGTCGATTTGCGACAACAGGGCGACGGTCGCCCGGATGCCGCTCGGGCTGTAGCGGAAGACGTAGCAGGCGATGATGATGAGCGCGGTCCCGGTCAACGCGATCGGCGGATCATTGAAGGCGATCAGGTAGGCGATGCCCACGATGGTGCCGGGCAGCGCATAGTTGATCATCGAGACCACCTCGAGCAGCTGGCGGCCGACGAACCGCCCCCGGCCGATCAGATAGCCGACCAGCACGCCGTAAAGCCCGCCGAGCGGCATGCCGATGCCGGCGATGATCAGCGTGTCGCCGATCGCCTTCAGGCCCTCGGTGAAGATGACGTGGTAGTGGTTGAGCGTGAGCGCGTCGTTGGCGCCGAAGGCAACCACGATCGAGGCGTAGAACAGCAGTGCATAGAGAAACGCCATGAACGACGCGACCGCGACGCAGGCGAGCACGAGGGACAGCTTGGCGGCCGGCGAGACCCGTGGAATCGCGGAGCGCGCACCCGCCTTGCCCGTAACGGTGACGAAATGGCGGCGCCCCACCCAATAGCGCTGCAGGAGGTAGACGGCGGTCGCGGGGACCAGCAGCACGAACGACAGGGCAGCGCCGCCCGTCATGTCGAACAGGCCGGTGATCTGGAGGTAGGCCTCGGTCGGCAACACCGGGAACTGGTTGCCCGCCAGGATCAGGGGCGTCGCGAAGTCGGCCAGCGACGCCGCGAACAGGAGCAGGAAGGCGTTGGCGAACCCGGGTATCGCCAGCGGCATCGTCACGGTACGGAACATGCGCCAGCGCGACGCGCCGAGGCTGAACGCGGCGTCCTCGATGCTGCCGTCGATGCTCGCGAGCATCGGGCGCAAGGTCAGGTAGGCGAGCGGAAAGTAGGTCAACACCTCTGCACAGAGGGTGCTCGTCAACCCGTAGACGCTGACGCCGGACAAGCCCAGCAGGTGATAGGTCACGAGCCCGCGCGGGCCGAACGAGAACAGGAACGAGATCGAGGTCGTGAACGGCGGCGAGACCAGCGACAGCAGGGTCGCGGCGTCGAGCAGCCGGACCGCGCGCTCGGACAGCCCGGCGCGCGTCGCCGTGACGGCGAACAGGAAACCGAGCAACGTGCCGAGGACGCCGACCAGGGTCGCGAGCCACAGGCTGTTGACGAATGCGGCCCTATGGTGCGGTTGCAACAGGACCGCCAGCACCGGCGCGACCGTGAACTGGCCGTCCTGAACGAAGGTGCGCCAGAGCAGGACGACGAGTGGGAAGACCACGAACAGAGCCAGCAGCGCCGCGAGCACGAGCAATGTCGCGAGGGTCGCCGGATCGGCCGACAGCCGACCGGCGCCCCGCGGCGGGCTTGCGGCGATGCTCACCCGGATCGCCGGCGACGCACTAGTTGTTCAGGATCTCGGCGACCCACCGATCGACCATGTGCTTGCGGTTGGCACCCGCATAGGCGTCGTCGATGGCGAAGATCTTCGCGCCCTTGAGCACCTCGGCCAGCGCTGGGTCGGTCGCCACGTCGGGGTTGGCCGGTACGAAATTGATCTTGTGCTTGACGTAGAGTGATTGCATCGCCGGGCTGGTCGCCCAATCGATCAGCTTCTTGGCCGCCGCGGGATGGGCCGCGCCCTTGATCAGCGCGATGCCCTCCGCCGCCGTGCCGATCCCCTCCTTGGGGAAGCTGATGACGACGTCATAGCCCTTCGCCTTGGTGTCGAGCGCGTCGACGATGAAGAAGATGCCGCCGCCGGCTTGGCCGAGCCCGACCGGAAGGGTCCCACCGCCGCCGCTCTTGGTGTAGAGCTGCACGTTGGCGCGCAGCTTCTTCATGTAGGCGAATGCCTTGTTCTCGTCCCGGCCGTTCACCTCGAGGATCGAGAAGATGCGCGTGACCGCGGTGCCCGAGGTGCGCGCGTCGGCCATCTGGAGCATGTCCTTGTAGGCCGGATTGAGCAGGTCGTCCCACGACGTCGGCTTCTGCAGCCCGTGCTCTTTCAGAAACTTCGTGTTGGTCATAAAGACCAGCGGATCGTCGGCGATTGCGGTCCATTGTCCGTCGGCGCTCTTGAAGCGCGCCGGCAGCTTGTCGAAAGAGGGCGGCTTGTAGGACTCGAAGATGTTTTCCTTGATGCCGGCGGCGAACGTTTCGACCGGGCCACCGAACAGCACGTCGACCTTGGGATTGTTCTTCTCGGCGATCACGCGGGCGAGCGCCTCGCCCGATGAGAAGCGCAGGAAATTGACCTTGATGCCGGTCGCGGCCTCGAACTCCTCGAGCATCGGGCGCGCCCAGTTCTCGGGCCAGATCGAATAGGCGTTGATGGTCTCCGCAGCCGATGCGGCGCCGCTCAGCGTCGCGGCCAGCAATACTCCGGCAATCAGCGATTGCATGCCTCTCACGTTTCCCCTCCTTGCGCCGGAGCTGTCCGATCCTCCGGTCGTCTATTTGACTAATCGTGGGCGCCACCGACGGGCGTGTCAAATAACTGTCACATGCCGCGTCGAGCTGCCACGGCTGCGCCGAGATGCGTCTAGGGCACTCCCCAGCTAGCCTTTCAATTCGATGTCCAAACGCGCTTTCGAATGCTGCGGCAGGGAATCGAGCCGATGACCCATGTGAGATCGCGCCCAACTTTAGCCCCCTCGGGGAAAGTCACTAACCGATTGTTTTGAAGGGGCCTATCGGCACAATGCCGTTCTTCCTTCGCGTCCAAGCGTCCCTGCCGCCAAGACCCGATTTCGAAGGACTGCTCAGCTACTTGGCGGCATATTGACCGGGGCTACGGCTGGACGCGACTTCACAGAACCACCCGGAACGTAGCGGCGGCCCGCCAAAAGGCGACGAAACAAGCAAGTCCCGAGTCCGCGACACATTGACCGCCATCAAGACAGTAATTGGCGGATCCTCGCCTGCATCGCATCCGGTGTCGTTTCGTGTGTGAAGCTGGTGACGAAGCGGCCGTCGGGGTTCATCAGATAGATGATCGAGCTGTGGGCCATCCCGTAATCAGGTCCTGACGTCTTGTCGCGCGCATAGTAGACGCGAAAGGCTCTGGCGGCTTGAGCAATCTGCGTGGCCGAACCGGTGAGCCCGACGATGCCAACATCGAAGGCGGCAGTATAGTTCTTCAATAGTGCGGGCGTGTCGCGATCCGGATCTACGGTGATGAATAACGGCTGGAGCTTTGCGCGGAGCGGCCCGAGGGCAGTCAACGTCTCTGCGATGTCGTTGAGGGCGGTCGGGCAGGCATCGGGACAGTGCGTGTAACCGAAATAGATCAGCAGCCATTTGCCGCGGTAGGTCTCATTGGTGACCGTATGCCCATCCTGGTCGACCAACGTGAAGGGCCCACCAATGACCGATGCCGGTCGGGCAAATTCAGAGTAGCAAATCACCGCTGTCGCAAGAGCCGCGAAGCCGACAAGGCAGGCGATAAGAACCGGCCTTCCTTGTCGAAGGTGATGTCCAGCAGCCCGCCGCCCGGTCCCGCGTCCCATCACCAATGCACCCTGGCCGTGAGCGTTGCGCTCCCCGACGAAGCGCGGTCTTGTCTGCTTCGGGGCCCGCCCAATACTAAACTCCCGAGCATTACCTAATGTCACCCATGCCGTACTCGTAGCTTGAACTGCAGGCGCGATCATATTCGAATTTCTCGTCATCGGGGCTTCGGCTTGCCGTCCGGCCCTCCCGCAGCCTTGTATTCGGCTCCTTGCCCATATTCCGGCGCGCACCTATTGCAACCGATGGGAAATGGTTAAGTGAGAGGATGACGTGCGGCTGTAGGTCGATCGGATAGTCGTTGGCTACGTCATCTCGTCCAGGGCCAGCTTGCGCGCGCGGTCCTCCTGAGCTCCCGTGCATGCCGATCTGACCAAAGCCTGGTAGTGGGTCCCAAAGCCTGGATCATTTGACGGAGATCCAGCCAACCGCTACTAATTTGTGATTACCGATTGGATGCGGTTGGTCGAAGTGCAGCGCGCAAGCGGCAGACCATCGTTTGGAATTCATCAGTTCCGCACACACGCCATCGGCCGCGTGGTCGTCCGCCTTTGTCTGATCGCAATAACCCTCAATCTCCTTGCACCGGTTGCCTGGGCCGCCGTCGGGCCGGCGGCAGATTTCGAGGCAATAGCCTCCTGTCACGCGGCAACGCCAGACGACCAGCCGGTGGACTCCCAGTCTGGCGCCGACCATACGCACAGTCTCATTCCGCATTGCCCGCTCTGCGTCCTCTTCGGCGGTACGGCGTGGGCACCGATGGTTACGGTCACAGTCGGACCAATCGGCTTGCCGACCTGCGCCGCGGCGACTTCGCTGATCCGCACACGGGCTCCCACCATTACGCCAGGTCTGGTTCGCCCGCAGCCTCGTGCACCACCTGCTCTGATCTGATCACACGTTAGATCCTCTCGCGACGCGGCTACCACTGCGTCGAATGCCGCGACTGATCAGTTTCGGAGCTGCCCATGCCCCCTCGCCTCCCGGCGGGCCGACGCGTCCGCGCAGTTGCTATTGTTTGCGCCTTAGCTCTGTTTGCGTCGCTCGCCGCGCGCGCGCAGGGTGTACCGGCTACCGATGCGCCCCCGCTTACGGATGCCGAGAAGGCAGCGAAGCGAGCAGCGCTGCTGCAACAGCTCGAGACGATTCAAGCACAGCTGCGCGATCTCGGCCCGGCGACACCGACTACGGGCGGTGCATCCCCCGCCGCCGTACCTCCTGCAGTGGCCCCGTCCGCGGGAAGCGCCATCCCCGAAGTCGTCGTGACTGCAAAGCCGAACCTGTACACGCAACCGACGGGGCAGATCGTCGACTCGGTCGACCGAGACCAATACAAGGACTCGCCGGGCTTCACCGCGGGCCAGATACTCCAGAACGCTCCCGATGTCAGCGTCAAGAGCGGCAATGGCCCGCGTGACACGTTCATCTCGATCCGCGGCTCGAACGCGCAGAGCTCGTTTGGCATCCGCAACATCCAGATGTTCGAGGACGGCTTCCCGGTGACGCAGCCCGACGGGCTGTCTCGCGTCGACGACCTCGATCCGCACGCCATCGGCAGCGTCGACGTGTTCAAGGGCCCGTCGTCGGCGCTGTTCGGAAACTACGCGACCGGCGGTGCGCTCAATTTTCACACACGCACCGGTGCCGACATCGACGGTTTCGAGTTCGGCAGCGACGCCGGCAGCTTCAGTTATTTCAACGAATATCTGACCCTTGGTGGACACGGCAGCCAATACGATTACGCACTGTTCGGCAGTCACGTCGGCGGTTACGGCTTTATCGATCACAGCTCCTTCCAGACCACGACGGAGGATTTGACGGGCAGTTACTCGCCCACGCCTCAGGACAAATTCACCTTCAAGATGATCAACAACGATCTCAGCACTGACCTGCCGATCCGGCTGTCGTACAATCAGTACCGTCTCAGCCCCTTCCAGCAGGGTTGCGGCATCGTCAGCGCGACCCACAGCGCCGCCGGATGCTCCACCATCAACCTGTTCAACAACGGCTTCAACAGCGCGAGCGGCACGACCGCCGTGAGCGCCGACCACGCCGGGCTCGGCCGCAGCGATCGGCGCACCATCGTCGGCACGCGCTGGGAGCATGACATCGACGTCGATACGGTGTGGCGCACCACTTTCACGTTCGACGACAAGGACATTAACCAGCCGACCGGTACGACGAGCGCCCGCGGTTCTGAGCCGGCCTTCAACATCATCAGTGATGTCACGAAGAAGGCGAGCCTATTCGGCTTCGATACGACTGGGATGGCTGGGATCTATTTCAATTATGCCGACCTGAACTCGCTGACCTACAACCTCACACCCGCGGGCAATGCGACGCTCGGCGGGTTGACCGCCCAGACCTTCGGCCACGACTATAACCTGGGCGCGCGCGCGCGCGAGGAGGTCAAGATTGCGCCGAAATGGACCTTGGTCGGCGGTCTCGCCGTCGAGTACACCAGCCTCGACGCGCAGGAGACGCTGTTCACCTACCCGACCGCCGCGTCGCCGACGACAAGCCTCATTCCCGCCTACCGGGATTACATCAACGCTGCGCCGGAGCTAGCCTTGCTCTATCGGCCCGAGGACGAGTGGTTGTTGCGCGCGCGGGTGGCGACCGGCTACGGCACTCCGCAGGCCAGCAACCTGTTCGTCACGCCGCAAGGCGTCGCCGGCAACAACACGCAGGTCAAGCCCCAGAAGAACGTGGGTTTCGACCTTGGCACGGACTGGACCCCGCTGCGGATGCTGACGGTCGGTGTCACGGGATTCTACGAGTTTTTCACCAACGAGCTGGTCAGCCAGTCGCCGGGCGCGGGTCTGCAGAGCTACACCTTCAATGCGCCCGCTTCCGAGCATCGCGGCATCGAGGTCAGCGCGGACTGGCGTCCGCTGACCGACTGGCGCCTACGTCTCGCCTACGCCTACGATCAGCAGTATTATACCAAATACGTCGAGCAGCTCAGCGCGGGCGGGCTGACCAACTCGTTCAGCCGAGCCCACAACGCCATCCCCGGAGTCGAGCCGAACCTCTTCATCGCGCGTCTCGCGTACGACCGCTCGGAGGGCATTTTTGCGGGATTTGGC
>DATJNS010000054.1:0-6113 GCA_035507915.1 Candidatus Sulfotelmatobacter sp.
GCCGCCATGGTCGGGCTCGCCGTCGTGCTGTTCTTCGTCGCGGCCGCGCTCGCAGCGCCGTGGGTGGCGCCCGACGATCCGACCGCGACGAGCTGGAGTCTCGTGCGCAAGGCGCCGTCGGCGCTGCACTGGATGGGAACCGACGAGCTCGGACGCGACGTGCTGTCGCGCGTCGTATGGGGCGCGCGCGCCTCGCTGGCGGCCGGCGTGCTGTCGGTCGCGATCGCACTCGCGCTCGGCGTGCCGCTCGGGCTCGTCGCCGGCTATGTCGGCGGCTGGACCGACAGCCTGATCAGCCGTTTCACCGACGCGCTGCTCGCCTGCCCGTTCCTGATCCCCGCGATCGCGCTGGCGGCGTTCCTCGGGCCGAGCCTGATGAACGCCATGATCGCGATCGGCGTCGCGGCGACGCCGCTGTTCATCCGCCTCACGCGCGCCCAGGTGATCGCCGTGAAGACCGAGGACTACGTCGAGGCGGCGCGCGCGGTCGGCAATCCGCACCGCCGCATCCTGCTGCGCCACATCCTGCCCAACGTGGTGTCGCCCTTGATCGTCCAGGCGACCTTGACGATCGCGACCGCGATCATCGCCGAGGCGAGCCTGAGCTTCCTGGGCTTGGGCCAGCAGCCGCCCGACCCGAGCTGGGGCAGCATGCTGAATTTCGCCAAGAACTTCATTGCGCAGGCGCCCTGGATGGCGGTGTGGCCGGGGCTGGCGATCTGCACGATCGTGCTCGCCTTCAACCTGCTGGGCGACGGGCTGCGCGACGTGCTCGACCCGCGCGGCGGTTAGGGTCGGCGGCGCCGAGCCCTTACAAACCGGTATAGACCGGATGATTTAATCAACCCCTCGAATTGCGGGGTCGCCCTTCCAGCGCTACTTTTTTGAGCAACAGCGACAGAGTCCCCAGCCAAGCGGCACAGGGGGCCGGCGGGACGGCTTGGGAGGGAGAGGATCATGTTCGGCTTGCCGCGCGACGCGAGCCACGCCCACAAGCTCGCGATCATGCTTCATCATCTGGGATTCGATCGGGACGCCGCCGACGCTCGGCTGCTCGACGACGTGTGCGCCGCCTTGCTCGACCACCTGGCGTGCCGGGCCCGCGTCGGGTTGCCGGTGCGCATGATCAACGACAAGCCGCTGCTCGAGCCGGGCCTGCGCGACGCCGCGTTCGTGCTCGGCGCGCTGCTCGATCGGCCGCGCATGGCGCGTTTCGCCCCGCCCGACGTGCTGGAGGGCTACGCGTTCCGCACCGCCGAGTGGCTGCGCCCGCTGCTCGAGACCCACGGCTATCGCTGGCCGTGGACCGGCACCGAGAACCGCCAGGTCGCTTGACCTCCTAGCGCGCCGGCGTACCGTGGTCGCGCGAATGCGCGGCCCCGGGAGGCGACGCCGATGAGCCAGGTTGCGACCAAATCGAAGCACCAGCCGTGCGAGGCGGTGCATGTCGACGAGCGCGAGTGGGAGACCATCCGCTGGCCGGGCCAGACCGGCAAGATGCTGTTCCACCCGCGCCCCGAGCGGCCGACCGAGCCGAATGCCGGCGTCGTGCGCTACGAGCCGGGCTCGCATCACCCGCTGCACAATCACGACTTCGCCCAGGTCTGGTACATCCTGGAAGGCGAGTTCACCATCGGGGGCAAGCCATACGGCCCCGGCACCATGCTGTTCTATCCCGATCCGCACTACGAGGACGCGCTGTCGACCGCGACCGGCGGCAAGATGCTGTTCGTGCAGTATCCGGGGCCGACCACCGGCGGCCGGCCGATCTACGACGGACGCTTCAACATGACGGCGCGCAAGACCGTCGAGGCCGAGCGCACGGACGTGTGACGCCAGCAGGATCGATCACCATGCCGAAGAAACTGACCGCAGCGCAGATCGCGCAGTTCGAGACCGACGGCTACATCTCGCCGATCCGCATCATGTCGGAGGCCGACGCCGCCGAGATCCGCCGACGGCTCGAGGAATTCGAGGGCCGCACCGGCGGGCCGCTGCGCGGCGACCTGCGCCACAAGGCACATCTGCTGTTCCCGTGGCTCGCCGATCTGATCCGGCTCGCGCCGATGCTCGACGCCGTCGAGGACCTCTACGGTCCCGACCTGTTGTGCTGGAGCACCAACTTCTTCATCAAGGAGGCGCGCAACCCGGCCTTCGTGTCGTGGCACCAGGACTCGACCTACTGGGGCCTCAGCAAGCCCGACGTGGTGACCGCCTGGGTCGCGCTGTCGCCCAGCAACCTCGGCAACGGTGCGATGGAGGTGATCCCGGGCAGCCACAAGCTCGACCAGATCCCGCACCGCGACACCTTCGATCGACACAATTTGCTGACGCGCGGCCAGGAGGTCGCGGTCGACGTCGACGCCAAACGCGCGGTCGCGCTCGAGCTGAAGGCCGGCGAGATGTCGCTGCATCACGTGCGGCTGGTGCACGGCTCGCCGCCCAACCCGTCGGACGACCGGCGCATCGGCTTCGCGATCCGCTACATCCCGACCCACGTCTACCAGCTCGAAGGCGAGGACGGCGCCACCTTGGTGCGCGGCGTCGATCGCGTGCGGCGCTTCGAGCACGAGCCCTGCCCGACCGCCGAGCTGGAGCCTGAGCTGGTGGCGCTGCACAAGCGCTTCACCGAGCGCAGCGCCCAGATCCTTTATCGCGGCACCAAGGTCAAGAGCTACAACGAGCCCGACGCGATCCGCGGCTGAGCGGCGGCGCTACTTGTCTTCCGCCGGCACGCGCTGGCGCGGCGCGAAGGCGTTGAAGGCGATGATCGTCTTGGTCGAGCGGATGTTCGGGATGTGGTGCAGCTTCTCGTTGACGAAACGGCCGAGATTGTCGGGCGCCATGAAGCGCGCCTTGATCAGCAGGTCGTGCTCGCCCGAGACCGAGAAGATCTGATCCTCGAACGCGCCGTACTCCTCGCCGAAGCGCTCGAGCGCATCCGAGATCGCGGCGGCGACGTCGTAGGCCTTGCCGAGCTCGCACTGCACGAAGATGAACGACCAGAGCATGGCGGCCTCCTGAGAACGCGGCGCGCATCATAGCAGCGTGACGCGGGTTCTGGGCAAGCACCCCTCCCCTCATTGCTTCGTCGCTGCGCGCCTCGCAATGACGGTGGGGAGGGGTTGGCCTGCCCTGGGCGTCAACCTATTATCGCACGCAGCCGGAATGACGCGACTCAGGAGCGACACATGGGCCAGTTCGGCATGGGGCAGCCGGTTCGGCGCGTCGAGGACAAGCGCTTCATCACCGGCACCGGACGCTACACCGACGACATCGCGCTGCCCAACCAGGCGTACGGCATCGTGCTGCGCTCGCCGCACGCGCACGCGCGCATCGCCAGGATCGACACCACGAAGGCGAAGCGGTCGCCGGGCGTGCTCGGCGTGTTCACCGTCGCCGACCTGAAGGCCGACAAGCTCGGCACCATGCCGTGTCCGGTCGACCTGCCGCCGCGGCCCGGCACGACGATGCAGAAGCCTGCGCGCCCGATCCTCGCCGACGGGCGCGTGCGCTTCGTCGGCGACGGCGTCGCCTTCATCGTCGCCGAGAGCCTGGCGGCGGCCCGCGACGCCGCCGAGCTGGTCGAGATCGATTACCAGGGCCTGCCCGCGATCGCCGACACCGCCGGCGCGCTCGCCGCGGGCGCGCCGCTGGTGTGGGACGACGCACCCCACAACCTGTGCTTCGACTGGGAGATCGGCGACGCCCAGAAGACCGACGCCTTGTTCAAGCAGGCGGCGAAGACCGTCCAACTCACCCTGGTGCAGAACCGCCTGGTCTCGAACGCGATGGAGCCGCGCAATGCGCTCGGCGACTGGGACGGCAAGCGCTCGACGCTCTACGCATCCTGCCAGGGCGCGCATCACCTGCGCGACACGCTCGCCAACGAGATCCTCCACATCGATCCGGCAACCCTGCGCGCCGTGACCCCCGACGTCGGCGGCGGCTTCGGCACCAAGATCTTCATCTATCCCGAGCATCCCCTGGTGGTGTGGGCGGCCAGGAAGCTCGGCCGTCCGGTCAGGTGGACGGGCGACCGCACCGACAGCTTTCTGGCCGACGCGCACGGCCGCGACAACGTCATCGAGGCCGCGCTCGCGCTCGACAAGAGCGGGCGCTTCCTCGCGCTCCGCATCGACAACATCGCCAATCTCGGCGCCTATCTGTCGCAGTTCGGGCCGTTCATCCCGACCCTCGCCGGCGCCCACATGATGACCGGCGTCTACCGCTTCGAGGCGGCCTACGTGCGCGTGCGCGGCGTGTTCACCAACACGGCGCCGGTCGACGCCTATCGCGGCGCCGGCCGGCCGGAAGCCGCCTACGTGATCGAGCGGATGGTCGACGCCGCGGCGCGCGCGCTCGGCGTCGATGCCGCCGAGGTCAGGCGCAAGAACTTCATCCGGCCCGAGGACATGCCCCACACCACCGCGCTCGGCACGGTCTACGACTCCGGCAAGTTCCAGCAGAACCTCGACGACGCCATCAGGCAGGCCAAGCTGGGCGAGCTGCCGGCGCGGCGCGCCGCGGCCGAGGCGCGCGGCAAGCTGCGCGGCGTCGGCCACGCGACCTACATCGAGAGCTGCGGCGGCGGCGATCCCCAGGAGCCCGCCTGGGTCGACGTCGCCGCCGACGGCAAGATCACGGTGCGGGTCGGCAACCAGAACAACGGCCAGGGCCACCAGACCGCCTACGGCCAGCTGGTCGCCGACCGGCTCGGCATCGACGACTTGAGCCGCATCGAGGTCGTGCAGGGCGACACCGACGTCGTGCCGTCGGGCAGCTTCACCGGCGGCTCGCGCGCGCTGCCGGTCAACGGCGTCGCCGTCGACAAGGCGACCGAGCGGCTGATCGAGAAAGGCAAGAAGCTGGCGGCGCACTATCTCGAGACCGCGGCGGCCGACATCGAGTTCGCCGACGCCACCTTCACGGTCGCGGGCACCGACCGGCGCATCAGCCTGGCGGAGGTCGCGAAGCGCGCCGCCACCGACGTGCCGCCCGGCGAGCAGCCCGGGCTCGGCGGCACCGACTCGTTCCTGCCGGCCGCCTTCACCTATCCGAACGGCTGCCACCTCGCCGAGGTCGAGATCGACGTCGACACCGGCCGCATCGACATCGTCGACTACATCGTGGTCGACGATTTCGGCACGATCGTGAACCCGCTGCTGCTCGCCGGCCAGGTGCATGGCGGCATCGCCCAGGGCGTCGGCCAGGCGCTGCTCGAGAGCTGCGTCTACGAGGCGGACTCGGGCCAGCTGGTGACCGGCTCGTTGATGGACTACTGCATGCCGCGCGCCGACGACCTGCCCGGCATCGCGTTCCGCACCAACGTCGTGCCGTGCACGGCCAATCCGCTCGGCGTCAAGGGCGCCGGCGAGGCGGGCGCGATCGGCGCGCCGCCCGCGGTGGTCAACGCGGTGCTCGATGCGCTCGCCGAACGCGGCGTCACCCACCTCGACATGCCGCTGACGCCCGAGAAGGTGTGGCGCGCGATCCGCGGCGCAGCGCCGGCGCGCGCCGCCGAATGACATGACGCCCGACGAGGCGGCCACCCTCGACGCCATCGTCGCGCTCGCGCGCGCCGCCGGCCGCGAGATCATGCGCGTCTACGCCGGCGCCTTCGACACCGAGCGCAAGGCCGACGGCTCGCCGGTCACCGCCGCCGACCACGCCGCCGAGGCCGTGATCGTCGCCGGGCTGACCAAGCTCGATCCCGGCGTGCCGATCCTGGCGGAGGAGCTGGTCGCCGCCGGCCAGGTGCCCGACATCGCCGACCGGACGTTCTGGTGCGTCGATCCGCTCGACGGCACCAAGGAATTCGTCGCGCGCACCGACGAGTTCGTCGTCTGCATCGCGCGCATCGAGCAGCGTGCGCCCACGCTCGGCGTCGTCCACGCGCCGGTGCGCGACGTCACCTACGCCGGCGCCGGCGCCGGCACCGCCTTCAAAGTCGACGCCGCGGGGACGCGCCACGCCATCGCGGTGCGCGCGGTGCCGGCCGACGGCGCGATCGCGCTCGACAGCCGCTCGCACCGCGACGGCGCCGAGCTCGACCGCTGGCTCGCCGAGCATCACGTGCGCGAGCGGCGCATCTGCGGCAGCGCGCTCAAGTT
>DATJNS010000055.1:0-13478 GCA_035507915.1 Candidatus Sulfotelmatobacter sp.
CCAGCTTGCCGTCGCGATAGACCCGGTAGCCGGTCAGGTCGGTGCGCAGGTCGGCGCCGACGGCGGCGAGCTTCGGCTCGGGATCGCCCGGATCGGTCACGTCGATCAGCGGGCAGGGCTTCGGGTTGCGGTGGCAGAAGCGCATGAAGTCGAAGGCGTAGCGCTCCGGCACGATCGCGAGGTTGGCCTGCACGTAGCCGATCGCCAGCCCGTGGGTGAAGCTGGTCCAGCGCCCGTCGCGGATCGCCTGGCGCACCGCGGCGGCGCTCGCATGCGCGAGCTCGTCGCGGCCGAGCGGCGTGTTGCGGCCGTCGCCTGCGCGTGCTGCTCCGTCCATGGCATGCCCTCCCGGATGTCGAGGCCGTCGTCGCGGCAGTATGCCGGATTTCGCCGCCGGCGGCGACCCGCGCACGCGGCCGCGCGTCGGCCTCGACCCCGAGGTCGTCAGTGCGCCGGGCGCGGCCGGCGGTCGTCGGCGTCGATGTAGCTGATCGGCGGCGTGTGCTTCTTGAACGCGGTGCGCGCCGCGGGCGACAGGCGGCGGAACACCGCCGGCGTCATGGCGAAGCCGGTCGACTGTAGGGTCGCCGCGACGTTGACGGTCTTGCCGTAGACGTCGAGCACCGCGTGGCCGGGCGCGCCGACCAGGCCGATCGCGACCGGCCCGAGATGCAGCTTCACGATCGCGCAGCTTTTGAAGTCGTGCTGCGCGAGCCACGCGTCGCCGTCGGCCTGCACGGCTTGCATGGCGCGCACCGCCGCGTCGACGCCGTCGGCCGGGAAGGCTACCAGCCCGGCGTCGCCGATCGTCTTGATCAGGCGGCCGCCGGCGTCCTCGACGATGCGTCCCGTGAGGCCGAAGTAGCCGGCCATCAGCGCGAGCAGGTCCAGCGGCTCGGCCTTGTCGGCTTGGCGCATGTAGCCGGTGAGATCGTGGAAGCCGATCACCAGCTCGCGTTCGGTCGGCACGGGTAGGTCTGTCCAGTAGGACATGGGGTCTCTCCTCGCTGTTCGGTTGTCAGCAAGCGGCCCGCTCGTCCGCCAGTACGCAAGGAAATCGCCGGCCCGTCAGTCCGGCTGTTGCAGCAGCGTCTCACACGCGCGGCGCGCGGGTCAACCGCGCGCCGGCCGCCGTCACGGATTCACGTGCGCGCCCAGATACTGGATCGCGGCCTGCACGCCGCCGTTGCCGTGCGGGATGTCGAGCGCCTCGAGCGCGACTTCGACGGTGCCGAGCGTGCCGAGGATCATCGGCGCGTTGACGTGGCCCATGTGGGCGATGCGGAACGCCTTGCCCTGCAGCGCGCCGATACCGTGGCCGAGCACGACGCCGCACTTGTTGTGGCAGTAGTCGCGGATCGGCTGCGGATCGCGGCCGTCGGCCATGCGCACCGTCGTCACCGTGTCGGAGCGCTCGGCCGGATCGGCGACGTTGAAGCCGAGCGCCTGGCCCTGCGACCAGATGTCGACCGCGCGGCGGGTCGCCTCGGCGAGCAGGCGGTGGCGCAGGAACGCGTTGTCGAGGCCTTCCTCGAACAGCATGTCGAGCGCCTGGCGCAGCCCGAACAGCAGGTGCTGCGGCGGCGTGCCGGCGTATTTCTGGTAGTGCTCGCTGCCGTCGCGCGCGGTCCAGTCCCAGTAGGGCGTGCGCAAGCCGGCGGCCTGGTGCGCGAGCCGCCCGCGCGGGCCGACCGCCACGAAGCCGAGGCCGGGCGGCGTCATCAGGCCCTTCTGCGAGGCCGCCACCGCGACGTCGATGCCCCAGGCATCCATCTCGAACGGCACGCAGCCGAGCGACGCCACCACGTCGACCATGAAGAGCGCGTCGTGCCCGGCCGCCTTGATCGCCTTGCCGAGCGCCGCGACGTCGTTGACCACGCCCGAGGCGGTGTCGATCTGCACGCCGAGGATCGCCTTGAGGGGCGCGCCGCCGTTGGCCTTTGCCTTGTCGGCCTTGAGGTAGGCCTCGAGCTCGGCCGGGCGCACCGCGCGCCGCCAGTCGCCCGGCAGGGTCTCGACCTGGACCCCCATCAGGGCCGCCGCGTTGCCCCAGCCGACCGCGAATCGGCCGCTCTCCAGCACCAGGATGCGGTCGCCGCGCGACAGCACGTTGGTCAGCGCGGCCTCCCAGACGCCGTGGCCGTTGGCGATGTAGATGTAGGACTTGCCGGCGGTGCGGAAGACCCGGCTCATGTCGCGCATCAGCCCGTCGGTCAGCTCCAGGAGCGGGCCCGAGTAGATGTCGACGGCGGCGCGGTGCATGGCCCGCAGCACGTCGTCGGGGACCGTGGTGGGGCCAGGGATCGCCAGGAACTCGCGCCCCGCTCGAACGACCATGATGGGATTTTCCTCTCAATACCGGATCGGGCCCCAATCTGGCATGCCGCGCCGCGCGACGAAAGCGCGCCGCCTGCAACCCAGGTCCCATCCCCGGGCGGGGCGTGGTCCAGTGACACGAGCACCCCATACCGATGTCAAACCGGACGTGCGATACATGATCGAGCCCGAAGGAGGGGCACGATGATGGCTGGGGCACCTGCATCGGGACTGATAAAGCAGGCGGCCGGCGCGTCCGGGCGCGGCGGCGCACGCGCGCTCGGTGCCCGCCGGGAGACGCGGCCATGACGGCGCTGACCGAGCGCGTCTGCCAGCGCATCGTCGAGACCGGCAGCAAGGATCTGTCGCCGGCGGCGATCGCGGCGGCCAAGCGCCTGGTGCTCGACGGCATCGCGGTCGCGGTCGCCGGCTGCCGCGCCGAGGAGGCGCCCGCCATCGTCGCCGAGCACGAGCGCGAGCAGGGCGGATCGCCGCAGGCGACCGCGATCGGCTTCGGCTTCAAGACCTCGGCGGTGCAGGCGGCGCTGATCAACGGCGTGTCGATGCACGTGCTCGACTACGAGCCGATGTGGAGCCCGGCCAACCACGCCGTCTCGACCTGCCTGCCGAGCGTGCTGGCGCTCGCCGAGATCGTGCCGGCCAACGGGCTCGAGCTCTTGACCGCGCTGGTCAAGGGCACCGAGATCCAGGGTTGGATGCGCCAGGCCTCGGGCCTGTTCGAGTCGCGCGGCTTGAGCTTCCACCCGCCCGGCATGGTCGGGCCGCTCGGCGCCGCGACCGCGGCCGGGCATCTGCTCGGCTTCGACGTCGCGACGATGCGCAACGCGCTCGGCCTGGCGGCATCGCGCTGCGGCAGCGTGCTGGCCAACGCCGGCACCATGACGAAGTCGACCCATTGCGGCCTCGCCGGCTCGCTCGGGCTCGACGCCGCGCTGCTCGCCAAGCGCGGCTTCACGGCCAACGTCAACGTGATCGAGGACCCGCGCGGCTACGCGAAGGCATTCTTCGGGCCCAAGGCCGAGCCGGCGGCGCTCGAGCGCTTCGGTCCGCCCTGGCGCCTGGTCGAGCCGGGCTACGCGATCAAGATGTTCCCGAGCCAGTACGGCACGCATTTCGTGATCACGGCGGCGCTGGCGGCGCGCCGCCAGATCCCCGACCCGGCCGCGATCGAAGCGGTCGAGATCCGCGGCCCGGTGATGTCCTACGTCGACCGGCCGCAGCCCGACACCGGCCTCGCCGGCAAGTTCAGCTTCCAATATACCGCGTCGTGCGCGCTGCTCGACGGCGCGGTGCGCATCGACAGCTTCAGCGACGCGCGGCGCTTCGCGCCCGACATGGTCGCGATGCTGGCGCGGATGCACGTCAAGCAGCTGCCCGACATCGGCGCGTCGTTCGAGACCATGCACGTCGAGCTCGACGCGACGCTCAAGGACGGCACGGTGGTGAAGACGCGCTGCGACCGGCCGGCCGGCGCCTGGGGCGAGGTGATCGCGCCCGAGATCCACCTGGTCAAGATCCGCGACTGCCTGGCGCGCGGGCTCGACCGCGACGCCGCCGAACGCGTGATCGCGACGGTCGACCGCTTCGAGACCCTGGGCTCGGCCGAGGTGCGCGCGCTGATCGCGTCGGTCGGTCCGAAGTAGGGGGCGGTGTCGATGCGGTTCGGCTTCTACCTGCCGGTGCGCGGCCCGCTCGCGAGCTACGACGGCGTGGTCGCGACGGCGCTGCACGGCGAGCGGCTCGGTTTCGTCTCGGGCACGATCGCCGACCACATCGTGTTCCCCACCGAGGTCGGCTCGAAATATCCCTATGCGGCGAGTGGCGTCCATCCGAGCCACGGCGACGCGCTCGAGCAGCTCAGCCTGATGGCGTTCGTCGCCGGCAAGACCGAGCGGCTGCGCCTGATCACCAGCGTCATGGTGATGCCCCACCGCAATCCGGTGCTGAGCGCCAAGATGATCGCGACGATCGACGTGCTGTCGCGCGGCCGCGTGACCCTGGGCGTCGGCGTCGGCTGGATGCGCGAGGAGTTCGCCGCGCTGGGCGCCGCCGACTTCGACCGGCGCGGCGCGGTGACCGACGAGTACATCGAGATCTGGAAGAAGCTGTGGACGGGCGGCCCCGTGTCGCACGACGGCCGGTTCTACAGCTTCGGGCCGGTGCGCAGCGAGCCGATCCCGGTGCAACGCCCGCATCCGCCGATCTGGATCGGCGGCCACAGCGACGCGGCATTGGCGCGCGCGGCGCGACTGGGCGACGGCTGGCACCCGATCGGCGCCGATCCCGAGCCCTTGGCGCCGCCGGCGCTCGCCGAGCGCCTCGCGACCCTGAAGCGGCTGACCGAGCAGGCCGGCCGCGACTACGCGACGCTGGCGATCTCGTTCGTCGGCCGGCTCGAGCTCCGCGATCGCGCGCTGCCGACCAACGACCGCAAGCCGTTCGCCGGCTCGGCGGCGCAGGTCGCCGACGACGTGGCGGTCTACCGCAAGCTCGGCGTCTCCGAACTGATCTTCGATTTCCGCACGCCGGAGGTCGCGCGGACGGTCGACAACATGGAGCGCTTCGCGCGCGACGTCATGCCGTTGACGACGGGTTGAGATCCTTACAGATCGATCGAGACTCGAACGAAGCTCGACCGAACCGAAGAGGCGTGTAGACGCCCAAACGTTGAACTCTCGGGCGTGTGCGGCGTTCGCCAGCCATGGGAACCTATCTCGTGGCGCAGCCCCAGGTGGCGGCGCCGCCCGCGAGGCGGAACGCGGCGCCGCCCATCGCAGCGTCAGCGACCGAGGCGGATGCGCCGATCGGACGTCGGGACCGTTGGCAAGCCGGCCGTCAGGCGTGGCGCGCCCGCAACGGCGAGGCGACGGCCCCGCCGGCGCCGCGGCGCCGGAAGCACCGCCAGGTGGTCGCGCTCGGGCTGCTGCTCGACCTGCGCGTCTAGGGCGACCCGGCCCAGCCGTCGAGCGCCAGGTTCATCGCGTCGCGCGTCAGCGGCGCCGCGGCGTCGAAGCGGATCAGCTGGCTGCCGGTGACGCGCACCGCGTCGGCGCCGCTGCGCGCGAAGGCCGGCGGATCCTGCGCGTCGAGATAATCGGCCCAGCGTGGCGCGACGCGCGCGATGCGCGCATGGAACTCGCGGCGTGCCCACGGCTCCCAGAACACGCGGCATGGCAGCCCCAGCAGCCCCGGGGTCGTGCAGATCGGCCGGTGGACCGCAAACACGGCGTCGCGCGCGACCAGGCGCTCGCGCGCGGCCACGAAGATGACGACGCACGCCGAGTCGCACTCGCGGGTCACCAGCGCGGTGCTGTACGGGATCGCCTCGAGCCGATGCGCGATCTCGAGCGCGCTCATGAAGTCGCCGCCGCCGCTCGCGAGCGCGATGACGAGGCGCCCGTCGGGCGGCGCGGTCGGCACCAGCCGGGCGATCTGGTCGACCGTCTGCGCACGGATCGGGCCGCGCAACGCCAGCACGGCGCCCTCCGGCTGGTCGACGGTCGCGACGGTCTGGCAGGCGCCGGCGAGCATCGCCAGGGCGGCGGCGGCGAGCAGGCGGGGAAGGCGGGCCATCGACGATTAACGCACGGCGCAACCGGTCAGGCGAGCGCCTTGTAGAAGAAGGTGAGCGCGGTCATCACGTAGAGGAGGTCGAGCACGCGCTCGAAGCCGCGCTGATCGAGCCGCCGGCCGACCAGCTGCCCGGCGAACATGCCGCCGAACACCGGAACCAGCGCCAAGGCCGAGTGGACCGCTTGCGTCGGGCCGAAGGCGCCGACCACGACGAGCGACACCGTGAAGAGCAGCGCGCCGATGAAATAGAGCAGCGACACCGTCGCGATGAATTCGTCGCGCGCCAGGCGCAAGGTCAGGAAATAGATCATCAGCGGCGGACCGAACAGCATCGAGGCGCCGCCCAGCACGCCGGACACACCGCCGATCACCGGGTTCAGCACGCGCTCGAGACGAGGTCCGACGTGGAGCCACGGCACCGCGCGGGTCAGCGCCGTGATCGCCAGGATGGCGATCCCGAGCGCGATGTAGAGCATGCGCGGATCGAGCGTCACCAGGAGCTTGGCGCCGACCGCGATGGTCGGGATGAAGACCACGAGGAGCGGCCAGAAGCGCCGCACCACGGGCGCGAAGGCGCCGCGCTGGAACGCCTGGACCAGGTTCGACACGGTGCCGGGCAGCGCGAGCAGCACCAGGGCGGTCGGCAGGGGGACCACCAGCACCAGCAGTGGAATCGCGATCATCGGCAGGCCGAGCCCGGCGACTCCCTTGGTGAAGCCGCCGACGAACAGCGCCGCCGCGCACAGCAGCAACGTCTGCGTGTCGAACACGCGCGCCCCCGCGGCCCTTGCGGGGCGCCGGGCCCCCGCCTCGGTGGCTCGTCTAGTGGATCTCGTTGGCGTTGGCGAGCGCGCGCTCGAGCATCGCGATGTCGAACTTGGCGTCGCGTGCGGCGTCGAGGATCACCTTCTCGCGGCGCGCCACCAGGTCGATCGCCTTCAAGAGATCGGGGATGACGCCGGGCGGGATCATCACCGCGCCGTGACGGTCGGCGTGGATCAGGTCGCCGTCCTTGACCGTCATGCCGCAGATGTTGACCTGGCCGCCGAAATCGACCGCGTGCACGAAGGCGTGGCTGGGGCCGATCTTGCCGCCGATGATCTGGAAGCCGGGCGCCAGCATGTCGAGGTCGCGGAAGCTGCCGTTGGTCACGCAGCCGAGGCAGCCGAGGCCCTTGTGGACGTTGCTCTGCACCTCGCCCCAGAACGCGCCGTAGCCAGGGTTGGGGTCGAGATCCTGGATCACCGCGATCGACGGCTGCGGCCCGTTGGCGATGTAGCGGTAATAGTCGACGCGCCGCGTGCGCATCTCGTCGGCCGGGCGCGCGGTCGGCTGCACCGAGCGGATCGTCACGGTGCGGGCGAAACCGACGATCGGCGGCAGCGCCGGGTTGGCGCATTCCAGGTGCTCGACCGTGTAGCCGTGGCCGCGCCGCTCCGGCACGACGATCTCGAGCCCGTTGCAGATCGTCGGCGTGTCGAACTTCGCCAACGCGGCCAGCTGCTCGCGCGTCGCCGGCTGATTGTGGTCGGATTTCGGCATGACGGGTTTCCTCGCGTTGCGGCCTGGGCGCGTCGGCCGGCGCGATCCAAGCATGCGGGCGAGGGATCGTCAAACGCTCGCGTTCGATGCTAGGAGTCTGCATCAGCCGCGCGAGCGATCGGGGAGCCCGCCATGCATGCGATCAACCTGCAGCGCTGGATCGAGGAGCACCGCGATCTGCTGAAGCCGCCGGTCGGCAACGCGCAGATCTGGCGCGACGCCGATTTCATCGTCACGGTCGTCGGCGGCCCCAACCAGCGCACCGACTATCACGACGATCCCTACGAGGAGTTCTTCTATCAGCTCAAGGGAAACATGCGGCTGCGCGTGATCGAGAACGGCCGGCCGACCGACGTGCCGATCGACGAGGGCGGCATCTTCCTGTTGCCGCCGCACGTGCGCCATTCGCCGCAGCGTCCCGAGCCGGGCTCGGTCGGCCTGGTGATCGAGCGCACCCGGCCCGCCGGCGTGATCGACGGCTTCGAATGGTACTGCCCGTCCTGCCACGGCCTCGTCCACCGGGTCGAGGTGCAGCTGCGCAGCATCGTCGACGACCTGCCGCCCTTGTTCGCGCGCTTCTACGACAGCCCCGACCTGCGCAAATGCAAGAGCTGCGGCGCCGTCCACCCAGGCAAGGGGTGACCTGCCCGCCGTCATTGCGAGGCGCGCAGCGACGAAGCAATCCAGGGGGCCGTCGCGCGACTCTGGATTGCTTCGCTTCGCTCGCAATGACGGGCGGGGGCCTTGGTTAGAACGGTAGCTCGGCGGTGCCGCGCGTGTCGGTCGCCTCGGCGATCAATTCCTCGGCGGCCTCGTCGAGCAGGTCGTCGATCGCGGTGCCGTAGACCGCCTCGCGGCCGATATCGAGGAGCACCGGCACGGCGAGCGGCGACACGCGGCCGAGCCGGCGATGGCGGATCTTGCCCTTGATGCGCGCCAGCATGGCGGACAGGCGCCCGACGTCGGTCAGGCCGCCGGTGGCGTCGGCGCGGGTCGCGCGCAGCAGGACGTGCTCGGGCTCGTGACGGCGCAGCACGTCGTAGATCAGATCGGCGCTGAACATGACCTGCCGGCCGGTCTTCTCACGGCCCGGCACGCGCCGCTCGATCAGCCCGGCGATCACCGCGACCGCGCGGAACGTCCGGCGCAGCATCGAGGACTCGTCCATCCAGGCCTCGAGGTCGTCGCCCAGCATGTCCTGGTCGAACAGGCGATCGATCGCGCGCGCCGGCTCGAGCGACCAGATCGCGATCGCGTAGTCGGTCGCGACGAAGCCGAGCGGTCCGAGCCCGGCGCGCTCCATGCGTCGCGTCAGCAGCATGCCGAGGGTCTGGTGTGCGTTGCGCCCCTCGAAGGAATAGGCGACCAGGAACTCCTGGCCGCCGCGTGGAAAGGTCTCGACCAGGAGACCGTCGGGGCTCGGCAGCACCGAGCGCCAGCGCTGCAGCTCGAGCCACTCTCTGACGGCGGGCGGAAAGTCGTGCCAGCGCCGCGGCTCGGCGAGCAGGCCGCGCACCCGTGCGGCGAGCTGCGTCGACAGCGGCAGGCGGCCGCCGGCGTAGGCCGGGATCTTGGGCGCGTCGCCCGCGCCGGGCGTCACCTCGACGACGTTGAGCCGCACCGCCTCGAAGCGCAGCAGCCGGCCGGCGAACACGAAGGTGTCGCCCGGGCTGAGCCCGTTGACGAAATACTCCTCGATGTCGCCCAGCACGGGGCCGCGCTTCAGCTTCACGCGCAGGAGGTCGGCCTCCACGATGGTGCCGATGTTCATGCGATGGCGCTGTGCGACGCGGTCGCTCACCACGTTGAGCCGACCGCGGCTGTCGCGGATCAGCCGGCGGAACTGCTCGTAGCCGCCGAGCGCGTAGCCGCCGGTGGCGACGAACGACACCACGTCGTCGAAATCCTTGCGCGCGAGCCCGGCATAGGGCGCCGCGGACGTCACCTCGCGATAGAGCGCGTCGGGCTCGAACGGCGCCGCGCAGGCGGTGCCGAGCACGTGCTGCGCCAGCACGTCGAGCGCGCCCGGTCGCGGCGGTTCGCCGTCGAGCTCGCCGGCGGCGACCGCGTCGATCGCGGCGCGGCATTCGAGATACTCGAAGCGGTTGGCCGGCGCGAGCAGCGCGCGGCTCGGCGTGTCGAGGCGATGGTTGGCGCGGCCGATGCGCTGCATCAGGCGGCTGGCGCCCTTGGGCGCGCCGACCTGGATCACCAGGTCGACCGCGCCCCAGTCGATGCCGAGGTCGAGCGAGGCGGTGGCGACCACTGCGCGCAGCGCGCCGCGCGCCATCGCGGCCTCGACCTTGCGGCGCTGCTCGACCGCGAGGCTGCCGTGATGCAGCGCGATCGCCAGCGTCTCGTCGTTGAGCCGCCACAGCGCCTGGAACACGAGCTCGGCCTGCGCGCGCGTGTTGACGAACACCAAGGTCGTGCCGTGACGGCGGATCGCCTGATAGATCTCGGCGGCCGCGTGCATCGCCATGCGGCCGGCCCACGGCAAGGTCTCGCCGGCGACGAGGATCGCGATCTCGGGCGTCGCGCCCGGTGCGCCGACGATGCGCCGGACCGCGCCGTCGGCGCGGCCGGTCGGCGACAGCCAGGCCTCGAGCGCGTCGGGCTGGGCGACGGTCGCCGACAGCCCGATGCGCCGCAATCCCGGCGCGAGGCTCTGCAAGCGCGCCAGGTTGAGGGCCAGGAGATCGCCGCGCTTGGTGCCGGCGAGCGCGTGCAGCTCGTCGATCACGACGATTGCGAGCGCGCCGAACAGCGCCGGCGCGTCCGGGAGCGAGGTCAGCAACGCCAGCGACTCAGGCGTGGTCAGCAGGATTTGCGGCGGGCGCTCGCGCTGGCGGCTGCGCTTGTGGGCGGGCGTGTCGCCGGTGCGCGTCTCGGCGCGCACGTCGAGCGCCATCTCGGCGATCGGCGTCATCAGGTTGCGCTGGACGTCGACGGTCAACGCCTTGAGGGGCGAGACGTACAGCGTGTGGAGCTGCCCGGTCGGACTCGTGTCGAGCTCGATCAGGCTGGGCAGAAATCCGGCGAGCGTCTTGCCGCCGCCGGTCGGCGCGATCAGGAGCGCCGATCGTCCGGCGCGCGCGGCGTCGAGCACCGCGTGTTGGTGCGCATGCGGTTGCCAGCCGCGGCGCGCGAACCAGTCGGCGAAGCGCGGCGGCAGCGGGGCGGGCGGCGCCGTGTCCATCGCATCACGGTAGCACCTCAAAAACAAAGGGGAGAGCCGCGGGACGGCTCTCCCCTTCGGGATCTCGATGGCGAGGCGCTACTTCTGCGGACCCTTCCAGGCCGAGTTGGTCACCGCGCAATTGTTCATGCTCGCGGTGTCCTTCACCTGGCCTTCCTTGTTGGGATTCACCCACCAGGATACCGAGCCGTCCGCCAGACAGGTGCTGGGGCTGCTGGCCGTGCCGTTCGGGTCGCAGCCGGCCAACGCAAGACCGTAACAGATCGCAACAATGCCGAGCGTGATCCTCATGAATCGATTCCTCATCAATGTAAATGGGAGGTGCACGGGCGAGGATAGTACGCCCATCCCGATAGTCCAATTGTTTGACAAAACCCACGCAGCGCGTCGCGACCGCGGGGACGCCGGCGTCAGTACGCGCGATCGATCGCGAACTGCGCGGCCTCGATCAGCGCGCGGCGCTCGATGCCGTCCGGGAACACGCCCAGCGCTTCCTTGGCGAGCGAGCCGTAATGGCGCGCGCGCTCCACCGTCTCGGTCAGCGCGCCGTAGCGCTCGAGCAACATCTGGGCGCGCGCCAGATCGTCGTCGTTCTGGTCGAGTGTCTCGAGCGTGCGGCGCCAGAATTGCCGCTCCTCGGCGCTGCCGCGCCGGAACGCCAGGATCACGGGCAAGGTGATCTTGCCCTCGCGGAAATCGTCGCCCACGGTCTTGCCGAGCGCGGCCTGCGAGGCGGCGTAGTCGAGCGCGTCGTCGATCAGCTGGAACGAGATGCCGAGATTGAGCCCGAAGCGTCCGAG
This sequence comes from Candidatus Sulfotelmatobacter sp., assembly GCA_035507915.1. Lineage (GTDB taxonomy): Bacteria > Pseudomonadota > Alphaproteobacteria > Elsterales > Elsteraceae > JACQAI01. Next base: position 11,452 of record DATJNS010000055.1, read on the forward strand.
CGCGTCCTCTTCGGTCTGCCCGCGGTCGGCGACCACCGCGCCGATGCGCGCGGCCGCCATGAAGAGCTCCGCGGTCTTGGCGCGGATCACCTGCAGGTAATCCTCCTCGCGGGTGTCGAGATCGTTCGAGGTCACGAGCTGGTGCACCTCGCCCTCGGCGATCACCGCCGACGCCGAGCTCAGGATGTCGAGCACCTTGAGCGAGCCGTCCTCGACCATCAGCTTGAAGGCGCGGCTGAAGAGGAAATCGCCGACCAGCACGCTGGGCTTGTTGCCCCACACCGAGTTGGCGGTGGCGAGGCCGCGCCGGAGCGCGCTGTCGTCGACCACGTCGTCGTGCAGCAGGGTCGCGGTATGGATGAACTCGACGCAGGCGGCGAGACGGTGGTGGCGCTCGCCCCGGTAGCCGCACAGGCGGGCGGTGGCAAGTGTAAGCATCGGGCGCAGGCGCTTGCCGCCGGCCGCGACGATGTGGCCGGCGAGCTGCGGGATCAGCGCCACCGGGCTGTGCATGCGCTCGACGATCAGCCGGTTCACGCACTCGAGGTCGGTCGAGACCAGCGCCGTCAGCGCATCCAGCGATGCGCGGCCCTTCCTCTTGTCTTCGTACTCGACGAGCGCGGCCACCAGACCTTACCTTTCCCGCGGACGTTTGTGCCCACCGTCCCTGCCGGGAGCATAGGTTGCGCCTTGGCTGGGTCAAGCGCGCCGGCTTTGGATGCACGTGAGCGGGGGACCCGGGGTTCGCCCATGCGGGAAGTTCTGCGCAGCAACGACACGGTGCGCCTGTCCTGGCTGACGGCCCTGCTGGCCGATGCGGGGATCGCCGCCGTCCTGTTCGACGACCATATGAGCATCATCGAAGGCAGCATCGGCGCCTTGCCGCGACGCCTGATGGTCGAGGACGCCGATCACGCGCGCGCCCTTCGGGTCTTGGCCGAGGCAGGGGAGAAGCTCGATCGTGGCGGCGGCTGACGAGGATCGCGTTGGTCATCTGCTGGGCGGTCGGGTCGCGCTGGCCCAGCCGACGGCCGGCTATCGCACGGCGATCGATCCGGTGCTGCTGGCCGCCGCGGTGGACGCCGGCCCCGGCGACACGGTGATCGATCTCGGCTGCGGCGTCGGCGCCGCCGCGTTCTGTCTGATGCAGCGCGTGCCCGAGCTGCGCGTGACCGGCGTCGACGACGATCCCGACGCGCTCGCGCTGGCGACCGCCAACGCGCACCGCAACGGCCGCGCCGCATTCGCGGCGCGGCGGATCGACATCCTGGCCGAACCGCCGGCGCTGGCGGCGCTCGGCCCGGTCGACCACGTGATGATCAACCCGCCGTTCCATCCCGCCGAGGCGAGCGAGGCGTCGCCGGCGCCGAGCCGGGCGCGCGCGACGATCGCCGACTTCGCGCTGGCCGACTGGCTCGGCGGCGCGGCGCGCCTGATCGGCGCGCGCGGCACGCTCACCCTGGTGCACCGCGCCGACCGGCTCGATCTTGTGCTGGCGGCACTGCCCAAAGGCATGGGCGGCGTGGTGGTGGTGCCGCTGTGGCCGCGCGCCGGCGAGCCCGCCAAGCGCGTGATCGTGATCGCCCACAAGGGCTCGCGCGCGCCGCTGGTGTTGACCGCCGGCCTGGTGCTGCACCGGCCCGACGGCGGTTTCACCGCGGCGGCCGACGCCGTGCTGCGCGATGGGATCGGCCTCGGCGAGACGATTGCCGGCGCGTGGCGCACGCGCACCCGGCGGCGCGTCGCGCTGCCGGCGTCCTAGGCGCACGATGGCGCGCTCCCTTCTGGCGTGGCTGCCGTTCCGGTCCAGGCGTCCGACCGTCGCCGTGTTGCGGCTCGCCGGCGTGATCGGGCCGGTGGCGCCGCTGCGCAGCGGGCTCAGCGGCCACGAGCTCGCGCCGGCGATCGAGCGCGCGTTCGGCATGCGCCGCGCGGTCGCGGTCGCGCTGGTGATCAACTCGCCCGGGGGCTCGCCGGTCCAATCGGCATTGATCCATGCGCGCATCCGCCAGCTCGCCGAGGAGCGC
>DATJNS010000056.1:0-3604 GCA_035507915.1 Candidatus Sulfotelmatobacter sp.
GCCGAAGGCTGGAAGTGGATCGAGGTGAATGTCGACTTCCCATTCGGCCACACCCATCGTCTGCGCGAACTCGACGGGACGCCAACCGACCTCACGGCCGAAGAGCAGGCGACAATCGAGGCGTTGAAGGCCGAGTACGCCGAACTCGAAGCCGAATACGAGAACGCCGACGAACTTCCCGACGAGGTGGATGCACGCCTCGGCGAAATCGAAACGGCGCTCGCCGCCTTCGAGGATCGCCCGGTCAGCTACGACCCCGCCGAGGTCGCCCGCGCCGGCGTCTTCGTCTGCATCGACTCGGATGGCAACCTCTCCGTCGATCGTGGCTACGTACGCCCCGAGGACGAGCCCCCAGTCACCGTGGACATCGATGGCCGACCGGAGACCGACGGCGATGCCGGTCAACCGTCGGCACCTGCTGTCCAGCGCGCCGTCATCACGATCGGCGGCGACGCTCCTGCGGAGGAGGAGGAGGATGACAGCGTCAAACCATTGCCCGACCGGCTGGTGAGCGAGCTAACTGCCTACCGGACGCTGGCACTGCGGGAGGCCGTGGGGAACAACCCGCATGTCGCAATGACGGCGCTCCTGCACAAGCTCTGCCTCGACACCTTCCAGCACACGGCAACCGGCAACTGCATCGAAGCGTCGGTCCACCAAGTGTTCTTCTCGATCCAGCCGGCGGACCTGAAGGACAGCCCGTCCGCCAAGGCGGTCGCGGAACGGCATGAGGCCTGGAAGGCCGACCTGCCGAAGGATGAGGCCCAGCTCTGGGACTGGCTCGCCGTCCTGGACGACACCAGCCGCGCCGCGTTGCTCGCGCACTGCGTCTCTTTCGGCGTCAATGCGCTCTACGAGAAGGGCGACCGCTATGGTGGCCCGGGCGTCTCCATCCATGGCGTCCAGCGCCGGCTCGTTCAGGCCGACCGGCTCGCGCGGGCGGTCGGACTCGACATGGTCGAAGCCGGATGGCGGCCGACGGTCGACAATTATCTCGGCCGCGTGACCAAGCCCCGTATCCTCGAGGCGGTGCGCGAGGCCAAGGGCGAGCAGTCAGCGCAGCTCATCGACCACCTGAAGAAGGCGGAGATGGCGAAGGAAGCCGAACGGCTGCTCGAGGGCACCGGCTGGCTCCCCGAACCGCTGCGCACGCCGGAGACCGAACCTGCCGACACACCGGACGGCAATACCGCTGAGGAGACCGAAGCGCTGCCCGCCTTCCTCGCCGACGACGAGGAGAGCACCAGCGACGAAGAATCCGACGAGCCGGCCGTGATCGCCGCCGAGTAACGGCCCGGAGCGGGGCGGCGAAAACCGTCCCGCTCACCTCTCCATCCATCCCCAGCACGCCCCCCTGAGCTTGTCGAAGGGGCGCCGGGCGTCGTCATTTCAGGAGACCATCATGATCGACACCTTCGACACCGCGGCCGACACCGGCGCGGCTCACGATTGGGACGCCAAGCGCGCGGCCCAGGATCGGCTACATGCCGAGTTGCGCCCGCAAAATCAGGCCGCATTGTTCGATGCGCTCGCGGCCGCCGGCGTCACGCTCATCGTCGTCACCTTCGACGGCTATGGCGATTCCGGCCAGATCGAGAATATCGAGGTCAAAGCTGGCGACGCAGTCGTCGCCATGCCCGCCGGTGAAGTCCAAATCGCCGAGGCGATCTGGGACCAGCCAGAGCCCAATCGCTCCACCGTCAGCATCGCCGATGCGATCGAGCGTATAGCATACGATCTGCTCGAGCGAACCCATTGCGGCTGGGAAAACAACGACGGCGCCTACGGCGATTTCACGTTCGACGTCGGCGAACGGACGATCACCCTCGACTACAACGAACGCTACACCGCGTCCGAATACTCACAGCACGTGTTCTGAGGAGGTCGCCATGGGACATTGCTATCATCATGCGCTCTCCTCGGTGAAGAAGTGGGGTGGTGTGCCGGAGGACTATCTGCCGCTGCATCAGTAGTTCGATGAGTCCAAGGCAATCACCGCCGATTTTCGTCATCGCGCTCTGCGCCACCATGCCGAAGGCATCTTCATGCTGGAGCGCTTCTTCGGTCCGACCGTCACGATCTCGACCGGCCGCATCGTGCCGGTGCGCCTGATTGGCGAACAGCATGTGGTCGAGGATCTCGGCTTCATCCCGAGTTTCGCCGACTGGGTGCGTTGCATCCGGCCGGAGCCATGGATGGGTCGCGCGCAGCCGATCCACAAACAGGTCGATCCGTTTGCCGCGGCCGCAACGACGGGAGGCGCCTGACCATGTACGGCACCTATCTGCGCCTCAACATCACCGTCCATGACGGCTGGCGCGCCGTCGTTCGCGCCGCCGCCAAGAAGCTGACCAAGCTCGCGCGCCGGGACCCGGCGCGGCGGGAGGCACGGCATCGCTTTTATCGCGAGATGCTCGCGCACCACCAAGAGGCGCAACGCCTCGTCCGAACCTGGCGTCTCTGACGCCCACAACTTCCCCATCGCCCACCCGAGCCCGGCCCCGCCGGGCTTTTCGCATTTTTGGAGGTCATCATGCCCCGCTTCACCATCGAAACGACTTATCGACTCCCGGTGTATCGGCAGCGCGCCTATGACGCCGAGACGCTTGAGGAAGCCTGCCGGCTTGCCATCGAAGACGATGACTGGTCCGAGCAGAAGGAAGACCACGAATCCTCCGGCGAGACCTACGTCACCGGGACCTGGCCCGGCGAGGACAGCGCCTATCGCGCTACTGCGCTACCCCTCCCTTCGCAGTTCGGCGAGATGCTTCAGCGAAAGGCCGATCATTACGAAACCCTGCTCGGCATTCTGAAGGTTTTGGCGCGCACGCCGGAGGCGCCGTTCTGGCGCGAACGCGCCGACGCCGCGATCGCCAAAGCCGAGGCGATCCTCGCCGGCGCCCCCGATCCGGAAATCGCGGGAGGCGAGCCATGAGCGAATACATCGTCAAGATCGGCTTCTGGCTGCGCGCCTATGACGGCTTCACGGTCGAAGCCGAATCCGATGCCGATGCGATTGAGCAAGCCAAGGCAGCAGCAAAGACGGCTATGGAGTCGGGTGCCTATCCCGAACACATCGACATCGAGGAGCGGCGCGAAGGCATCATTGCCTTTATCGACCACATCACGCCTGCCGGTCGGCAGGCCGTGACCGAGGCCGTCGAATTCGACGACGACCGCATCCACGACGTCCCTCCTGCCTGACCGCCGCATCACCCAACAACCCGGAGCCCGGCCACGCGCCGGGCTTTTCGATTTCTGGAGACCAGACATGGCTGATTTCTTCACGCATTTCTCGTGCGTGCTCGATGTCGGAACGCCCGACAACGCAGCGCGCGCCCTCGATCTCTACAACGCTTTCGGGGAAGAGGCCGCGCGCGAGGACGTGCCGCCCGACGGCTTCCTGCTATCGATCCAACCGGAACACCTCGGCACGACGCTCTGGATCCGCGACGAGGTGACTGGCGATCCCCAGCAGGTGATCCTTTTCGTCCAGCGCTGCGCGGAAGCTTTCGGCCTGTCCGGTCGCTGGGGCCTCCAATGGGCGAACACCTGCTCGCGGCCGCGCGTCAACGCCTTCGGCGGCGGCGCGCATGTGCTCGAT
>DATJNS010000057.1:0-8667 GCA_035507915.1 Candidatus Sulfotelmatobacter sp.
CGCGTGCTCGGCGTCGTGGTCCATCGCGAGGACGCGCGCCGCGTCGAGGTCTGGCGCGCCGGCCGGCTGGCGTCGTTCCGCGGCCTGACGACGACCAACGGCAAGCCGCTCGAGATCACCGGCGAGGCCCGCGCCGACGGCTTCGCGGTCACGACATCGGCCGGCACGGCGATCGCGCCGGTCGACGTCGTGCCGTCGGACCCCTGGCAGGCCGCCCGCACGGTGACGCTGCCGCCGACCTGCGTGATGCTGTCGACCAAGACCGGGCGCTTGGCCGCCGTCGCGGCGAGCGGCGGCCAGACCGAGCAGCTATCGATCCACGGTGCCGAGATTCCGGTGCGGCATTACGTCTTCCGCGGCGCCAGGCAGCAGGACGTCTGGATCGACGCGGCGGGGATTCCGGTGCGCTTCCGCAGCGTCGAGGGCGACGTGCCGATCGATTTCGAGCTGTCGCGCGAAGCGCTGGCGAGCCGCGTCGCGGCGCTCAAATAGGTGTCAGGGACGGCACGCGGAACTGCGCGTAGCCGAGCCGCCACAAGCTGGTGAAGAACTCCCGGACGAAGCTACGCAGCTGATCGGGGTTGTCGGCGAGCACGCCGCTGTCCGCGAGGCAGCGCGCGACGCTGCGCTGGCCGTCGATGCAGCGGAACAGCCGCAGCTGCGGCTCGCTCAGACTGATCTCGGGGAAGGGCGGCCGTCCGATCGCGGCCGGCCGGCCGCGCGTCGCATCGGGCTCGCTGAACCGCGTGATCCGGCGTACCGGCACCAGATCGAAGAACCCCTCGCCGGCGAAATCGAGACGGAACGAGGCTTCGGGACGGTCGGCACGGCAGCAGAAGAACTCGTGCCGGCCGCAGCCGCCGTGATGCAGCTCCATGGCGGCCCATAGCTGGCGCTCGGACAGCGCCGCGAGACGCGCGAACAGCGGATGGTCGGCCGGGACTTGGCCGTTCGGATAGTAGAAGCTGTTCTCCTGCCAGCCTTGGAAGCGCAGGCCGGCGCCTTCGACCAGCGCCAGGCACTCGTCGACCGTGAAGGCGCGGTCGGTGGTGTGCAGGAACGTGTCGACGATGCCCGAATCGTGGCGGATGTCCTCGACCGCGCGCATGTAGTTGCGCAACAGATGGTCCGGCTGGAGGTTCGCGAGGGTCGCGCGCACCAGCGCAACGTCATCGGGGGTCTGGCCGAGCCCGAGCCGCCGGAACAGCTCCTGGAGCATGTAGACGCCGGTGCGGAAATAGCGCCCGTAGACCATCACGCAGATCACGCCGTGCGGCGCCAGCAGTCCCGCGAGCCGCGCCAGCGCGTCGCGCGGATCGGGCAGATGGTGCAGCACGCCGGTCGTCACGATCAGGTCGAACGCCTCGTCGCGCTCCGCGACCTGATCGATCGAGGTCTGCTCGACGGCGAGGTTGCGCAGGCCGTATTTGTCCTTGAGGAACCGCTCGTGGTCGAGCGCCGGTCCGCTCAAGTCGATGCCCAGCACCTGCGCCTTCGGATTGCGATACGCGATGTTGGCCGCCTGGTTGGAGCCGCAGCCCGCGACCAGGATGCGCATGCCGGGCCAGTATCCACGGTCCGGCCAGTAGGCGTAGTGCTGCTGATGCAGGCTGGGGTCGCAGTTCTGCCACACGCGCCGGAGGCTGGTCAGCGGCTCCGGGTAGACCCAGCGGCTGTATTGCTGCTCGAGCGGATCGTCGGTCAGGGGCATCGCCGGCATCGGGCTCGCGAACGACGCGCGGCCGATCCGCGGTCTTGTCCGACCATAACATGGAATGCGCTTCAGGGCGGCGAGCCGCGAGGGGCTTTGTCGGCGCGCGCCGGGCCGCTAGTCTCACCGGCCTGGATTGCCGCCCGCCGCGGACACAACTCGCAGGGGAAAAGCCGATGCCGCACGCGCTGACCGACGACAAGGTGAAGCTCTATTACGAGGAGACCGGCGCCGGCAAACCCGTCGTCTTCGTGCACGAGTACGCGGGCGACTCGCGCAGCTGGGAGACCCAGATGCGGCATTTCGGCCAGCGCTACCGCGCGATCACCTTCAACGCGCGCGGCTACCCGCCGTCCGACGTGCCGAAGTCGCCGAAGTCCTACTCGCAGCATCGCGCCGCCGACGACATCGCGGCGATCCTCGACCACCTGAACATCCGCAAGGCGCACATCGTCGGCCTGTCGATGGGCGGCTTCTCGACGCTCCATTTCGGCTTCCGGCATGCCGCGCGCGCGCTGTCGCTGGTGGTCGCGGGCTGCGGCTACGGCGCCGAGCCGGGCGAGCGCGAGAAGTTCAAGGGCGAGGCCGAGCGGATCGCCGCGACGATCAAGGAGCAGGGCATGAAGGCCTTCTCCAAGCGCTACGCCTATGGGCCGACGCGCGTGCAGTTCGAGAACAAGGATCCGCGCGGCTTCGCCGAGTTCGCCCAGCAGCTGTCCGAGCATTCGGACCTGGGCGCGATCAACACCCAGCTCGGCGTGCAGCGCGAGCGGCCGTCGCTCTACGACCTGGTCGGCTCGATGAAGAAGCTCAAGGTGCCGACCCTGGTGCTGACCGGCGACGAGGACTGGCCGTGCCTCGTGCCCGGCGTGCTGATGAAGCGCAGCATCCCGTCGGCGGCGCTCGCCGTGATGCCGAACTGCGGCCACGCGATCAACATCGAGGATCCCGACCAGTTCAACCGCATCGTCGGCGACTTCCTGCACCACGTCGATTCCGGCCGCTGGCCGATGCGCGATCCGCGCGCCGTTTCCGCCTCGATCACCGGCATGGACAAGTGACCTAATCGGCTCCGCCGATTGCGTCAGCCGCGGGCCGCCGCCTCGGTCGGCCACACCACGGCGCCCATGCCGCAGCGCAGCGCGGCCGCCGGCTCGTAGCACACGGTGCGCGCCGGCCGATCGCCGACCGCGCCCAGCGCCACCAGCCAGGCGAGCAGCTCGGTGGTGCCGCCGTCGCCGGCCGCCGCCATGCGCTCGAGCGTGACCTCGCGCAGCACGCGTTCGGACGAGCCCTGACCCAGAAGATCGAGGAACCAGCGGTCGAACGCCGCGTCGACCGCGAAATATTTCGGCCCGCCTGGATCGTGCGACAGGCCGCCGGTCGCCATGATGGCGACGCGCTCGCCCGGCGGCCGGTGCCGCCGCACGATCTCGCCGATCACCCGGCCGACCTCGATGCAGCGCGCCGGCGCCGGCAACGGCGGCACGACGCAGTTCATGTGGATCGGCACCAGCGGCACGTCGTGCGCAGGCGTCAGGAACGCGAGCGGCACCGACCAGTTGTCGTCGAACAGGAGGTCGGTCGCGAACGCGAAATTGACGCCGGCACGCGCGCCCTCGCGCACCAGCGCGTGCGCCAGATCCGGGTGGCCGGGCAGCTCGTAGGGCGCCACGTTCAGCCAGTCGCGGAACCATTCGGCCGGGCCGGACCAGCGCGCCGCCGTACCGACGCAGAAGTCCGGCACGTTCGACGGCGGGAAGTTGAGCAGATGGTCGTTGGCGATGCCGATGATCACATCGGGCCGCGCCGCGCGGAGGAGACGGCCGATTTCGCGATAGCCCTCGGTCAGCGCGCGCTGCGTCTCTTGTGTCGCGCGATCGAGCCAGCCGGTCAGGCCGGGCGCGTGCGACAGCGCGGTCGCGGCGACGATCTCGCCCATCTCAGGGCTCCGCGACGCCCATCTTGGCGGCGTAGAGGCGCGCCGCCGGGCTGGCGTTGTGATTGTAGCCGGCGCCTTCGAACAGCCGGCTGATCTGCGGCAGGAAGTATGGGTGGACGCCGAGCGCGGCGAGCGCGCGAATGTCGAGCGCGCGCCAGGCTTGGCGTTCCGCCTCGGTCAGGCCGTACGCCGCCATGCAGCCCTCGAGGTCGTCGCGGAAGCGCTGCACCTTCGCCATGTCGCGACGGATCTCGAAGATCATGCGGTTGGACGCGAGGGTGCGGTCGGTATCGTGGATGCTCATGATGCCGCCTCAGGCGAGCGGGTCGACCGCGTCGATCAGCACGAAGGCGATCCGGCAGGTCTCGGTGCCGCGGTTGACCCAAGCGTGGTTGGTGCCCTGCTGGACCAGCACGTCGCCGGCCTCGAGGTGGATCTCGGAATCGTCGAGCAGCATGTCGATCTCGCCCGACATGATGATCGCGTAGTCGACGCTCTTGGTGCGGTGCATCGCGTGATGCCGCGGCGGCCGCGCCTTGCCGCCGGCGTGACCCTCGCCCATCTGGCGCGCCATGTGGTCGGCCGGCAGCGCATGCTTGTCGGTGCCCGGCGCGAAATCGACGATGCGGAAGACCGAGCCGTTGGGCGGCGGCGGGATCGCGATCGTGCGGTCGCCGCGATCGTGCGGTCCGGCCATGTCGGCCGGCGTCGCGTCGGTCACCCAGCAGAGCCGCGAGGCGACCCCGCTTTCGGGCCGGCTCGTCCCCTTGGGCGGCAGGCCGTCGAACAGCACGACGGCCTTGCCGCTCGCGTCGTGGGTGGTCACCACCCGGCGGATCTTTGCGTCCATGGCGCGCCTCCCGATGGCGCTTACGGTCAGGCTCGCCCTCCGCCCTGTCAAGCGCACGCCCGATGCCGGCCGCCTGCGCGACACGGGGGCGCGCAGGGTGGACATCGACGCAGGCCGGCGGCAAGCTCGACGGCACTCCCTTCATCGCCCGACTCGCCGGAGGTTCCGATGCTGAAGCTGTTCTATTCCCCGGGCGCCTGCTCGATGGCGTCGCACATCACCCTCGAGGAGCTCGGCGCATCCTACGAGCCCCAGCCGACCCTGATTCCGAAGGGCGAGCATCAGAGCGCGGCCTACCTGAAGCTCAACCCGCGCGGCAAGGTGCCGGCGCTGCAGCTCGACGACGGCCAGGTGCTGACCGAGAACACCGCGATCCTGAGCTACCTCGCCAAAAAATTCGGCAACGGCATGATGTGGCCGAGCGATCCGGTCACCGAGGCGCGCGCGATCTCGACCATGGCGTGGTTCTCCAACACGGTGCACCCGGCGTTCGCGCATTTCGTGCGTCCCGAGCGCTTCACCGCCGATCCCGCCGGCGCCGACAAGGTCAAGGAGCAGGGCAAGAAGACGTTCTGGGGCTGCCTGCAAGAGATCGACCAGATGCTCGCCGGCAAGGAATGGGTGCTCGGCGCGCAGTTCACCGTGTGCGATCCCTACGCGCTGGTGTTCTACGGCTGGGGCCTGCGCGCCGAGCTGCCGATGAAGGAGCTCGGCAACTACACCGCGCTCAAGGACCGGCTGCTGAAGCGTCCGGCCGTGCGCAAGATCCTGGAGCGCGAGCAGAGCCTGCTCCTCAAGGCGGCGTGAGGGGGATTTCGTAACCCCTCCTCATCCCTCCCCGTTCTGGAGAAGGTGACGCGGCCACCGAGCCAAACCGCCTCCCTCCCTCCGAGGGCGACATCACGAGCCTGTTGCGCACAGGCGACGAGGTCGAGGTCGATCGGGAGGGGCGCGTGGTACGCGTGTTGAAACGGGCGTGAGCCGGGAACGGGAGAGCGCGATGAGCGACGAGCTGTGGCGGTGGGATGCGGTCGATCTGGCGGAAGCCATCCGGCTGGGCCGGATCTCCAGCCGCGAGGCGGTCGCCGCGTGCCTGAAGCGACTCGAGGCGGTCAACCCGGCGGTCAACGCCGTCACGGTGGTGCTCGCCGACGCTGCGTGCGCGGCGGCGGACGCCGCCGACGCCGCGGTGAAGCGCGGCGATCCGCTCGGGCCGCTGCACGGCGTGCCCGTGACCATCAAGGAGAACATCGACCAGGCCGGCTGCGCGACCACCAACGGCGTCGTCGCCTTCAAGGACCTGATCGCCGAGACCGACAGCCCGGTGGTCGCCAACTGGAAGCGCGCCGGCGCGGTCATCATCGGGCGCACCAACACGCCGGCCTTCAGCCTGCGCTGGCACACCGACAACGAGCTGCGCGGCGCCACGCTCAACCCGTGGGCCAAGGCGCGCACGCCGGGCGGCTCGAGCGGCGGCGCCGGCGCGTCGCTCGCGCTCGGCATCACGCCGCTGGCGCACGGCAACGATTACGGCGGCTCGATCCGCTATCCGGCCTATTGCTGCGGGGTCGCCGGCATCCGTCCGACCATGGGCCGGGTGCCGAGCTTCAACGCGACGGCGCCCGAGGAGCGGCCGATGACCGCGCAGACGATGGCGGTGCAGGGCCCGCTGGCGCGGCGCGTGCGCGACGTGCGCCTCGGTCTCCTGGCGATGATGCCGCGCGACGCGCGCGATCCCTGGTGGGTCCCGGCGCCCTTCGAAGGGCCGGCCCCGGCGCGCCCGATCCGCGTCGCGCTGACCGTCGATCCAGCCGGGCAGGGCGTCGATCCGGCGGTCGCCGCCGCGGTCAAGCGAGCCGGCGAGGCGCTGGCGCGCGCCGGCTACGCGGTCGAGGCGGTCGATCCGCCCGCGGTCGACGAGGTCGCCGAGCTGTGGTGGCGGCTGGTGTGGACCGAGACGCACCACCTGATGGCGCCGACCATCCGCAAGCTGGGCGGCATGGCGATCAACCGCGCGCTCGACATAATGATGACGGGCATGCCGGAGCTCGACCTGCCGAGCTACATGCGCGGCCTGGCGCAGCGCCTGAAGCACGTGCGCGACTGGCTCGCGTTCCTCGAGCGCTATCCCCTGGTGGTCGGCCCGGTGTCGGCCGACCCGCCGTTCCGCGTCGGCTTCGACACCGACGAAAAGGCCGACGTTGCGCACCTGCGGCGCGCGCAGCGCCTGCTGATCGCCGTCAATCTGCTCGGGCTGCCGGCGGCGGCGGTGCCGGCCGGGCTGACGACCGACGGCGTGCCGCTCGGCGTCCAGGTGATCGGCTCGCGCTACCGCGAGGATCTCTGCCTCGATGCCGCCGAGGCGATCGAGGCGCAGTGCGGCCTCAGGACGCCGATCGATCCGGTCGGATGAGCCTCAGTCCTCTGAGCCTCAGTCCTCTGAGCCTCAGTCCTCGGGCGGCAGCGGCGGCGGGTCGCCAAAGCGCGCGTGCATGTCGACGATGGTTTCCTGCGGCAGATTGAGGCGTTTGCCGAGCCGCGCCAGGTAGTGCTGCTCGCTCGGCGTGTCGTCCTTGATCGCCAGCAGCGAGGCCGCATAGACCTCGACCGCCAGTTCGGGGCTGGTGACGCGCGCCACCAGGCTCTCGACATCGGGCGGCTGGTCGAGCGCCGCGATGAGCGCGCGCCGGTCGGACTCGGGCGCATCGGCGTCCTTCAGGGCGATGATGATGCGTCGGCGCTCCTCGGGATCGATCTTGCCGTCGGACTTCGCGGCTTCGATCATCGCGCGCACCATCAGCTCGCCCTCGACCCCGTGGAGCTGGCTCACGGTCGCGGCGGTCGAGGCCGACAGGACCTCGTGCGTCTCGGTGGTCGGCGCGACCGGGGCCCGCAGGGTCGTTTCGACCGGCGGCTCGAGCCCCATGAGCTCGTGCGCGGCGCGCGCCACCTTGCTGACATTGTAGAGCGCCCGGGCGCGGCTGATCGTGCGTTGGGTTGGGACCGGCGACACGATGTGGCGCAGGATCGGCGTCGTGACCTGCACCGCGGTATCGTCGATCCACTTTCCGTAGTCGTCGGACACGTCGCCTCCTCCGGTCGGGCCGATCCGCCACCCGTTGAACCCACGTCGCGGGCCACATTATGCTGGCCGGGCTGACCGTCCCCCTCCCAGCCGAGCGCCCGCCCACGGACGGCGGGCCTCATCAGACGAGACCAGTCTACACCCGATGTCCTTGACCTTGATCAATTCGCGCGTCCTGCAGCCGGACGGCTCGGTCGCGCGCGTGGACGTCCGCCTCGAGGGCGAGCGGATCGCCGCCCTGGCGCCGCTGCGGTCGGATGACGCGGGCGAGCGGCTCGACGGCCGCGGTCTCCTGCTGTTGCCCGGCATCATCGATCTGCACGGCGACGCCTTCGAGCGTCAGCTGATGCCGCGCCCCGGCATTCACATCGCGCCCGAGATCGGCCTGGTCGAGAGCGACCGCCAGCTGCTCGCCAACGGCATCACGACCGCCTATCACGGCCTGACGCTGTCGTGGGAGCCGGGCTTGCGCGGCATCGAGGCGGCACGCGCCTTCCTGGCGGCGCTCCGCGCGGTACGCGGCCGGCTCGCGTGCGACACGCGGCTGCATCTGCGCTTCGAGCAGTTCAACGTCGACGTCGCCGACGAGGTGGCCGGGTGGATCGAGCAGGGGCGGGTCGACCTGCTGGCCTTCAACGAGCACACCGGCGACATCGCGCGCCAAGCCGCGCGCGGCAAGGTCGGCAGCTATGTTTCGCGCACCGGTCTCGACGAGGCGGCGTTCATGGCGCTGTTCGAGCGCGTCCGCGCGCGCCGCGACGAGGTGCCGGCGGCGAGCGCGCGGCTCGCCGCGCTGGCCACGCATCATCGTGTGCCGATGGCGTCGCACGACGATGCCACGGTCGAGATGCGCCGCGAATTCCACGCGCTCGGCTGCCGGATCAGCGAATTTCCCTACGACGTCGCGACCGCGCGCGCTGCCATCGACACCGGCGATACGGTCGTGCTGGGCGCACCCAACGTGATCCGGGGCGGCAGCCACGCCGGCCGGCTGACCGCCGCGGACGCGGTCGGCCAGGGCCTGTGCTCGGTGCTGACCACCGATTACTACTATCCGGCGCCGCTGCACGCCGCGTTCG
>DATJNS010000058.1:0-5846 GCA_035507915.1 Candidatus Sulfotelmatobacter sp.
GCCGCGGCCGCTCGCGCCGATGGCGCTGGTCACGCGACCGTCGCCTGCGCCACCATCCGGGCCGGCATGTGGCCCCATCTCGTCTTCCTGCTGTTCGTGGCACTCGGCGTCTATGCGCAGAACGTGACCGGCTTCGCGCTGGCCCTGATCCTGCTGGGCCTGATCGGCGCGACCGATCTCATGCCGCTGACCGATGCCGCGAACGCCGTCACCGTGATGGTGCTGGCGACCGCCTGCGCGTTCCTCTACCGGCGCTGGCCGCTGCGGCTCGAGCGGTCGCTGTGGCCGGCGGTCGGCGCCAGCGTCGTCGGCGCGATCGCCGGCACGCTGCTCTTGATGTGGCTCGCCGACGCGGCCTACGAGGTGCTGCGGCTGCTGCTCGGGCTCTGCATCGTCGCCTGCGCCCTCGTGCTGTGGCGCGCCGCCGAGCCGTGGGACGCCATGTCGCCGCCGCGCAGCTTCGCGCTCGCCGGCGGCATCTCGGGCGTGCTGAGCGGCATGTTCGGCGCGCCCGGGCCGCCGATGGTCTATCTGATGTATCGCCAGCCCTTGGACCCGGCGCGCATCCAGGCGTCCCTGATCCTGTTCTTCGGCATCGGCGGGCTGCTGCGCCTCGCCATCGTGGTGCCCGCCGGGCAGTTCTCGCTGCGCGCGGTCGCGCTGTCGGCCGAGGCGCTGCCGGTCGTCTTCCTGGTGACGGCGCTCGCCGCCGGCCGGCCGCCGCCGATGCCGCCCAAGGTCCTGAAGGCGATCGTCTGCGTGCTGCTGCTCGCCTCGGGCGCCGAGATGATCGGCGCTGCGGTCGCGGCGATCGGCTAGGCTCGGCTAGCGCATCGCGAGCTTGGGATAGCCGGCCGCGGCGACGGCGTCGCAATGCGCGCGGTAGGCCGGATGGCCGCCGCTGTAGCGCATGATCCGCGGCTTCTGCTTGCCCTCGACGTTGCGGTTGACGCCGGTCATCCACGAGCCGATCTCGTTCATCAGCAGGTCCTGGCCCAGCGAGAGGACGTGGTCGGTCCAGTCGGCGACCGCGGCCTCGGGCGCCTCGATGCGCGTCAGGCCGCGCTCGGTCGCGAAGCGGATCACGCCGGTGACCCATTCGACGCTGTATTCCGCGGTGCGCGTGTAGTTGCTGAGCCCGGCGTGCGGGCCCATGGTCATCAGCAGGTTGGGGAACCCGGTCACGAACACGCCGAGATAGGTCTGCGGGCCGTCCTGCCACACGTCCTTGAGCCGCACGCCGTCGACGCCCTGGATGTCGATGCGGTCGAACGCGCCCGTGATGGCGTCGAAGCCGGTCGCGTAGATGATGACGTCGAATTCGCGCTCGCGGTCGCGCGTCCGGATGCCGCGCGGGGTGATGCGCTCGATCGGCGTCTCGTTGACGTCGACCAGCTCGACGTTGGGCTGGTTGTAGACCTCGTAGTAGTTGGTCTCGAGCGGGATGCGCCGCGTGCCGAAGCCGTGGTTCTTGGGGATCAGCTTCTCGGCGACGGCCGGATCCTTGACGCGCTGGCGGATCTTGCGCGCGGCGAACTCGGAGGCCGCCGCGTTGGCCGCGCGGTCGGTCAGCATGTCGCTGAAATTGCCCTGCCACTGGCCGAAGCCCGGCGTGCGGTAGAGCTTTTCCCAGAAGGCTTCGCGTTCCGCGGCCGGCGTTTCCAGCGTCTTGCGCGGATCGGGCCCGTGGACGTAGCAGCCCGGCGTCTCGCGGCAGCGCGCCAGGATCTCGGGATAGCGGGCGCGGATCTCGCGCATCTCCTCCGGCGTGATCTTCCCGTTGTTGAGCGGGAAGCACCAGTTGGGCGTGCGCTGGAACACGGTCAGGTGGCCGACGGTCTTGGCGATCGTCTGGATCGTCTGCACCGCGGTCGCCCCGGTGCCGATGATGCCGACCCGCTTGCCGGCGAGATCGATGCCGTCCTTGGGCCAGCGATGGGTGTGGCAGGACACGCCCGTGAAGCTGTCGATGCCGGGGATGTTCGGCATGGTCGCCGCCGACAGCACGCCGATCGCGGTGACGAGAAACCGCGTGGTGTGGCGCGCGCCGCTCTCCAGCACGAGCTCCCAGCTGCGCGTCTCCTCGCGGTAGTGCGCCGAGGCGACGCGGCTGTCGAATTGAATGTCGCGCCGCAGATCGAACTTGTCCGCGACGTGGTTGAGATAGCGCTCGGTGTTGGGCTGGGCCGAGAAATGCTCTTCCCAGTCCCACTCCTCGAGCAGCTCCTTCGAGAAGGAGTAGCCGTAGGTCCAGCTCTCCGAGTCGAAGCGCGCGCCCGGGTAGCGGTTCCAGTACCAGGTGCCGCCGACGCCGCTGCCGGTCTCGAAGACGCGGACCCGCAAGCCGAGCTCGCGCAGCCGGTAGAGCTGATAGAGGCCGGCGACGCCGGCGCCGATGACGACCGCGTCGAACTCGGGGTCGGCGTTGGGGCGGGTCTCGTGCCGGACCGCTTGCACCGTATCCATGCCGTCCTCCCTCGCTCCTCTGCTCCCGTACCGATCGATGCCGCCGCGCGCGGCGGGCGTGGCCCTAGTCTACCTCGGCGGGCTCGCGTCCCGCGTCCTGGCCCTGCGCGACGAAGATCGAGCCGTAGCCCTGGCGGCTCCAGTCCGGCGGCACCGGGCAGGGCGTCGGATCGAGATGCGCCACGCGCGCCGGCTGGCCGCGCACGATGTCGCCGGTGTGGCTGGTCGGCGTCGGCGCCGGCATCCAGGCGAACGCGTCGGCGGCGCTGTAGACGAACAGCGGCAGCGCGCGCACGCGATCGCTCAGGTTGGCGCGCGAGCCGTGGATGGTGCGGCAGTTGATCGCGATCACGGTGCCGGCCGGTCCGGTGAGATCCTCGGCGCGCGCGAGATCGACCGCGGCGAGATCGCGGTCGGCGACCGCGCCGGTCCACGCGCCGGCGTCGTCGCGATGGGCGAAGATCGGCCCCTGGTGGCTGCCCGGCACGCAGGTCAGCGGGCCGTGCTCGCGCGCCACGTCCTCGAGATACACGCCGAGCGTGACCGGGCTGTAGTTGGTGTGCGGCCAGGCCGGGATGTCCTGGTGCCACTTCACGATCTCGCCGGCGCCCGGCCATTTGTAGTTCAGCTTGCTGGAGTGGAACTTGACGTCGGGCCCGACCAGGTCGGCCGCGATGTCGGCCAGCACCGACTCCGACGCGAAGCGCCAGAAATCCGGATGGCGATCGACCAGCGCGCGCAGCCGGCGCACGTGCGGCCGGTCGCGCCGGTGCGCCGGCCCGAGATCGAACGCCTCGTTCGAGGCCGTGTGATCGCGGCTCGCCTCGAGGAACTGGTTCGACAGCGCGATCAGGCGTTGCAGCCAGTCGTCGGGGATCAGCCCCGCGGCCGCCAGGAAGCCGGTCGCGAAATACCGCCGGCGCTGCGCCTCGCTGAGCACCGTCGGCGGTCGTGCGAGCACGGCGTCGGGCGTCATCGTCAGTCCTTGATGCCGAGCAGCTTGGCCGCGGTGCCGCCGAGGATCGCGACCTTGTCGGCGTCGCTGAGGCCCGGCGTGCTCAGGATCAGGTCGACCGAGGTGCTGGTCCACGGATAGGGATAGTCGGTGCCCATCACGACCTGGCCGACGCCGCACTCGGCGATCAGGTGGCGCATCGCCTCGGGCGTGAACATGATCGAGTCGAAGAACAGCTGGCCGGCCTTCAGGTACGAGGTCGGCGGGTTCTTGGGCAGCTTGCCGACGCGGTCGGGGAAGGTCTTGGTCACCGCGTCGGAGCGCGCGCAGTAGGACGGCAGGTAGCCGCCGCCGTGCGCCGCGCAGATCTTCAAGCCCGGATGGCGGTCGAGCGTGCCGTCGAAGATCAGGTGCGACAGCGCGATCGTGGTCTCGAGCGGATTGCCGATCGTGTTGGTCAGCAGGCCGCCGCCGCCGAGCCGGCCGCTCTTCTCGAGCTCGCGCGTGCCCTGCGGGTGCAGGAACACGAGCACGCCGGTCTCCTCGCAGGCCTGCCAGAACGGATTGAACTTGGGGTCGGAGAGATCGGTGCCCTCGACCGAGCCGCCGATCGACACGCCGCGGAAGCCCTGCGTCTTGACCGCGGTCCGGAGCTGCTCCGCGGCGAGCTCGGGAAACTGCAGCGCGATCGTCGCGTAGCACACGAAGCGCCCGCCGTGCGAGCCGTTGATCTCGGCCAGCTTGGCGTTCTGTATCTTGATGAGCTCGGCGGCGACGTCGCGCGCCGCGCCGTACCAGTATGGATTGATGCTGAGCGCCTCGACGTCGATGCCCTGGGCGTCCATCGCGGCGAGCCGGGCCTCCGGCGTGCCCATCACCAGCGCGGGCTCGATCTTCAGGCCGAGCAGCGCCATCGCCTCGGGCACGCCGCAATGCGCGTGCACGTCGACCGTCTTGATGCGCTTGCCGCTGACCACGACCTCGCGGCGCCGGTGCGCCGCCGCGGCGCCGCCGCCCGACGCCGATCCCGTCGCCATCGCCGCCAGCGGCGCGCCCGGCGCCGTCATGTTGCAGCCCATGAACGCGATGCCGTTCGCGGCGCTTCCGGTCGCCATCTCCATCATCGATCCTCCCTCGAAACCGCCCCGAGCCTACTACGAACCGGCGCCGGAAGCCCAGGCGGGTGCCGTCGGTCGCACGCCGCACGCTCGACGCGCGTCGGCGCCGCGGAAAAACCCTACCGTTGCGGTCGTCAAAGCGTTTACGCCCTTTTAATCCCGCCGCCGCCAGCGTGACCAAGATGCCGCTGTCCCGCGCGACCGCGGGGCGATCCTTGCCGCGAGAGACGCGACATTTGCACGGTGGAAGCTGGCTCCATGGCCGAACGCTGGACCCCACGGCTGCTGATCCTCGACGACGATCCGTCCTACGGCATGATCCTGACCCGGATCGCCGAGCGTAGCGGCTGGGCGCCGCAGGCGACGACCGACGTCGTCGCGTTCCAGAAGGCGTTCGACGCCGCGCGGCCCGACGGCATCGTGCTCGATCTGAGGCTCGGCGCGGGCAGCGGCCGCGAGCAGCTGCGCTTCCTGCACGACGCGGGGTTCGAGGGCGGCATCGTCGTCATGAGCGGGTCCGACGAGCAGGTGCTCGCGGCGGAGCGCGACTTCGGCCGCTCGCTCGGGCTCGCGATGACCGGGCTGATCGCCAAGCCGGCCGAGAACGAGGAGATTCGCGCCCAGCTCGTGGCGCTCGCCGAATTCTGCGCCGAGCGCGCCGGCAAGTCCGGGTAGATGGGCACGCGGCTCGGGCGCCTGTCGCTGCGCGCGCGTCTGCTCGCGCTGGTGGTCACGAGCATCCTGCCGCTGTTCAGCTTCGCGATCGTCTGGCAGTACATCGAATATCGCGAGGCCATCGCGAGCACCGGCGAGCGCACCCTGGCGCTGGCGCGCAGCCTGGTGCTCGGGCTCGACGAGGTGCTGGACAAGCACATCGCCATCGTCGAGGTGCTGGCGCGCTCGCCCGCGCTCGAGGCCGGCGATCTGACGGGCGTGCGCGCGCGGCTCGACGACCTGCTGGCGCATCGCATGCCGGGGGCGAACTTCCTGGTCCTCCGCCCGGACGGCCAGCAACGCCTGAACACGTCGGTGGCGCCCGGGGTGCCGCTGCCGCGGCGCCAGTACATGGAGGTCACCCGCCGCGCCGTCGCGACCCGTCGCCCGGCGGTCTCCGACATCTTCCCCGGCGCGGTGACGGGAAAGCCGGTGCTCGCGATCGACGTCCCAGTCGTCGCGGCGAACGGCGACGTCGTCTCGGTACTGTCGCTCAATCCGCCGGTCAGCGTGTTCTCGGAGCTGATTCACCACCAGGGGCTGCCCGCCGGATGGTTCGTCGTCGTGTACGATCGCCAGGGCGTGATCGTCGC
>DATJNS010000059.1:0-13359 GCA_035507915.1 Candidatus Sulfotelmatobacter sp.
CACCGACGCCATCGACGCCATGGGCAAGATCGAGGCTTCCTCCCAGAAGATCGCCGACATCATCGGCGTGATCGACGAGATCGCCTTCCAGACCAACCTGCTCGCGCTGAACGCCGCGGTCGAGGCCGCGCGCGCCGGCGATGCCGGCAAGGGCTTCGCCGTGGTCGCCTCGGAGGTCCGTGCGCTCGCCCAGCGCTCGGCCCAGGCCTCCAAGGAGATCAAGGGTCTGATCGTCGACAGCGGCAATCAGGTCAAGGAAGGCGTCGGCCTGGTGCGCAGCGCCGGCAGCGCGCTCGACGAGATCGTCGCCTCGGTCAAACGGGTCGCCGACATCGTCGCCGAGATCGCGGCCGCCAGCTCCGAGCAGGCGTCGGGCCTCGAGCAGGTCAACACCGCCGTCTCCCAGATGGACGAGATGACGCAGCGCAACGCCGCGCTGGTCGAGGAGAGCGCCGCCGCCGCCCGCTCGCTCGACGAGCAGTCGACCTCGCTCGGCGAGATGATGGCCTTCTTCACCATCGACCAGACCGGCGCCCCGCAGCGTCCCGCCCTGCGCAGCGTGCCGACGGTGCGACCGCCCGAGCGCAAGGAGCCGGTGAAGGCCGCCGACGGCGCACGGACGGCGCGCGTCGCGCCGCCGCGCAAGGCACCGGTTGCCGGAGGCGCCAAGCCGGCACGCGCCGCCGCCGCCAACGACGCCGATTGGAAAGAGTTCTAGCCGCGTCGTCGAGCAACCGAGGCTGCCATGAGCTCCCTGACCGACCTCGAGGATGGAAAGCAGCGCGCGGCCGCCGGCCATCGGCCGCCCGGCGCCTCGATGGGCGACGACCAGTTCCGCTTCCTGTCGCAGCTCGTCGAGGGCCGGACCGGCATCATGATCCGGCCCGAGAAGCGCCAGATGCTGTGCAGCCGCCTCGAGAAGCGGCTGCGCGCGCTGCGCCTCGACGGCTTCGCGGCGTACTGCGACCATCTCGAGACGGAAGCCGGCCAGGCCGAGATCGACGAACTCGTCAACGCCGTCACGACCAACCTCACCCACTTCTTCCGCGAGCGCCACCACTTCGAGCATCTGGCGAAGCACGGCCTGCCCGCGACGATGCGCAGCCTGGAGGCGCACCACAGCCGCCGCCTGCGCATCTGGTCGGCCGGCTGCTCGACCGGCCAGGAGCCCTATTCGCTGGCCATGACCCTGGCCGCCGAGGCGGTCGGCATCCAATCGTGGGACGCCCGCATTCTGGCGACCGACGTCGACACCAACGTGATCGACCACGCGGTCGCCGCCCACTATCCCGCCGACCAGTTCGACAGCGTCCCCGAAACCTACCGCAAGCGCTTCTGCCGCAAGCTGCGCGACGGCTCCTTCGAAATGACCGAGGACCTGCGCCGCTGGATCACCTTCAAGCAGCTCAACCTGATGGAGCCGTGGCCGGTCGGCGGTCCGTTCGAGATCATCTTCTGCCGCAACGTCGTGATCTATTTCGACAAGGCGACCCAGGCGACCCTGTTCGACCGCTTCGCCGCCCTGATGCCGGTCGGCGGCTGGCTCTACATCGGCCACTCCGAAAGCCTCTTCAAGGTGACCGACCGCTTCCGCCTGATCGGCGGCACGATCTACCAGAAGGTGCGTTGATGGGTGCGGCCCACCTCTCGCCGGAGCGGCGCCATGAGCGCGATGCCCTGGACGGCCAGCGCCGCTATTACGACCCGCACATCAAGGGCACCGTCGTCAAGGTTTTGCCGGGCGAGCATTACGTCACCGAGTATCCCGACGAGGTTCTCGTGACGGTGTTGGGCTCGTGCGTCTCGGCCTGCATCCGCGATACGCTCGTTCCGGTCGGCGGCATGAACCACTTCATGCTGCCGGGCGAGGCGCGCGGGCGCTGGGGCGAGGCCACGCACGAGATGCGCTACGGCCAGTTCGCCATGGAGCAGCTGATCAACGACGTCCTGAAGCGCGGCGCGCGGCGCGACCGGCTCGAGGTCAAGCTGTTCGGCGGCGCCAACGTCATCCGCTCGAGCCTCAACATCGGCACCAGCAACGCCGAATTCGTCCGCAGCTTCATGCGCGCCGAGCAGCTGAAGATCGCGGCCGAGGATCTCGGCGGCGATTATCCGCGGCGCATCCACTATTTCCCGCTCACCGGCAAGGTCCAACGGCTGGAAATGCGGCGCGATCCCGACCGGGTCGTCTTCGACTCCGAGCTGCGCTATCGCGATCGCCTGCGCGAGCAGCCGGTCGACGGCGACGTCGAGCTGTTCACATGACCCGATCGAAGCCCATCAAGGTTCTGATCGTCGACGACTCGGCCCTGATGCGGCAGATGCTGACCCAGCTTCTGTCGACCGATCCCGAGATCGAGGTGGTCGGCGCCGCGCCCCATCCCCTGATCGCCCGCACGATGATCAAGGAGCTGTCGCCCGACGTGCTGACCCTCGACATCGAGATGCCGCGGATGGACGGGCTCAGCTTCCTCGAGAAGATCATGGCGTTGCGGCCGATGCCGGTCGTGATGGTGTCGTCGCTCACCCAGTCGGGCGCCGAGGCGACCCTGCGCGCGCTCGAGATCGGCGCGGTCGATTTCATCGGCAAGCCGCAATCCGACCTGAGCACCGGCATGGGCGCGCTGCGCGACGAGCTGATCGAGAAGCTCAAGATGGCGGCGACGGCGCGCACGCGCAGCTTTCGTGCGCCGACCACGGCGCCCGCCGCCGGCGGCTGGGGCGCCGGCTTCCGGTCGTCCGAGAAGATCATCGCGATCGGCGCGTCGACCGGCGGTGTCGAGGCGTTGCGCGAGCTGATCTGCGTGCTGCCGCCCGACGGACCGGCCGTGCTGGTCACCCAGCACATGCCGGCGCAGTTCACCCAGTCGTTCGCCAACCGGCTGAACGGCCTCGCCGCCGTCACGGTCAGCGAGGCCGCGGACGGCGTGCGCGTCCTGCCGGGCCATGTCTACATCGCGCCCGGCAACTTCCATCTCGAGCTCAAGCGCTCGGGCGCCGACTATCTCTGCGGCGTGTCCCAGGGCGCGCTGGTGTCGGGGCATCGCCCCTCGGTCGACGTGCTGTTCGGCTCCGTCGCGCGCGTCGCCGCCGACAACGCCGTCGGCGTGATCCTGACCGGCATGGGCCGCGACGGCGTCAACGGTCTGCTCGCGATGCGCAACGCCGGCGCCATGACGATCGGCGAGGACGAAACGACCTGCGTCGTCTACGGCATGCCGAAGGCGGCGCACGACGCGGGCGCGACGCAGATCGAGCTGCCGCTGCACAAGATTCCGGCCGAGATCCTCAGCCACTGCCGGATGACCGGCCGTGCGCAACGGATCTGAGCCGAACTCGGGGAACGGACGATGAGGTTCTTCAAGACCGTCTCGAACGGCAACGGATCGAAACCGCCGCCCATCCCGATGATGGTCGACGAGCACGAGGCCCACACCGGGGCGCTCAGCGAGCGCATCCGCGAGCAGGACGCCGAGATCGCGCGGCTCAAGGACATCGCCGGACGCTGGGTGTCGCTCGCGGCCGTGCAGCAGCGCGTGATCGAGACCCTGCGCGCCGAGGTCGAGCGCGCCTCGAGCTACGTCGAGACCCACGCTATCGCGCTCAGCGATCGGTTCAAGACGCTGGCCGACACCGCGGTCTCGCAGACCCAGCGCGCCGACTCGCTGACCAAGCTCGCCAACACGGTCGAGATCGACGGCAAGTCGATCACGCTGCGCGAGATCACCGACCTCCTGGACACCGCGCTCCACGAGGTCGTCCAGACGATCCTGGCGTCGGTCCACCGTTCGATGAGCATGGTCTACTCGCTCGACGACGTGGAGAAGAACCTCGCGATGGTCGAGAAGTGCATCGGCAACATCGACAAGGTGACGCGGCAGACCACCTTCCTCGCGCTCAACGCGGCGATCGAGGCCGAGCGCGCGGGCACGGCGGGCGCCGCCTTCCGCGTGATCGCCAGCGAGGTCAAGGACCTGTCCAAGTCGACCAAGCAGCTGGCCGACGACATCCGCACCCACATCGGCACGATGATCACCGGCGTGCGCAAGGGCCACGCCATGCTGCAGGAGGTCGCCACCGTCGACCTGACCAGCAACATCAGCGCCAAGGACCGCCTGAACGAGCTGATCGAAGCCATGCATCAGCGCGACACGAAGGTCGGCGCGATCGTCGGCGAGACCTCGCGGGCCGCCGCCGACATTTCCGGCAACATCGGCACGATCATTACGGGCATGCAGTTCCAAGACCGCACCAAGCAGCGCCTCGAGCACGTCATCGACACGCTGCACGTGCTGAGCGACGGCCTTCTCGAGCTCGAGCGCCAGACCACCGACCTCGAGCCGGACACCGCGGTGGACACGGCGTCCCAGGTCGAGTGGCTCAAGATGCTGCTGTCGCGCTGCACCCTGGGCGAGGTGCGCGAGCGCTTCGTCGCCAGCCTGCTCGAAGGTCAGACGCCAGGCTCGACCGGTCCCGAGGATCCAGTTGGTATCGAAACGTCGGGTGGCGACGCGGAATTCTTCTGAGGGAGGCGACATGTTCAACACGAGCCTGTCGGACGGCAACGCGCTCGCCGCGCTGTCGGGACAGCTGACCTTCACCGACCATGGCGCGTTCCGCGACATGGCGCGCCACCTCGTCGCGAGCAAGGCAGGCCGGCTGACGATCGACTTCGGCGGCGTCGAGTTCATCGATTCCGCCGGTCTCGGCATGCTGCTCCTGTTGCGCGAGGAAGCCGGCGCGACCGGACGCCCGGTGGTGCTGCGCAACGCGCAAGGCCAGGTCAAGCGCATGTTCGCGGTCTCGCGCTTCGATACCCTGTTCGTGGTCGAGCCATGAGGCGCGCCGCCATGAGATTCGACGACGTCGGCCCCATCCCCGTGACGGCCGCCATCGCGAACGACCCACGCGACTACTCGCCGGGAGCGGATGCCGGCGGCGGCTTCGCGTCGCCCGCGCCCCTCCTCGTCGGGGCCGACGACGCGAGCGTCGTGATCCGCCTGACGACCGACGTCGCGTATCGCACGCAGCCCGCGCGGAGCATCGTCGCCGACCTGGGGCAGATCGTGCCGCTCGGCGCGGACCTCGCCCAACGCATGGAGACGGCGCTCCATGAGGCGCTCGCCAACGCGGTGATCCGCGGCAACCTCGAGCTGGCGAAGCCCCGCCACGGCGGCCTCGACGGTTACGTCGAACAGGAAATGATGATCAACCGGCTGCTGATGCAGAATCCGGAGCTCAGCCGGCGCATGGTCACGGTCTGGGTGCGCTGGACCGAGACCGAGATCGAGATCTCGGTGCAGGACGAGGGCCAGGGCTATCCGGCCCGGCCCGGCGACGCAACCGGCGACGGACGCGGCCTCTACATCATCCGCGCGTTCTGCGACCGCATGTGCGCCAACGACGGCGGCCGCCGTCTTTCGATGACCTTCGCGCGATGACCGACCTCGCCACCCGTCCATTGACGGACGATACCGAGTTCAGGAACCGGATCAGCCCCGAGGTGTTCGCGTCGCCGATCCTGATCGCCGACGACCAGACCCTCAACCTCAACATCATCAGCGCCTATCTGCGCAAGATCGGCTTCACCAATCTCGACGTCGCGACCGACGGCGACATGGCGCTCGAGAAGGTGCGCGCCAACCGGCCCGATCTGCTGATCCTCGACATCATGATGCCGCGCACCGACGGCTATTCGGTGTGCCGCACCCTGCGCGCCGACCCCGAGTTCGCCGACCTGCCGATCCTCGTGCAGACCGCGCTCAAGGACGTGCACGACCGCGTCGAGATCTTCCGGGCCGGCGCGACCGACCTGATCGTCAAGCCGGTCAACCGGCTCGAGCTGATCGCCCGCGCCGGCGTCCATCTTGAGCGCCGGTTGCTGATCCGCAGCCTGCGCCAGACCGGCGAGCGCATCGAGCGCGAGCTCCAGGCCGCGCGCGACATGCAGAACGAGCTGCTGCCGACGCTCGAGCAGGAGGGCGTGATGCTGGCGCGCGGCCTCGACGTCGCCTCGATGTACACGACGTCGTCCGAGCTCGGCGGCGATTTCTGGGGCATGATCGACACCGAGGACGGAAAGCCCGGATTCTACGTCGCCGACTTCGCCGGGCACGGCGTGATGGCCGCGCTCAACACCGTGCGCCTGCACACCCTGATCAAGCAGTTGCCGCCGGTGCCGCCCGACCCCGCGATGTTCCTGCGCCTGCTCAACGACGCGCTCGCCCGGCTGCTGCCGATCGGCCAGTTCGCCACCGCGACCTGCGTGTTCTTCGATCCGGCAGAGGGGACGCTGAGCTACGCCTCGGCGGGATCGACCGCGCCCCTGCTCCATCTGCCCGACGGCGCCTGGCAGCTGCTCGACAGCGCCGGCGTGCCGCTCGGCATCATGCGGGGCGCCGCCTACACGACGCGAACCCAGCCCTTCCCGCCCGACGCGCTGCTCTTCCTCTATAGCGACGGGTTCGCCGAGAGCCCGCTCGACACCGGCGAACGGCTCGGCGAGGACGGCATCTGCACGCTCGCGGACGACGCGCCGCGCGACGACGCCAAATGCTTTCTCGACGACGTCGTCGAACGCTTCCGCGCGCGCCTGAACCGACCGCCGATCGACGATCTGACCGGCATCGCGGTTCGCCGCACCGACGGCGCGCTCCGACACGCGAGCTCGATCGAGCGCGGTCGCCCATAATTCGAGCGTCTGCATAGATTTTTTGCAGCGCACAAAAATCTGCCGTCTCGCCTAGAAATCGAGCGCATCGAGACCCCGAAACGTCGCCGAATCCCCGAATTGTCCGCCACCGCGTTGGCACAGGCTTTGCCGATTGAACGATGCGCCTGGCGGAAAGGGACGGCCTCGATGAGCACACGCGACACCACCTGGATCTCGGAGTGGCATCCCGAGGACGAAGCGTTCTGGGAAGAGACCGGCAAGACGGTCGCCCGGCGCAATCTGATCTGGTCGATCGTGGCCGAGCATCTCGGCTTCTCGATCTGGCTGGTCTGGAGCATCGTCGCGACCAAGCTGCCGCAGGCCGGTTTCCACTACTCGACCGCTCAGCTGTTCCAGCTCGTGGCGCTGCCCGGCCTGGTCGGCTCGCTGATGCGCTTCCCCTACACCTTCGCGGTGCCGATCTTCGGCGGCCGCAACTGGACGATGGTCAGCGCGGCGCTGCTCTTCGTCCCGACCACCCTGCTGGCCTATTTCGTCACCCGCCCCGATACGTCGTTCGACATGATGCTGATCGTCGCCGCCAGCGCCGGCCTGGGCGGCGGAAATTTCGCCTCCAGCATGGCGAACATCTCGTTCTTCTATCCGGATCGCATGAAGGGCTGGGCGCTCGGCCTCAATGCGGCGGGCGGCAACATCGGCGTCAGCACCCTGCAGCTGATGGTGCCGATCGTGATCGGCTTCGGCTGGATCAGCCTCTATCTGATCCCGCCGCAGGCCGGCGGGATCTATCTGCAGAATGCCGGGCTGATGTGGCTGCCGCTGATCGCGCTCGCGCTGTACGGCGCCAATCGCCACATGAACAACCTCACCTCGGCGCGCTCGACCTTCAAAGATCAGCTCATGATCGTTCGGCGCAAGCACACCTGGGTGATGTCCTGGCTCTACATCGGGACGTTCGGCTCCTTCATCGGCTACTCGGCGGCGTTCCCGCTGCTGCTCAAGACTCAGTTCCCGGCGATGGGCGTGGGCTTGGCCTTCCTGGGGCCGTTCGTGGGCTCGGTGTCGCGCCCGTTCGGCGGACGGCTCGCCGACAAGCTGGGCGGGGCGCGCGTGACCTTCTGGAACTTCGTCGCCATGGGCGCCGCCACCATCGGGGTCATGTACTACGTCGAGATCAAGAGCTTCGCCGGCTTCGTCGCGATGTTCCTGATGCTGTTCGTCACGACCGGCGTCGGCAACGGCTCGACCTTCCGGATGATCCCGTCGATTTTCCGCGAGGCCAAGCTGCGCGACGCGAAGGGCGCCGGCGCCATGGCACGGACATTGGCCGTCAAAGCGGCCGCCACCGAGAGTGCGGCCGCCATCGGCTTCATCTCGGCGATCGGCGCCTGCGGCGGTTATCTGATCCCGCGCGGCTTCGGCGCCTCGATCGCCGTCACCGGCGGACCGTATCTGGCGCTCGAGTTCTTCCTCGCCTTCTACGTGACCTGCATCGGGCTCACCTGGTGGTACTACATGCGCCGGAGCTTCCTCGCGCAGCGCGCGCCCAGCCTCGCCGAAGCGCGCGTGTGAGGCGGCGATGGGCGGCCAACCGCCCGGACCACGCGAGCGCCTCGTCGTCATCGGCAACGGCATGGCGGGCATGCGCACGGTCGAGGAGCTGCTGGCGCGCGCTCCCGACCGCTGCGCCATCACGGTGATCGGCGCGGAGCCGCACCCGAACTACAACCGCATCCAGCTCTCGGCCGTGCTCGCCGGCGAGAAGACGATCGAGGAGATCGTCATCAATCCGCACGGCTGGTACGCGGCGCACGGCATCGCGCTGATCTCCGGCCGTCCGGCGACCGCGATCGACCGCGCGGCGAAGCGCGTGAGCCTGGCGGGCGGCGAGACGATCGCGTACGACACCTTGCTCGTCGCGACCGGCTCCAAGCCGTTGGCGCCGCCGATCCCGGGGCTCGGGCTGCCCGGCGTGCGCGCTTTTCGCGACATCGCCGACGTCGAGGCGATGATCGCGGCGGCGCGCGAGCACCGACGCGCCGTGGTCATCGGCGGCGGGCTGCTCGGACTCGAGGCGGCATGGGGCCTCAAGCGCCGCGGCATGTCGGTCGCCGTCGTCCACCTGATGCCGAGCCTGATGGAGCGCCAGCTCGACGCCGCCGCGGGCGCGCTGCTGCGCCGCGACCTCGAGGCCCGCGGCATCGCGTTCTTCACCGATGGCCAGACCGAGGAGATCGTCGGCGCCGACAAGGCCGAGGGCGTCGTGCTCGCCGACGGCCGCGAGATCGCGGCCGATCTCGTCGTGCTGGCGATCGGCATCCGTCCGAACATCGACCTCGCGCGCGCCGCGCGGCTCGACGTCAACCGCGGCATCCTGGTCGGCGACGACTTGCGCACCAGCGATCCCGACATCTTCGCGGTCGGCGAATGCATCGAGCACAACGGCCAGGTTTTCGGCCTGGTGGCGCCGATCTGGGAGCAGGCCAAGGTGTGCGGCGCGCGGCTGGCCGGCGACGCGACCGCCGTCTACGAGCCGCCGCCGGTGTTCACCAGCCTGAAGATCACCGGCATCGACGTGTTCTCCGCCGGCACGCTCGCGGCCGCCGACGAGGTCGACCACGAGATCACGCTGCACGACGCCGCCGGCGGCCTCTACAAGAAGCTGATCGTCCGCAACGACCGGATCGTCGGCAGCGTGCTGTACGGCAGCACCGCCGACGGCCCCTGGTACGTCCAGCTGATGCGCGACAAGGTCGACGTCGCCGGGTTCCGCGACCAGCTCGCGTTCGGCCGCGCCTTCGCGGCGCCGGTCGCGCCGCCCGCGGATGCGGACGATGCTCCCGCCGTCGCGGCGGCGCTCGCGGCCGCGCGCCTCGAGGCCGATGCCGTCCGCGTCGGGCTCGGCTGAGACGCGCGCCCGCCACCGCCGATTTGGCATGACCCGCACGACCTGTCCTTATTGCGGCGTCGGCTGCGGCCTGACGATCGCCGCCGACGGCGCGGTGGCGGGCGATCCGGACCATCCCGCCAACCGCGGTCGGCTGTGCTCGAAAGGCGCCGCGCTCGGCGAGACCTTGGCGCCCGACGGACGGCTGCTGCAGCCCGAGATCGACGGCCGCCCCGCCGATTGGGATGCGGCGCTGGCGCTGATCGCCGCGCGCTTCGCCGAGACGATCGCCGCGCACGGGCCCGACGCCGTGGCGCTCTACGCGTCGGGCCAGTTCCTGACCGAGGACTATTACGTCGCCAACAAGCTCATGAAGGGCTTCGTCGGCAGCGCCAACATCGACACCAACTCGCGCCTCTGCATGGCGTCGACCGTCGCCGGCCAGATCCGCGCATTCGGCGAGGACCTCGTGCCGGGGTGCTACGACGACATCGAGCTGGCCGACCTCGTCGTGCTGGTCGGCAGCAACGCCGCCTGGTGCCATCCCGTGCTGTACCAGCGCCTGGCCGCCGCCAAGACGGCGCGCGGCACCCGCGTCGTCGTGATCGATCCGCGGCGCACGTCGACCTGCGACATCGCCGATCTCCATCTGGCCCTGCGACCGGGCACGGACGTCGTCCTGTTCGCCGCGCTGCTCGTCCATCTGGTCGACGCCGGCGCGTGCGACCGCGGCTGGATCGCACGCCACGCGAGCGGCTTCGCCGAGACGCTGGCGGCGGCGCGGCGCACGGCACCGACGCTCGCCGACGCCGCCGCGGCCGCCGACCTGCCGACCCGCGACCTCGAGACCTTCTGCCGCTGGTTCGCGGCGACCGAGCGCACCGTCACGCTGACCTCGCAAGGCGTCAACCAGTCGTCCGCGGGCACCGACAAGGTCAACGCGATCATCAACTGTCATCTCGCGACCGGCCGCATCGGCAAGCCAGGCATGGGACCGCTGTCGCTGACCGGCCAGCCCAACGCGATGGGCGGCCGCGAGGTCGGCGGCCTCGCCAACCAGCTTGCCGCGCACATGAGCTGGTCCGATCCCGACGACGTCGATCGCGTGCGGCGCTTCTGGCGCGCCGAGCGCATGGCGAGCCGCCCCGGCTTGAAGGCGGTCGACCTGTTCGAGGCGGTGCTCGACGGCAAGGTCAAGGCGCTGTGGATCCTCGGCACCAACCCGGCTGCGAGCATGCCGCGCGCCGTGCGGGTGCGCCGCGCGCTGGCCGCCTGCCCGTTCGTCGTCGTGAGCGACTGCTGGCCGACCGACACGACGCGCCTCGCCCACGTCGTGCTGCCCGCCGCGGGCTGGGGCGAGAAGGACGGCACGGTCACCAACTCCGAGCGCCGCATCTCGCGCCAGCGCGCGTTTCGCGCGCCGCCGGGCGCCGCGCGCCCGGACTGGTGGATGCTGAGCGAGGTCGCGCGCCGGATGGGCTGGCAGACGGCGTTTCCCTACCGCGGACCGGCCGAGATCTTTCGCGAGCACGCCGCGCTGTCCGGCTTCGAGAACGATGGGCCGCGGCGGCGTCTGTTCGACATCGGCGCGCTCGCCGATCTCGGCGACGCCGACTATGACCGCCTGGCGCCGGTGCAGTGGCCGATCGCGCGCGGCGCACCGGCACCGTGGTCGGGCGCCCAGCGGCTGTACGGCGACGGCAGCGGGTTCCTCACCGACGACGGCCGCGCGCGCTTCGTGCCGACGCCGTACCGTCCGCCGACCGCGCCGACCGATGACGACTGGCCCCTCGTACTGAACACCGGGCGGCTGCGCGACCAGTGGCACACCATGACGCGCACGGGCCGCGTGCCGCGCCTGATGGCGCATCGCCGCGAGCCGCTGCTCGAGATCCACCCCGCCGACGCCGCGCCGCTCGGCCTGGTCGACGGCGGCTTCGCACGCGTCGAAAGCCGGCACGGCGCGACCGTGCTGCGCGTGTGTCTCTCGACCGAGCAGCGGCCCGGCACGGTGTTCGCGCCGATGCACTGGACCGATCGGCTGACGTCGAGCGGACCGATCGGCCAGCTGGTCGGCGCGGCGCCCGATCCGGTCTCCGGGCAGCCGGAGCTGAAGGCGACGCCGGTGCGCGCGACGCCGATCGCGGCGCTGTGGCACGGCCTTCTGCTGCGCGGCTCCGAGCAGCCGCTGTTTGGCGATTTCTATTGGGCGCGCGTGCCGCTCGAGCGTGGACAAGCCTTCGCGCTCGCGGGCTGGGATGCACTGCCGCGCGGCGACACGAGCGCGGCGTGGATCGCCGCGCTGCTCGGCACCCCGCCGGATGCCGAGCTGGTGATCTATGCCGACCCCGCCCGCGGCGTGTTTCGCTACGCCGCCGTGGCGGGCGACCGCCTCGAGGCGTGCCTGTTCCTGGCGCGCGACGCGGCCGCGCTGCCGCGCCTCGACGCGCTGACGGTACCGCTCGGCAGCGTGATCGCGCCAGCGATGCGTGCGGCGCTGCTCGCCGGCCAACCCGCGGCGGCGGCGGCCGCGAGCGATCCCGGACGCACGGTGTGCGCATGCTTCGGAGTTGGCGCGCGCACGTTGGATCGCGCGATCGCGGCGCGCGGACTCACGACCGTGGCCGAGATCGGCGTCGCGTTGCGCGCGGGCACCAATTGCGGATCGTGCATTCCCGAGCTCAAGGCGATCCTGGCGACGGCGCCGCCGAGCCGCAGCACCGCCGCCGCCTGAACCTGCATCGCGGCCGACCGTCGGCTGTGGCGATGGACAACGCCCGGCGCCGGCGCGCAAGATCGCGCCTCGCGGCCGGAGGGGCGAAATGACCACGGGCCTGATCCGCACGGCGCGCCACGGTATCGGCCTGACGTTGGGCGCCGTGATCCTGTTGGCCGCCGCCGACGCGCCGCGCGCGACCATGCTGGCGCCCCGCGCCGTCCAGATCGCGCAAGCCCCGGCACCGCCGGCGCCCGCGCCGACCTACGCGCCGGGACAGATCGACCAGCTGGTCGCGCCGATCGCGCTCTATCCCGATCCGCTGCTGTCGCAGATCCTGATGGCCGCGACCTATCCGCTCGAGGTGGTCGAGGCCTGGCGCTGGGTGCAGGACCCCAACAATGCGCGGCTGCGCGGCGACCCGCTGAACGCCGCGCTGGTCACGCAGAACTGGGATCCCAGCGTCAAGTCGCTGGTGCCGTTTCCGCCGATCCTCCGGATGATGAACAGCCGGCTCGATTGGATGCAGGCGCTCGGCAACGCCTTCCTCGCGCAGCAGTCCGACGTCATGGACGCCGTGCAGAGGCTGCGCGCGCAAGCGCAGGCCGCCGGCACCCTGCGTTCGACGCCGCAGGAGACCGTCGCGAGCGACGGCGGCGCGATCGAGATCGAGCCCGCCAATCCGGATACCGTCTACGTGCCCTACTACAATCCGGCCGACGTCTACGGCACCTGGGGCTATCCCCAATA
This sequence comes from Candidatus Sulfotelmatobacter sp., assembly GCA_035507915.1. Lineage (GTDB taxonomy): Bacteria > Pseudomonadota > Alphaproteobacteria > Elsterales > Elsteraceae > JACQAI01. Next base: position 13,027 of record DATJNS010000059.1, read on the forward strand.
TCCGCCGACCTATTTTCCGCCGCCGCCGGGCTACGGCAACGTCGCGGGGCCGGGCATCTATTTCGGCATCGGCTTCGGCGTCGTCGGCGCGCTGTGGGGCTGGGACCGCTGGGACTGGGCCCATCGCCGCATCGCCATCGACGCGGAGCGCTTCAACACGATCAACAGCTACGTGAGCGTGCACGACGACCGGCCCCACTTCACCGGCAACAGCTGGCAGCACGACGCCTACCACCGGCGCGGCGTGCCCTACGGCATTCCCGCGTTGCGCCAGCAGTTCCGGCCCGCCACCGCGCAAGTCGGCCGCGCCGCCCCCGAGTTCCGCGGCTTCGC
>DATJNS010000060.1:0-2365 GCA_035507915.1 Candidatus Sulfotelmatobacter sp.
CGCCGCGTCGCCGCGCGCGGCGTCGGCGGGCGAGCGGAGCGCGCCGGCGCACATGTGGACCTGCAGCATCGAGCCCAGGCCGGTGAACTGCATGGCGAGGCCGCGGTCGCGCGTCAGCGCGTTGAGCCGCGCGCGCAGCCGGTCGCCACGCGCATTGAGCGCCTGGGCCGCCTCGGCCGTGTAGACGCGCGTGAGCCCGGCCAGGCCCGCGCTCATGGTCAGCACGTTGTTGTTGAAGGTCCCGGCGTGCGGGAACGCGTCGGCGCGCCGCGGGTCGTAGCGCTCCATGATGTCGGCACGGCCGCCGAAGGCGCCGAAGCTCATGCCGCCGCCGATGTACTTGCCCAGGGTGGTGAGGTCGGGCAGCACGCCGGTCGCCTGCTGCAGCCCGCCCGGCGCCAGCCGCGACGTCATCACCTCGTCGAACACGAGCAGCGCGCCGACGCGCGTCGCCGCCGCGCGCAGCGCCGCGAGGAACGCCGGCTCGGCCGGGATGCAGCCGCCGCTGCCCAGCATCGGCTCGACGATGATGGCGGCGAGGTCGTCGGCATGGCGCTCGATCAGCGCCAGGGTGGCGGCGGCGTCGTTGTAGGGCGCGATCACGAAGTCGAACGGCGCGTTGATCGGCGCGGGCTTGCCGCGGAAATAGAACACGCCGCCGTGATAGGCGCCGTCGAACACCAGCACCTTGGACCGGCCGGTGATCGCGCGCGCAGTGACCAGCGCCATCAGGTTGGCCTCGGTGCCCGAGTTGGTGAAGCGCACCAGCTCGATCGACGGGAAGCGCGCGACGATCGCCTCGGCGAACTGCGCCTCGAGCGCGCCATGGGCGCCGAAGCTGATGCCGCCGTCGAGCGCCGCGTCGAGCGCGGCGCGGATCACCGGATGGGAATGGCCGTAGAGCCCGGCGGTGAACTCGCCCAGGAAATCGACATAGCGGTGGCCGTCGAGATCCCACAGATGCTGCGCCGCGCCGCGCGTCATGGTGAGCGGGAACGGCGTGTAGAAGATCGCCGTGCGCGTGTTGCCGCCCGGCATGGCGGCGAGCGCCGCGCGATGCTGCGCCTGGCTCTTGGGATTGGCGGCGACGTAGTGCTCCTCGGCCTCGCGCAGCGCCGAGGCGACGTCGGCGTTGCGCCGCGGATCGGCCTGGTCCATCGGGCTCATCCATCCCCTCCCGCCGTTGCGGCTCCAGCTTGGCGCAGCCGGCTGCGCATTGCCACCGTCGCGGCGGGACGGCAATAGAATGGACCTCATGACGGACCCAGTCGTCATCGTCGGCGGCGGCGCGGTCGGCTGCGCGGTCGCGCATTTCCTGGCCAGCGATCGGGCGTTCGCCGGCCGCGTCGTCGTGATCGAGCGCGATCCGACCTACCGCCAGGCGAGCTCGGCCCTGTCGGCGAGCTCGATCCGTCAGCAGTTCTCGAGCCCGATCAACATCCTGCTGTCGCGCTTCGGCTTCGCGTTCCTGCGCGCGATCGCCGACGAGGTGTCGCTGGTCGAGCGCGGCTACCTGTTCCTCGCGTCGCCCGCCGGCATGGCGGCGCTCGAGGCCAGCCACCGCGTGCAGCGCGCCCACGGCGTCGCCGTGGCCCTGCTCGCGCCGGCCGAGCTCGCGGCGCGCTTCCCGTGGCTCGCGACCGCGGACCTGGCGGGCGGCTCGTTCGGGCTCGCGGGCGAAGGCTGGTTCGACGGCTACGCGCTGCTCCAGGCGCTGAAGCGCCGGGCGCGCGCCAACGGCGTCGAATACCGCCACGCCGAGGCGGTCGGGCTCGAGATCCGCGGCGACGCCGTCGTGCGGGTGGCGCTCGACGACGGCTCGCGGCTCGCCTGCAGCCGGCTCGTCAACGCGGCCGGCCCGTGGGCGGCGCGCCTCGCCCGACTCGCCGGTATCGAGCTGCCGGTGCGCGCGCGCCGGCGCTCGGTGTTCGTGATCGACTGCCGCACGAAGCTCGCCGACGTGCCGCTGACGATCGACCCGAGCGGCGTGTGGGTGCGCCCCGAAGGCGCACACTACATCTGCGGCGTGTCGCCACCGTCCTGGCGCGACCCCGACGATGCGCCGCTCGAGGTCCAGCACGCCGAGTTCGACGACGTCGTATGGCCGGCGCTGGCGGCGCGCGTGCCGGCTTTCGAGGCCGTCAAGCCGGTGAGCGCATGGGCCGGCTACTACGAGTACAACACGCTCGACCAGAACGGCATTGTCGGCCGCCACCCGCGACTCACGAACCTGATCTTCGCCAACGGCTTCTCCGGCCACGGCATCCAGCAGTCCCCGGCGGTCGGCCGCGCGGTCGCCGAGCTGATCGTCCACGGCCGCTACATGAGCCTCGACCTCGCGCCGCTCGGGTTCGAGCGCATCGCC
>DATJNS010000061.1:0-3422 GCA_035507915.1 Candidatus Sulfotelmatobacter sp.
GACGAGCGCCGCGGCGGCCGGCGTGTGGACATGGCAGTGGATGTCGATGGTGACAAAGCCGTGGCCGCGCGGGCGACGCGCGGTGACACGCGGCATCGCGGCGCGCGCGGGCATGCAGCGATAGAACATCGGTTGGCTCCCACGAGTCATTTCGCCGCGCGCAAAAAGTCGAAGTCGCAGCCATCCTCGGCCTGGAGCACGTGATCGAAATATAGCTTGCCGTAGCCGCGCGCGTGGTCGAGCGCGGTGTAGGGCTGCCATGCGGCCTTGCGTCGCGCGAGCTCGGCGTCGTCGACCATGAGCTCGAGTCGGCGCTTGGCGACCGACAACCGGATGCGGTCGCCGTTGCGCACGAGCGCCAGCGGCCCGCCGATCGCCGCCTCCGGGGAGATGTGCAGCACGATGGTGCCGAACGCGGTGCCGCTCATGCGCGCGTCGGACAGCCGCACCATGTCCTTGATGCCCTGGCGCGCCAGCTTGGCCGGGATCGGCAGATAGCCGGCCTCGGGCATGCCGATCGCCTTCGGACCGGCGTTCTGGAGCACCAGGAAGTCGCCCGGCGCGACGTCGAGATCGGGCGAATCGACGCGCGCCGCCATGTCCTCGAGCGAGTTGAACACGACCGCACGGCCCTCGCTCTCGAACAGCGACGGGTCGGCCGCCGAACGCTTGAGGATCGCGCCGTTGGGCGCCAGGTTGCCGAACAGCGCGACCAGCCCGCCATTCTCGCGCATCGGCTTCGACACCGGGTGCACGACGTTGGGATCGGTCCAGGCGCCGTCCTCGCGCGCCAGCCGCTCGCCCAAGGTCTCGCCCGCCACCGTCAGGCAGTCGAGGTGGAGCAGCGGCTTGAGCTCGCGCAGCACGGCGCCGACCCCGCCGCCGAAGAATAGATCCTCCATGTAGTGGTCGCCGGTCGGCTTCAGGTCGATCAGCACCGGCGTCTCGTCGCTGATCGCATTGAGGCGGTCGAGCGAGATCGCGATGCCCATGCGTCCGGCGATCGCGGTCAGGTGCACGATCGCGTTGGTCGAGCCGCCGATCGCGAGCAGCACGCGCAGCGCGTTCTCGACCGACCGCGGCGTCATGATCTTGTCGGGCGTCAGCCCTTCCTCGATCATCGCGACCGCGCGCGCGCCGGACGCTTCGGCGGCGCGCAGGCGGTCGCCGTGCACGGCGGGGATCGCCGCGGTGCCGGGCAGGCACATGCCGAGCGCCTCGGTGATCGACGCCATGGTGCTCGCGGTGCCCATCACCGGGCAGGTTCCCGCGGTGGTCGCGAGCCCGCTCTCGATCGCATCGATTTCGGGCTGCGTGAGCTTGCCGGCGCGGAACTGCGCCCAGAAACGGCGGCAGTCGGTGCAGGCCCCGAGCCGCTCGCCGCGGAAGCGATTGGTCATCATCGGCCCGACGATCTGCTGGATCGCCGGCCGCCCGGCCGACGCCGCGCCCATCAGCAATGCCGGCACGGTCTTGTCGCAGCCGCCGACCAGCACGACCGCGTCCATCGGCTGAGCCCGGATCATCTCCTCGACGTCCATCGACATCAGGTTGCGAAACATCAGGCTGGTCGGCGTGAGGAACACCTCGCCGAGCGACACCGTCGGGAAATCCATCGGCAGGCCGCCGGCGGCGAGCACGCCGCGCTTCACCGCTTCGATCTGCTCGGGCACGTTGCGGTGGCAGTTGTTGAAGTTGCTCGCCGTGTACGTGATGCCGACCACGGGCTTCTTGAGCATCTCGGTCGAGTAGCCCATCGAGCGCGCGAACGACCGGCGCATGTAGGCCGAAAACGCGTTGTCGCCGTAGTTGGTCAGGCCCTGGGTGATGCCCTTGGCCTTGCTGGATTTCGCCACAGTGGCCTCCTGGCGCGCTAGTCGGCCGGCTCGACCGGCCGGGATTGCGGGGTCGTGCGCTCGGCGGTCGGGCCGAGCCCGGTGTTCAGGAACTCGAGCAGCGCGTTGAGGCGCGTGACGGTCTGGCGCCGCACCGCCTTCGCGTCGCAGCCGCGCCAGTCGTAGAAGCCGAGGCCGGCGTCGATCCCGAACTCGCCGCGCTTGCCCAAGGCCTGCAGGTAGCGGTTGGCCACGGGCTCGTGGTGCAGCGCCGGCACGATCGCGCGATGCGCATTGACGTGGATCTCGAGCCCGCCGATGTCCTTCTGCTCGATCAGGCCGTTGATGCACATGCGCGGACCCAGCATCAGGCGCGCCACGCGATCGATCTCGGCGGGCGACGCCACGCCGGTCTCGATCATGCGGTAGGCCTCGTGCAGGATGCAGTGCTGCAGCCGGTTGATCAGATAGCCGACGATCGGCTTGTAGAGCGTGATCGCGTCCTTGCCGGTGCGCCGCATCGCCGCCGCGACGCGGTCGACCACCGCGCGCGGCGTGTGGGTGCCGGCCATCACCTCGACCATCGCGAACACCTCGGCCGGCATGAAGTAGTGCGTGCCCACGAAGCGCTCGGGATGTCTCATGCCGGCGCTCAGGTCGTCGAGCGCCAGGCCCGAGGTGTTGGTTCCGATGATCGTGGTCGCCGGATAGGCCGCTTCGATCGCGGCATAGACCTGCTGCTTGAGCGCGCGATCCTCGAGCACCGACTCGATCACCAGATCGGGTGCCTCGGTCGGCGGACTCGCGACCGCGCGGACGCCGGGCGGCAGATCGGAGAGGCTCGCGGCCCGCCGGCTCCAAACCGCGGTATCGAAACCACCGGCGCCGAAGGTGAGCGCGATGCCGCGGCCCATCACGCCGTAACCCACGACAAGCACGCGCTCGATCGGTCGTTGGACGTCGCTGTCTGTCATGGTTCGACGATTCCTCCCGGCGCAGGCCGTCAGGCGACGACGAAGCCCTTGGCGTAGGGATCGCGGTCGTCGATGAAGATCGTGTTGAGCCCGGTGATGCGCGCCCAGCCCTCCACCGTCGGCACGTAGGCGCGATGGTTGCCGACCGTGGTCTCGCCCGCGACGCCGCCGACGAACAGCGAGCCGATGATCGATTCGTGGACGAACGCGTCGCCCGGCTGCATCAGGCCGCGCGCACAGCGCTGCGCCATGCGGGCCGACGTGCCCGTGCCGCACGGGCTGCGATCGATCGCCTTGTCACCGTAGAACACGGCGTTGCGCGCGTGCGCGCTCGGATCGCGCGGCGCGCCGGCCCACAGGATGTGACTGACGCCGCGGATCGTCGGGTCCTCCGGATGCACGACGGTCGTCTGGTCGTTGAGGCGCCGGCGCAGCAGCGGACTCAGGCGGACGAGATCGGAAACCGTGACGGCGGCGAGGTCGCGGAAACGTTCCTGCGGTTCGACGATGGCGTAGAAATTGCCCCCGTAGGCGATGTCGACGGTGAGCGGTCCGCCGAGCTCCGGCATCTCGACCGCGACGTCGCGGCTATGCAGGAACGACGGCACGTTGG
>DATJNS010000062.1:0-2672 GCA_035507915.1 Candidatus Sulfotelmatobacter sp.
CACGCAGCGCCACAGCTCGGGCAGGTCGGTGACGTCGGCGCCGGCGGAGAAGGCGCGCCCGCCGATGCCGGTCAGGATCGCGACGCGCTGCTCGGAACGGTCGAACGCGGCGAACGCGTCCTGCAGCTCGACCGCCACCGCTTTGTTGATGGCGTTCAGCTTTTCCGGCCGGTTGATGGCAATGACCGACACGGGGCCGCGCATCTCGACGGTGACGACGGACATTTTGCTCTCCTTGGCGCCGCGGCTCAGGCCGCAGTGAAACCGTGATCGGCAGCCAGATCAAGGGCTTGGCGAAGAAGTCGCTGCGAGGCGGGCGCCGGGCTGCTAAACTGCCCCCTGGCCGGTCCGCCCGCATGGTTTCGGGGGATCGGCGCTCGAGGAGGAAGCCATGAGTTCGCTGCGTGGCAACAACGGGCCCCGCTACAAGCACACCGCGGCCGAGTCCGCGCCCTATGAGGCGATCACGGTCGACAAGCTCACGCCGATCATCGGCGCCGAGATCGGCGGCATCGACCTCGCGAAGCCGCTCGGCAACCGGACGATCGACGAAATTCACCGAGCCCTTGCCGAGAACTTGGTGATCTTCTTCCGCGATCAGCACATCACACCCGATCAGCATCTGGCCTTCGGGCGCCTGTTCGGCGATCTCCACCTCCATCCGGCGGCGCCTCACGAGCCCGGCCTCCCCGAGCTGATGATCATCCACGCCGACAAGGACTCGCCGCGTGCCAACGGCGAAGGCTGGCACAGCGACGTGTCATGCGATCTCGAGCCGCCGATGGGCAGCATCCTCTATATCAAGGAATGCCCGCCGGTCGGCGGCGACACGCTGTTCGCCAGCATGTATGCGGCCTACGAGGCGCTGTCGGATCGCATGAAGGGCTATCTCGACGGCCTGACCGCGCTCCACGACGGCGAGCAGGTCTATCGCGGGATCTACGCGAATTACGGCGTCAAGGACAAGCCCGCCTATCCGCGGGCCGAGCATCCGATCATCCGGACGCACCCGGTGACCGGCAAGAAGGCGCTCTACGTCAACCGCGGCTTCACCCGACGGATCGTTGGCGTGCCGCGCGACGAGAGCGACGCGATCCTGAGCTACCTTTACGACCACGCGGAGAACTCGCTGTTCCAGTGCCGGTTCAAGTGGCGCACGAACTCGATCGCGTTCTGGGACAATCGTTGCGTTCAGCACCGCGCGATGTGGGATTACTGGCCGGCGACGCGCACGGGCAATCGCGTCACGGTGAAGGGCGACAAGCCGGTCTGATCCGAACCTGCTGCGGCCGATGCACCGCCTCGTCCTCGCGCCGACGACGCTGCCGGACACGCCGCCGCTCGAGTACGTCGAGGCCGGGATCGCGGCGGGCTACGATGCGATCGGGCTGCGCCTGATCCGCTCACCGGCGTTTGCGTTCCATCCGGTGGTCGGCGACGCGGCGTTGATCCGTGCGATCAAGGACCGGCTCGCCGGAGCGGCCCTGGGCGTGCTCGACATCTTTAGCTGCTACCTTCAGCCGACCACCCGGATCGACGATTTCGCGGCCGCGTTCGCGCTCGGTGCCGAACTGGGCGCGCGCTACGTGCTCGTCATGGGCGACGATCCCGATGCCGCGCGTCTGCGCGACAATTTCGGCCGGTTCTGCGCGCGGGCGGGCGAGTTCGGCCTCACCGCCGCGATCGAGTTCGCGCCGACGCGGCCGCTGGCGACGCTCGGCCAGGCGGTCGCGCTGATCGCCGAGACCGGTGTCGCCAACGCCGTGCTCTGCCTCGATCCCCTCAATCTGATACGCGGCGGTGATGGGCCCGAAGCGGTGCGCCGCGTCGATCCCAAGCTGTTGCCCTACGCCCAGATCACCGACGGCGTGCTCGGACCCGGCGAGCCCGATCCCGCCTTGATCGGGCGCATGGGGCCGGCCGAGCGCCGGCCGCTCGGCGGGGGCACCGTGCCGCTGCGCGAGATCCTGGCGGCCTTGCCGGCCGGTCTGCCGCTCAGCGTCGAGCTGCCGGCGCCCCCGGGCGTGACGATGCCGGCGCGCGCGTGGGCGGCGCAGGCGCTCGCCGACGCGCGTCGGTTCCTTGGCGACCTTGCCGCGTCCTAGGCCGGTTTCGCGGCCGGACTCAACATTGCCCAACCATTCTTCACATAACTGAACGAGGCCTCCGGCGTCGTTCGTCGTACCGTCGCGTCACCACGAACGACGGAGGGGACGATGAGCGAGTTGATTGTCAGGGACGACGGCCAGCTGCGTCGGGTCGAGAGCGCGATCGCGGCGATCGAATGCCGACCCGCGTGCGACCAGATGCGGATGATCAATCTACTGCACGCGCTCCATGCCGAGCGCTCGATGCTCGAGGTCTCGCACGGCCGCCGCCGCGTCAGGCGCCGCTGATCACGCGTCCCAGGCCGCGACGTCGAGCCACGTGCTCTGATAGGTCGCGCCTTCGCCGAGATCGGTGTAGCGGTCCGAGCACAGCATGTTGACGGTCCCCGAGACCGCCTCGTCGTCCGGCCGCTGTCCGGGCACCAGCACGACCCCGGGCTGAATCTCGTCGGCTACCCGCAGCACCAGGCCGACGCTGCCGCGATCGTTGAACAGTCGAACCCGTTGGCCATTCTGCAACCGGCGCGCCGCCGCATCCGCGGGATGCAGCACGCAGAACGGTGC
>DATJNS010000063.1:0-3658 GCA_035507915.1 Candidatus Sulfotelmatobacter sp.
GTCCAGCTTTGCCTGCTGCGCCATCCGGGCTTCGGCCTGCGCGCTGGCGAATCGGTGCCCGGGGCGCTGCTCAGCTACCTCGCCCACCAGCTCGGCGTCACGCCGGCGGCGTTCCGCGAGTACAGCCGCCGTGCGCAGACCCGACTCGATCACGCGGGAGAGATCTCCGCCCATCTCGGGCTCCGCGCCTTCACCCACGCCGACGTGCCACTCACTCTCGACCTCGCGGCCGCGGGAGCGTGGTCGACCGACAAGGGCGAGCCGATTGCGCGCGGGCTCGTCGAGGGCCTGCGCGCCGCCAAGCTCATCCTGCCTTCTGCCGATACGATCGAGCGGGCAGGCTTGGCCGGACGCGCCCGTGCCCGACGGCGGGCGGCCGAAGCTCTCATCGCGACGCTGACGCCCGAACAGCTCAACCGTGTCGACACGCTTCTCCTCAACGACGCTAAGCTCAACTCCACCCCGCTAGCTTGGCTGCGCGACGTCCCGGAGTCGCCGTCGACGACGAATATCAACGGTATCCTCGAGCGGCTCGCCTTTGTGCGCTCGATCGGCGTCACCGCCGGCGTCGCAGACGCCGTCCACAAGCATCGCTTCCGGCAGTTCGTACGTGAGGGCGCCGCGGCACCCGCCTTCTTGCTTTCCGATTATGCAGCCAGCCGGCGCCGGGCGACGCTCGTCGCGAGCTTGATCGACGCCGAGACGCGGTTGTCGGATGCCGCGGTCGAGATGTTTGACAAGCTCGTCGGTTCCCTGTTCACCCGCGCCAAACGCGGCCAGGAGAAGCGCTACCAAGCAACGACCCGTGACGTCGGCCAGCTCATGCGCCTGTTCGGCCGAACGATTGCGGCGCTCTCGGAGGCGCGCGAAGGCGAGACTGACGCGATCGCCGTCATCGACGAAGCAGTGGGCTGGCACCGGCTGCTCGCCGCTAAGCCACAGGTCGACGCGCTCGCCGAACTCGCCGGCGGGGACATGCTCGTCGCGGCGGCTGAGCGGTACGCCACAATTCGGCGCTTCGCGCCGGCCTTCCTGGACGCCTTTAACTTCCGCGCGGCTGGCGCTGGGACCGCCTTGATGCAGGCCATCGAGACCTTGCGCGATCTCAACCGCCGCAACCGGCGCGAGGTGCCCGAGGACGCGCCGCTGCCGTTCCAGAACAAGCAGTGGAAGCGGCTCGTGCGCGAGGACGGCAGGATCAATCGCCGCCTCTATGAGACCGCCGTGCTCTCGACCCTGCGCGACTGCCTACGTGCCGGTGATGTCTGGATCGACGGCACCCGCAACTACCGGCGCTTCGATGCCTACTTGCTGTCGAAGCGCGAAGCGATCGGGATCGCCACCGAACTATCGATCGACACCGACGCGAACGCCTATCTGGCGGAGCGCGCCCGCATGCTCGACTGGCGGCTGAAGGGTTTCTCACGGCTGCTGCACCAGGGTAAGCTCGACAAAGTCTCCCTGGTTCGCGGCAAGCTGAAGGTGGCGCCGCTGCCACCGCTCACGCCGCCCGAGGCCGAGGCGCTTGATCGGCGGCTCGACGCGCTGCTGCCGCGCGTGCGGATCACTGAGCTCTTACGCGAGGTGGCGGTCCGCACACGCTTCCTTTCGGCGTTCCGCGATCTGCGCACCGGCAAGGCGCACGATAATCCGAACGCGGTGCTCGCCGCTGTGCTGGCCGACGGCACCAATCTCGGCCTCGAGCGCATGGCGAACGCCAGCCAGGGCGTGAGCTACGCCCAGCTCGCCTGGACCCACAACTGGTATCTCTCGGAAGAGAACTATCGCGCAGCGCTTGCCGCAATCGTTGACGCGCACCAACAGCTACCGTTCGCCCGTCATTGGGGTGATGGCTCTGCCTCGTCGTCCGACGGGCAATTCTTTCGCGCTGGCCGTGAGCGCGCTGGCGCCTCCGAGGTGAACGCCAAATATGGCGGCGAACCAGGCGTGAAGATCTACACCCACCTCTCCGACCACTTCGCCTCGTTCCACTCCCGAGTCATCTCGGCGACCGCGAGCGAGGCGCCGTATGTGCTCGACGGTCTGCTGCTGCGTGGCGGGTCCTTGGCCCCGCGGGTGCACTACACCGACACTGGTGGGGCGACCGATCATGTCTTCGCGCTCTGCCATCTGCTGGGCTTCCGCTTCGTGCCGCGCCTGCGCGATCTCGCCGACCGACGGCTCGGCTCGATTGACCCCGCGTCGGGCTACAAGGGTCTGGAGCCGCTGATCGGGCGGCCGATCCGCACCGACGCGATCGCCGAGAGCTGGGATGACATCGTCCGCTTGACTGCGTCGATCAAGGCCGGCGCCGTCGCGCCTTCGACCATGCTGAAGAAGCTCGGCGCCTACAAGCGCCAGAACCGACTCGATTTCGCGCTCGGCGAGGTCGGGCGCATCGAGCGCACGCTGTTCACCCTCGACTGGCTCGAGAGGCCGCTGCTGCGCCGGGCCTGCCAAGCTGGCCTAAACAAAGGCGAGGCGCGGCACGCGCTGGCGCAGGCGGTCTACGCCCACCGGCAGGGACGCTTCGCCGACCGCACGCTGGAAAACCAGGAGCACCGCGCCTCGGGGCTGAACCTCGTCATCGCTGCCATCGCGTACTGGAACACCCTCTACCTTGAGCGCACGGTCGAACATCTGCGCGGCCGGGGCGAGCCCGTGGCGGAGGAGTTGCTCGCCCACGTCTCGCCGATGGGCTGGGCACATGTCGGCTTGACGGGCGACTACCTCTGGGAACGGCCCGATGTGATCATCCCGGGCGGCTACCGTCCGCTCAACGACCCTGGCGCGCGGCTTCGACCGGCGGCCTGACCGACGTTCATGGTCTGTCCACGAAAACGCGGTTTAGCGTACAAACCTTGAGGTGCTCCCCAGCCTCGTCGTTTCGGCTCCAGCGCCGGCCAGCCGCTGACGCGCCGGGACGGCCTACTCAAGGTCACCGGCCGTGCGACCTACGCCGCGGACAATCATCCCGAGGGTATGCTCTACGCCGTGACGACCGTCAGCAACATCGCGCGCGGCAAGGTTAAAGCGCTCGACGTCGCGGCGGCGAAGTCGCATCCGGGAGTCGTGGAGGTCGTGACGCCGGCCAATCGACCGCCGCTCGCCCACGACCCGGAGGAGAAGATCCCGCCGTTCGGCTTCCGTGTCGAAGTCCTGCAGGACGACTCCGTGCGGTACGCGCAACAGCCCATCGCGCTGGTGATAGCCGAAACGCTGGAAGCGGCGACAGAGGGCGCGGCCCCACTGAGGCCGCAATACGAGACGGAGCCTGTCCGGGCGACCATGGAGAGCGGCGTTCCCTTCGAACCCGGCGCCGTCGGGGTCGGCTCGCCGCCGCGCACCGTCTTCGGCGACATCGAAGCTGGGTTCGCGGCGGCCTCGCACGTCACCGAGTCCGATTACGCGACGCCGGCGCAATATCACAACGCCATGGAACCGCACGCTGTCGTCGCCCAGTGGGACGGCGACCGGCTAACGTTGGACATGCCCAACCAAGCCATGGCGCTGAGCCGCGCGTCTTACGGCGCCTTTTTCGGCGTGCCGGCCGAGAACGTGCTGATCCGATCGCCCTTTCTCGGCGGTGGCTTCGGCTCGAAGGCGATTCTGAACGGTCCGCAGATCCTTGCGATTCTCGCCGCGCGGATGGTGAAGC